>CAZVDH010000131.1:0-5281 GCA_964625595.1 uncultured Oscillospiraceae bacterium | reverse complement strand
ATTATTATATCATATTCTGGACGATTTGTGAAGTTTTAATTAAAGAATAGTATTATATCTTATATCTCATAACTGTCCTCTGTTTCCGGCGCACGGCGAAAAAAACCGCCCTGCGGAAATCCGCAGGGCAGCTTTTGATACTAGGGAACCTCTGAATAAATGGTCTGCGGCTGAACAGCGGGTCTTTTGGCTCATCCGTGCAGTTCTGAAATTGGGAAATACACAAAGTATTCCCTCAATTTCAGAACTTTCGGCTGAGCCAAAATCCCTCGCTGTCAGCTCTTGCCCATTTAATCAGAGCTTCCCTCTAGTTTTTCATAAAACGGTTTAATACCGTTTTATGGGACCGCTGTCAAGCGGTCAGCGGCATCGCCGCAAAAAAACGTAGTCCATACATTTCTCGCCGCCACCGGCGGCCTGCGCAATAAGCGCAGGATAAAATGGTATTAACCATTTTATCGAGAAATAGTATGAAAGACAGTTTTTTTACCAGGACAGCATATTCCGGAACAGGTCCATGTACTTTCCGGCGGGGACATCCCAGCTGAAATCCTGCTCCATTTCCCGTTTCTGCAGGGCCCGGAAGCCCTCCCGGTTGTGGTTGTACAGGTTCAGCGCCCGCTTGACAGAGGCCAGGAAGTCGTCGGCGTTGTAGCTCTGGAACGTGAAGCCCAGACCGCCCTGGCCGTTTTCGTCGCAGGGAGGCACGGTGTCCTTCAGACCGCCGGTGGCGTGAACCACGGGCACGGTGCCGTAGCGCATGGCGTTCATCTGGCTCAGGCCGCAGGGCTCGGACTTGGAGGGCATCAGGTACACATCGCCGCCGGCGTAGATCCGCGCGGCAAGCCCCAGGTTAAAGGTGATCTGCGCGGACACCTGCTCGGGGTACTGGGCCGCCAGATCCTTAAAGAACCGCTCGTACTGGGCTTCGCCGGTACCCAGGATGAGAAGCTGGGCATCCTCCTCCCACATGAGCCGCCGGGCAATGTAGCACAGCAGATCCAGGCCCTTGTGCCCGGCAAGCCGGGTGACCATGACCATGAGGGGCACGTCCGGCTTCACCGGCAGGCCCACTTCCTCCTGAAGCGCCGCCTTGCAGGCGGCCTTGCCCACGGTAAAGGTCTCGGCGTTAAAGTGGGCGGGGAGAGCCTTGTCCGTCTCGGGGTTAAAGGTATTCGTATCGATGCCGTTGGTGATGCCGGTGAGCTTCCAGGCGTTGGCCGCCAGGACGCTGTCCAGCCCGTGGGCATAGTAGGGATACATCAGCTCCCGGGCGTAGGTCTCGGACACGGTGGTGACGAGATCCGCCGTCTCGATGCCGCCTTTCATCATGTTCACGGAGCCGCCCATGTCCAGCCTGCCCCGGTACTCCCAGGGAAGACCCAGCAGGTCGTCAAAGAAGTCGGCTCTGGCCCAGCCCTGGTACTCGATGTTGTGGATGGTGTACATGCACCGGGTATGGCCGAACCGGCCCTGGTACAGGGCTTTCAGGTACACCGGGATCAGGCCGGTCTGCCAGTCGTTGCACTGGATAATGTCCGGGATGTAGTTCACCGCGTCCATGGCGTCCAGGCAGGCCCGGGAGAAGAACGCGAACCGCTCCCCGTCGTCCAGGTCGCCGTAGATGGAGCCGGTACGGCCGCCGAAGTAGTACTCATTGTCGATGAAGTAAACCTGCACGCCGTCATTGCGGCCCTGAAGCCGCAGAATTCCGGCATACTGCCGCCGCCAGCCCAGGTGGACATACCGCTCGGCCACCTTTTCAACAGCATAGGCGGCGTTATTCTTGATTTTGCCGTAGTAGGGCAGGAACAGGGCGACCTCGTTGCCCTCCATCCGGGCCAGCGCGGCAGGCAGGGCCTCCATCACATCGCCCAGTCCGCCGGACTTGGCATAGGGAGCGCCCTCAGAGGCGCAGACGGCAATTCTCATACGGTTTCCCCCCGCTTTACGATGATGGGACTCTTGGCGGTGCCGAAGAGCCGGGCGCCGGGGGTCACGGTGACATCCTTATCCAGGATCACGTTCTTCAGCTGGGCGCCCTCGCCCACCACGGAGTCGTTCATGATGACGCAGTTTTCCACCTCCGCGCCGGGGGTGATCTCCACCTGGCGGAACAGGACGGAGGACTTCGCGTTGCCGCCCAGCATGCAGCCGTCGGCCACGATGCAGCCGCTTACCTGGCAGTCCTCGCCGTAGTAGGTGGGGACCCGGTCCCGGACCTTGGTGTAAACGGGGTGGTTCCGGCCGAACAGGTCGTGGCGCACATCCTGTTCAATGAGGGCCAGGCTGTTGGCGAAGTATTCCTCGACACAGTCGTTGTACATGACCACGCCGTCGAAGCTGAACACGTTCAGGCTCACCCGGCCCCGCTGCCAGCCGCCCAGCACCAGATCCCGGTCCATGTGGAACCGGTTGTGGGCAATAAGCTCCTTTACCCGGTCCATGAGCCAGGTCTTGGAGGTGACGAAAATGTCCATGGAGGCCAGGTACTCAGAACTCGCGGCGTAGTCCACCACCATGTCCTCCACCTCGCCCTTGCCGTCCAGCTTGATGGCCAGGTCCAGCAGCTTCTTTCCGTCGGCCACGCCGGCCTTGGTGACCACGGTCACATCCTTGCCGCTGGCAACGTGGCTCGCAAGGACCTTATTCAGGTCAATATTGCACAGGATGGAGGCATCCATCATGACCACATACTCGTTGTTGTCGCCGAACGCCAAAAAGTCCATGGCGGAGTACAGAGACTCCAGCTTGCCCCGGTAGGTATGGACATTGGAGGTTGCGTAGGGGGTCAGAAACTCCATGCCGCCCTCGCCCAGCTCCAGGCCCCATTCCTCACCGTCGCCGATGTGGTTCATGAGGGACTGGAAATTGTGCCGGGCCACGATGCCCACATGGCGCACGCCGGCGCAGCTTAGGTTGCTCAGGGCAAAGTCCACCAGACGGTAGCGGCCGCCGTAGGGGAGGGAGGCCATGGTCCGCTTGTCGGTCAGATCTCCCAGGTCAACGTCATTGCTGAAAATGATACCCATTACTTTCATAGCGGTTTCCCTCCTTACAGCATGTCACCGGGCTTCAGCACGGTGTTCTCCGCGACAACAGCGCCCTTGGAGGTGACGCTGATCTTCTTTTTCTCCTTGGGGCCGAAAGCGCCGCCCACCACCGCGTTGCGCGCTACCTTGCTGTTCTCGCCCAGGATGGCATGGCGGACAATGGCGCCGGGCTCGATGACCACGCCGGGCATGACCACGCTGTCCTCCACCAGGGCGCCCTCGCCGATGGTGCAGCCGATGCTGATGACGCTGTGGCGCACGGTGCCGTAGACCTCGGAGCCCTCGGCGATGAAGCAGTTCACCGTCTTGGCGCCGGGATCAATGTAGGAAGAGGGCAGGGCGTTGTTCCGGGCGTAGATGGTGCTGTGCTCGTCTCCCCGGATATCGAAGGCGGGGTTCTTGCCCAGCAGCTCCATGTTGGCTTCCCACAGAGAGTCGATGGTTCCCACGTCTTTCCAGTAGCCGTCAAAGGGATAGGCCATCATCTTGTGGCCGGAGGTCAGCAGCATGGGAATGATATTCTTACCGAAGTCGTTGGAGGAGTTGGGGTCGTCCTCGTCAAAGAGCAGAGCATCCCGCAGGACGCTCCAGGTGAACACGTAGATACCCATGGAGGCGTTGGTGGACTTGGGCTTGGCGGGCTTTTCCTCGAACTCGTAGATGGACATGTCCGGGTTGGTGTTCAGGATACCGAACCGGGGAGCTTCCTCGATGGGGACATTGCGCACGGCGATGGTGCAGGAGGCCTGGTGCTTCTCGTGATACTCCACCATGGCGGCATAGTCCATCTTATAGATATGGTCGCCGGAGAGGACGACCACATAGTCGGGATTGTAGCGCTCAATGAAGTCGATATTCTGATAGATGGCGTTGGCGGTGCCCTTGTACCAGCCGCTCTTTTTGTCGTGGCGCTCGTAAGGGGGCAGGACCTGGGCGCAGCTGTGGGTCTTGTTCAGGCCCCAGGGCTGGCCGTTGCCGATGTACTCATTCAGCTCCAGAGGCTGATACTGGGTCAGGATACCCACGGTATCGATCCCGGAGTTTACGCAGTTGCTCAGGGGAAAGTCAATGATCCGGTATTTGCCGCCGAAAGGCACGGCGGGCTTGGCGGTCTTCTCCGTCAGAACTTTCAGACGGCTGCCCTGGCCGCCGGCCAGAAGCATGGCGATTACGCGTTTTTTCTGAAAATACATGGTCACAGCTCCTTGTTGAAAAGAATGGTTTACTACGCTCTCTTTAAAAGGGAAGCGCCAAAAGGGCAGATTCCCCTTAACCATAACATACCATATTTTTGCCATTTAAGAAAGAGACAAAATGCCTAAAATATCGGACAACTTTTGGGCATCCTGACAGATTCCTGCCCAAGTCAAAGGGGGATTCATGGGTATTTCCACGGGAGTCAGCCGTTTTTGCAGCCAGTTCAGGTCCAGCCACCGGCCAAACTTGAATCCGCAGGCGGGAAAAACCGCCAGCGTCTCATAGCCAAGGGCGCGGTGAAAGGACAGGGAGGCGGTGTTTTCCCCTGTGACCAGGGCGTACAGGAGCTGGAAGCCCTGGTACTTTAAAATTGCCTCCAGCGCTCCGTACAGCTGCCGTCCGATGCCCCGGCCCCGGGCGTCGGGGCGCAGGTACACGCTTGGCTCGGCGCACCAATCGTAGGCCGCCCGGGTAAAGGGGGCGCTGGCGTAGGCATAGCCCAGGATAGCCCCGTCTTCCTCGTAAACCAGCCAGGGAAACCGGGCGGTGATGCCATGAAACCGCTCCTGAAATTCCTCCCGGGAGGGGACGGTGTATTCAAAGGTTGCGGTGGAGGTGAGAATATAGGGGCCGTAAATGGAAAGAATGGCGGGAACATCGGCTTCTTCCGCGATGCGGAGCATGGGAAAGTCTCCTTTCAGAGGACAGTTATGAGATATAAGATATAAGATATAAGATATAAGATATAAGATGCGGTGCCGCTTCGCGGCGATTGAAATACAGGGGGTCATACCGCATTCCGTTGGACGGTGCGCTGCCCATCGGCTTCCCGGTCATTGCGAAGAGTAGACCGATGTCACTGGTGTGGCAATCTCCCGGTTAGGAGGATGCGGTCTCGATGACGAGGGAGATTCCCACACCCGAATTCCGGGTCATTGCGAGCCAGTGATCACACCAATGTCATTAAGTTAAGAAGTTCGATAAAATGATTGTTAAGGTTATCGGCTGTTATGCAGCAAATTGCGATTTGA
>CAZVDH010000130.1:0-5330 GCA_964625595.1 uncultured Oscillospiraceae bacterium | reverse complement strand
CAATTTACAATTTCACGATCAGCTTATTAAAGCCGATAACCTTAATTCCAATTTGACGCGCTGATGCGTTAACCCGATAAGCCTGTTTTCAGCCGATCCGGTAAGCCGCGGCGCCGTGGGGCGGCAGGGTCACAGAGGCAGTCACGGGAACCGTCTCCCCGCTCCACAGGTCGGTAACAGCAACCGCCTGTGCAAAGCCCGGCTCCAAGCCCGGAACCACTTTCCGGGGCGTATCCCCCAGGTTAAAGAGGGCGGCATACCGGCCTCCCCCCTCCCGGTCCGCCGTCCAGACGGCGAGCTCCCCGGCTGTGTCTTTTTCCCGCTTGGCCTGCCGGGAGCGGCGGGCAAGGCGGTGCATTTCCAGAATCCCCGGGTTTGTCAGCAGGCCCAGGGTAAATTCATCAAAGCCAGGCATGTCCCCGCCGATCATCAAAGGGGAGCGGAAAATGCTCCACAGGGTCAGCATGCATTTCTGCTCCGCCGAGGTAAACCGGGTCCGCTCGTTTTTATCCTCGTTCTGCCGCAGGGGGCCGAGGGGCAGCATGTCCGCATCCGGCCAGCCGCCGGGACAGGCAAGTTCTGCCCAGGTGTCCGCCCGGCGGAACATATCGTAAAGCAGCTTCCAGTCATCCCAGAAGTCGTCGGTGATCCGCCACATGTTGGCGGTTTTCCGGTACACCTCCGCCTTTTCCGGCAGGGCTGGGCCGGGGGACAAACTCAGCACCATGTCCCTGCCGCAGCCGCGCAGACACCGGCTGATGAGCTCCAGCTCTGCTTCCGACTGGGGAAGCTCCCGGCAGATGTCATCGCACTTGACAAAGTCCACGCCCCAGGAGGCGTAGAGGGCAAAGATACTGTCGTAGTATGCCTTTGCCCCATCCTTTCCGGGATCCACGCCATACATATCCGTATTCCAGCCGCAAACGCTGTCCCGGGCAATGTCCCGGGCGGTGGCCTTGGAACCCAGAATGGGGGTCCCGGCGTGGACTGCCTGCCGGGGGATGCCCCGCATGATGTGGATGCCGAATTTCAGGCCCAGGGAATGGACAAAGTCCGCCAGAGGACCGAAGCCTTTCCCGTCCGCGGCGGAGGGGAACCGGTTTTCCGCAGGGACCAGGCGGGAAAAGCCGTCCATGCACAGGGGAGCAAAAGGGCGGTACCGGAAGCTCGCCGCCCCCGGCTCATACCACTGAATGTCCACCACGATATACTCCCAGCCGAACCGCTTCAGGTGCCGGGCCATGAACTCCGCGTTGCTGCGCACCGTTTCTTCTCTGACGGCGGGGCCCCAGCAGTCCCAGGAGTTCCAGCCCATGGGGGGTGTAGCTGCCAGCATGGTCTCAGCGCAGGTCGGTGACGGCAATGTTGTCCATGTCGTCAAAGGCCTGGTTCTCGCCGCCCATGGCCCAGATGAAAGTATAGTTGCTGGTGCCGGCTCCTGCGTGGATGGACCAGGAGGGAGAAATCACCGCGTCCTCGTTGTGCATGACGATGTGCCGGGTCTCCTGGCCCTCGCCCATCATGTGGAAGACCACATTGCCCTCGGGGATCTCAAAATAGGTGTAGATCTCCATGCGGCGCTCGTGGGTGTGGGCGGGCATGGTGTTCCAGACGCTGCCCGGCTCCAGGACGGTCATGCCCATGGACAGCTGGCAGGTTTTCAGGACGGAGGGGTGGATGAACTGGTTGATGGTGCGCTTGTTGCTGGTTTCCATGGCGCCCAGGGGCCGCTTGGCGGCGTCGGCCAGCTTAATGAGCCGGGTCTCGTAGGAGCAGTGGGCGGGGGCGGAGACCATATAGAACTTGGCGGGCTTCTCCTGGCAGTCGCTTTCGAAGGTCACGGCCTTGGCGCCCCGGGTGATGTACAGGCAGTCCTTGTAGCCCATGGGGTAGACGGTGCCGTCCACGGTGACCTTGCCGGCGCCGCCGATGTTGAACATGCCGATCTCCCGGCGCTCCAGGAAGTACTGGGTGCCGAAGTTGGCCCAGATGTCAATGCCCTTGTCCAGGGGCACCGCCTCATTTACGGGCATGCAGCCCAGGGTGACCATCCGGTCCACATGGCTGTAAACGGCCACCACCTCGTCGGGGCGGTACAGGTTCTGGATCAGGAACTCGTCCCGGAGCTCCTGGGTGGTGTAGCGCTTCACGTCGCGCTGATTGGCAGAGTACCGAATATCCATGGCAAGTTCTCCTTTGTTGTTTTTTGAATTTAAGTCCATTATATCCCAGGAAAAACAAAAAGGCAATAGATATTCCGGACCGGGATACGGCGAAAAGGGACGCCGGGCGGGGCAATTGCCCTGTCGGGTGTGCACAGCGGAGCGGAAAATTGGAATTTAACAGGCTGTTAAGGTGCGCAGGCGGATAGACGCCTTGCCCCCCGCACTTGTGAGGGGGGTGTCCCTGCGCTAGCGCAGGGACGGGGGGAGTACGAATTCCCGGAAGCAGAGCGTAAAATAGCATTATCTTTCTATGTTTGCCGTTCTTATTCTTCGCACTTTTTTGTAAAGGGTATGCGGGTGACGAGCTCCCCCCGGTACCAGTCTGCGGACTGGTACCACCCCCCTCATAAATGTGGGGGGCAAGGACGCGTACCGCATCGACACCGCCCGCCACTGCCCAAACAGCTCGCTAAATTCCTATTTATTCATCTGGCCGCTAAAAATCCCCCGGAGGCGGCGTTTGCCGCTTCCGGGGGCTGACGCATAGTTTACTCTTCCCCGCCCAGGGCGGCGCGGACGGCGTCGGGAATGGTAAGGGTCTGGGGATTTTCCGCCGGGCGCAGTGTCACCGTCACCCCGGCAGGAATTTCCGTCTTGAGGAAAGGCACCCCGCCCTCACAGGAAAAGCTGACCCCGGTCAGGCGGTTATCTGTCACCCGGGCCTCCAGGGTACCCTCCGTCAGATGGATCGTCAGTCCGGCGGCCCGGGAGGCTACGGCAGAAGCGATCATGTCCAGTTCCTCCTGGGTCAGGGGCATGGTGTACTGCCCGCTGTCCCCGCTGCGAAGGCTCGTAACCTTTCCCTCCACCAGCACCGGCAGGGCCAGGGCCAGGAGGCGGTCAAACCGAACCTCGTCATACTCCGTCAGCAGCTTCCCGCCCGGGGTGCACAGCTTGCTGCCGGAGAAGTAGAGCTCCAGCTTGTCCCCGGCCAATCGTCCGATCCCGGGTTGGATACCGGAATTGTATTTTAAGTCCAGGCTGTCCGAGAAAGACAGAATGCCGCATTCCAGCTTCACCCCCAGCTCCGCCTGGAAGTCGTTCCGGGAGGCCAACGCCAGCACGCCCCGCAGCAGGGGCAGGGCGTCCGGGTCCCACCGCAGGGTAAGGATGTCCCCGGGCTCCTTCACCGCGTCCAGCACCGCCTGGGGGATGGCGGTATCCAGGGTGCCGGGGTCCAGCACCGTCAGGGTCAGGCGCAGGGTATAGGGATTCGTGCCGTCGGAACCGGCGGCGGTGACGGTCAGATCCCGGAGCGTCCGGTTCTCTGCCGTGAGAGTGACCACCAGGCTGTCGATGACGGACATTTTTTCCGCCGTCTGGGGAGACAAATATTTCAGGATGGCCTTGGCCTGGTCAATGCCCGCCTCCGCCCGGTACACCGTCAGGTCCCCGGTCTGTTCCCGGGTCACCCTGGACGCGGAAAGCACCAGTTGGGCCTGCTCCAAAAGGGCCTCCCCCTGGGGAAGCTGGGCGGAAATCCGGAAAGCCCGGCCGTTGCCCAGGTAAAATACGTTTTCCCGGAGGTACAGGGTCTGATTGTCCAGAATCACTCCGAAGAAGCCGCCGTCCTCCGTCTGCCGGCGGAACACCGGGAGGCTTCCTGTTAAGGCGGTGCCGCCCAGGTCGGCGGACACCTCCGCTTGCAGCTCCATTTCCTCCTGCCGGAGGAAGTCCGCCAGAATCCGGCAGCCCTCCAGCCGCTTTTCCACCAGGCTGTAGTAGACCCCGCAGCCCGCCGCCGCCAGGAGGGCCAGGAGCAAAATGACAGAAAGGATAATGATAAGAATTTTTGTGCTTTTTCTTTTTTCCACGCAGGATCCCTCCGTTCGGTCAGGGGTTTTGGGGCAGTTGTTCCGCCGTTAACTGCAATATACCATATTTTCCCCGGGTTCTCAAGGGCTATTCTCCGCCGCCAGGGTCAGAATTCCGGCGGCCAGGGCGTCCGCTGCCCGGAGGGCCTCCTCGTGGGTGTTCCCGGCAGCGCCTACCTCCACCAGCAGGCAGCCGGGAGAAAGGTCCTGGTTAAACCGCTGGGCCCGGAGGATGGTGGAACGGGTGATCCCCGGGTCGTTTTTTTCCAGCACCGCCTGGAGCTTCAGGGCCAGGGACAGGTTCTGCTCCCAGTCTGGATGCTTCAGCCCGGCGGCGCTGCTTCCCATCACCAGCATGAGCTGGGCGGAGGCTCCCGCGCCGGTGGTTGCCAGGGTGCGCAGCTGCCCGGAGGGCGTGTCCGCCGCGTCCCGGTGGAGGTCCAGCACCAGCCGGATGGTGGGGTACTCCGCCAGGTACTTCCGGATGGATTTCCGGGCATCGGAATAGGAGCCGTTGTAGGAGGGATAGTCGTGGAGGCTCCGGTCCTGGATGGCGGTCACGCCCCCCGCTTCCAGGAGCCGGACCACCTCCGCGCCGATGGAGAGCATGTTGTAATTTTCGTCCAGGGTGCGGTAATCCGAGGTTTCCACATAGTCTTCCCCATCTTTCGTGTAGCTTTCGGTGGTGTGGGTGTGCAGGATCAGCACCGTGGGGGCCTCCCCGGACAGGTCCAGGGTCAGGGGCTGGGCCAGAAGCTTGTCAAGGTCCGGGCGGAGGGAGCAGGCGTAGTAGACGCTGACCGCCTCCTTTTCCGAAGATGCGGCAGAATCGGCCTGGGGCACTGTTTCGGAGGGAATTTCCGGATCCTTTTCCGGCAGGGTCTCCGCCGCGAAAGCCGGGGCGGCGGACTCGGGAAGAAAGGAAAAGTCGAAGCCCTCGGCTTCGGTATCCCGCCGTCCGGTTTCCAGGAGCAGGAGGAAAGCGGCGGTATCCGGGGCGGTGAGCCGCTCCGCCGCCCACCGAAACACCCCGGCATCATACAGCCGCAGGAGCAGGGCAAAGGCGATCACCGTCAGCCCCACCCGCTTTGCCCGCCGGTTCAGATCCATATGCAGACTCCTTTCCTGTTGAAAAAACGCAGAGAACAAGGTTGGGAGCCTGTCCCTTTTTGTTCTCTGCGTTGTGGATTCTGTTTCTATGTGGGTAAAGCTTTGCTCTGCAAACAGATAAATTGGAATTTAGGTTATCGGCTTTAGTAAGCACACTGACATATTGGAATTTGGCGCACTG
>CAZVDH010000129.1:0-5336 GCA_964625595.1 uncultured Oscillospiraceae bacterium | reverse complement strand
ATTCGGTTCGTAAAAAAGGTACTGCTTGAAACGCTGTATGTTCTTATTTACCGGTATCCCATATCAGAAAGTGTCGCCGATCCTCATCCGCCCCTGCGGGGCACCTTCCCCCCGGGGGAAGGTATTGGACTGCCAAATCACAGGTTTCCTATTTGCTGTTTTAAGCCGATAGCCTAAAGTGGAATTTGTCGAATTCCCAGTCATTGCGAGCCAGTGATCACACTGGCGTGGCAATCTCCCTCGAATTTCCGAATTACGGTCGTCTGCCTCTGTAGGGGCGCTCATTGAGCGCCCGGCAAGAAAAGCTTAGACATTCGTATTTCTTTCGGCGAAAAGGTACCATTTTACATGAATTAATGCTGGAATTCGGTATATTTTTGCGGGCGGTCAATGACCGCCCCTACGAATGGATGACGATGGGCAGCCTGGAATTCGATGGAGATTCCCACACCAGGAAAGAGAACTGGTTCGGAATGACAGTGTTGTTCGGGGTGTGCGCTCCCCTCTGCAAATTCCAATTTGTCTCCCTGCTGACAACGAAACATCTGCCCGGACAGTTCCCGTGAGTTACACATTCGCCGTTTGTTTGGCTGCCCAGGTCAGGCCCCTGGGATAGAAGAAGCGGAGCTTTTCCGCCGCCACGGACATGTGGATCTCCTGTGCCCGGCGAAGCTCTCCGTCCAGGTTGACGGCAGCGGGAGCGTCGCAGAGAATATCGATCTCTTTTGCCCGGATGTGGCGGATCAGCTCGGGATAGTTCCGGTATTTTCCGTCCTTGTACTTGCCCACGATCCCCGGCACCCGGAGCCGGCTGACCTTTTCCACCAGCAGAATTTCAAGCCACCCGTCCGCCGGATCCGCTTCCGGCACCGGATTGAAGCCGCCGCCGTAGAACCGGCCGTTGCACACGCAGATCATGGTCTTGCTGCCGTCGATGGTTTCCCCGTTCACCCGGACAACATAGTGCTCTCCGATGCCCCGGATCACGTTCACCACCGTGGATACCGCGTAGGCCCGGAAGCCCTGCAGAAAAGGCAGGCGCTTGTAACTCGCTACATCCGTACCGATCCGGGCATCCAGCCCCACGGAGCAGATATTGAGAGCCAGGTCCTCATTGCAGCGGATCATGTCAAACGCCGTTTCCTCCGCGTCCAGCAGCCGGTCCAGGCTGAAAAACGCCCCGGGCTCGCTGAATATCTTGACGAAGTCATTGCCGCTGCCCCCCGCGTAGTGGGTCACGGCGGCATTGGGAAAGCCTGCCGCCCCTGCGGCCACCTCATTGAGGGTCCCGTCGCCGCCGCAGGCATAGATCCGCAGTTCCTCCCCGGTCTGGGCCGCCTCCCGGGCAAGCCGCAGGCAGTCCCCGGGACCTTCCGACACGGCAATGCGGTAGTATAGCCCCGCAGCCTCGCAGGCGGTTTGGATCCTGCGGGTATAGTCCTGGGTCTGGTCCCGGCTTCCCGCCGCCGGATTGATGATGAACAGGTGTTTCATAGAATCGCTTCTTTCTTTGCAAAGGCTCTTTCACTGCCCGGACTGGCAGCGGCTTATTTTTTCTCCCGGCGCTGCTGGGCGGTGTACATATAGTAGTCGCATTTGATCATGCCGTTGTAGAGCTTGCGCTTCTTGTCCGCCCGGGCGCCGAAATAGTGCTCAAATTCCGGCTCGGAGGTAATGATATACTTTTTCCACCCGTCGGCAAATTTCAGGTGCCGTCCCAGGGCGGCATAGAGCCGCTGGGCGCTTTGCTGCTCCATCATCCGCTCTCCGTAGGGCGGATTGCAGATCAGGATGCCCTCCTGGGCAGGCAGCGGCAGCTTGGTGGCATCCCCGTCCTGAAAACGGATCAGCTCCCCCACTCCCGCTTTCCGGGCGTTTGCCATGGACAGCGACACGCATTTGGGATCGTTGTCCGAGCCCAGGATCCGGTATTCTCCCCGGAACTCCTTGTCCCTGGCTTCCTCCCGGGCCCGGTTCCAGACCTGGGGATCCGACCAGGCAAAGGCTTCTCCCGCGAACCGCCGCCGCAGGCCCGGCGCCTGGTTCCGTGCAATGAGGGCAGCCTCAATGGCGATGGTGCCGCTGCCGCAGAAAGGATCCCACAGAAATTCCCTGCCCCGATACCGGGTCAGAAGCACCATAGCAGCCGCCAATGTCTCCCGCAGGGGCGCGTCGTTGCCCACGGCCCGGTAGCCCCGCTTGTGCAGCCCCGGCCCCGTGGTGTCCAGATAAAGCTGTACCCGGTCATTCATCAGAGAAAACTGGAGCTGGTACTTTGCGCCGGTCTCCGGAAGCCAGGTAACGCCGTACCTTTCCCCCAGCCGTTTGGAGGCCGCTTTTTTGATGATGGCCTGGCAGTCCGGCACGGACATGAGCTGGCTGCTTAAACAGTGGCCCTTTACAGGGAAAGCGCCCTCTTTCGGAATATAGTCCTCCAGCGGGGTATTGTACACCCCCTGGAACATCTCTTCAAAGGTTTTCGCCGGGAAATCCGCCAGGCGGATCAGGATCCGCTCCCCGGTGCGCAGGCCGATGCTGGCCCTGGCCAGGGCGCTTTCATCCCCGGAAAACAGCACCCTGCCGTTTTCCACCCGGACATCCTCCAGGTTCAGCCGCCGCAGCTCGTCCCCCGCGATCCCCTCCAGCCCGAAAAGGCAGGGGACACAGTATTGGATTTTGTTCATAGTTCCTCCTTCATCCCGTTACGGAATGATCTTGTTTCGTTTCAGATACCGCTCTTCTTCCGAAAAGACACAGCCGCAGTACTTCTGCATGTAGAAGCCCAGCTCCCTGGCCCGCTCCTGACCGGCCCGGAACCATGGGCGGAAGTCCCGGTAGAGAAATTCCACGCCGTATTCCGCCGCCGCCCGCTCTGCCACCTCCCGCATCAGCTCATGCTGCTGGTAGGGGCTGATGAAAAGGGACGAGGTGAAGCAGTCAAAGCCCCCCTCCTTTGCCTGCTGG
This sequence comes from uncultured Oscillospiraceae bacterium, assembly GCA_964625595.1. GTDB lineage: Bacteria > Bacillota > Clostridia > Oscillospirales > Oscillospiraceae > Faecousia. Next base: position 2,372 of record CAZVDH010000129.1, on the reverse strand, counting down.
GCCGCCTCAAAGAGCCGCATTTCATAGCACTTGACGCACCGGTTTTCAATATCCTCCGCCACCGCCCGGACAAATGGCCGCAGTCCGTAGTCGTTGCGCTCGATGACGGGCAGGTCAATGGACGCGGCGTACTCCCGCAGGCAGTTCCGCCTTGCCCGGTACTCGGTAAAGGGATGGATATTGGGATTATACCACAGTCCCGTAACCTCAAAACCGTCCCCCCGCAGCACGTCGATGCACTGGTTGGCGCAGGGCGCGCAGCAAATATGCAGTAAGGTTTTCATAATGCTTCCTCTTTCCCTTGGATTTGCCCCACCACGCCGTCGGCGTGCAGGCCGGTGACAAGTACATTTCCAATCCGGTTGTGCAGGTTCTCTCCCCGGGTGAAGACCCGGATATAGTTGGGGGCATGGCCGGACCAGAGCCCGTCTTCCTCGGTTTCAAACAGCACCTGCTGAATACTTCCCACTAAAGATTCCCGGTACTGCCGGTTCATCTCCTCCGCCACAGCGATGGCCCGGCGGCTGCGCTCCTCCTTGACCGCGTTGCCGTGCTGGCCGGGGAGCTTCTCCGCCGCGGTGCCCGGGCGGCGGGAATAGGGGAAAATGTGCATATCCGCAAAGGCACAGCGGCGGATAAAGCGCAGGCTTTCGGCAAACTCTTCTTCCGTCTCCCCGGGAAACGCTACGATCATATCCGTTGTCACCGCGCAGCCGGGAAATGTCCGGCGCAGGGCCTCCACGCTTTCCAGGAACCGGGCGGTGTCGTACTTCCGGTTCATCCGCCGCAGTACGCTGTCGCTGCCGGACTGCATGCTCAGGTGGAACTGGGGACACAGGTTGGGAAGCGCCGCCAGCCGATGGCAGAATTCCTCCGTGACGATCCTGGGCTCCAGACTGCCCAGCCGCACCCGAAGCCTGGGCACCGCCCGGCAAATTCCCTCGATCAGGGAAACCACCCCGGGCTTGCCCGGCAGATCCACCCCCCAGCTGGCGATCTCGATGCCTGTAACCACGATCTCCCGGTAGCCCCTGTCTTCCAGCTCCCGGGCCTGGGTGCAGGCTGTTTCTAAGTCCATGGAACGCACCGGGCCCCGGGTATAGGGGATGATGCAGTAGGAGCAGAAATTCACACAGCCGTCCTGGACTTTCAGCATGGCCCGGGTCCTCTCCTCCAGACCCCCGGCAGGGAGAATTTCAAAGGTCCGGCGGCGCATAGCGTTATCCAGATGCTCCCGGTAAACCTGGTCAGACGCGGCGGCCACCATATCCTCCAGAAAAGCCCGGCGGTTCCCGCTGCCCCCCAGCACATCCGCTCCCAGCTCCCGCAGGGCCTGGGGCGCATGCTGGACATAGCAGCCGCAGATCCCCAGTACCGCTTCCGGATGGCTCCGGCGGCACCGGCGGATCACCGCACGGTTCTTCTTATCCGCCACTGCGGTAACGGAGCAGGTATTGACGATATAGCCGTCGCAGTCTTCCTCAAAGCTGCCGATGCTGTGCCCCATATCCAACAGAAGCCGCTCCATAGCCTGGGTCTCAAACTGGTTCGTTTTGCAGCCCAGGGTGTAAAATGCAAATTTCATTTGTTAAAACCGCCAATTTATTACAGATTATTTTGTATTAATTGTCCAAACAAACAGTTGAATTTTTACGAAAGAATGCTATAATGTTTGTCAATGGAACCGAATATTCCGGTTTAAACCATTATACACGATAAACATCCGTTTGTACAGTCCGGGGGGAAAATATGCTTGCGTTTTTGATACGACTCCGATCTGTACAGGACGTGCAGGACTTTGTGTCGCTGTCTACGGCTCAGCCTTTCCGGGTGGATGTGACCGACGGAAACTACACCGCCAACGGAAAAAGCTTCATGGAAATGTTCTGTCTGGGCCTGACCGGTCCGCTGACCGTCTCCATCGATTGCGACCAAAACGAGCTTGACCGTTTTCAGTGGGAAGCCCGTCAGTTCCTTGCTGATTAACTTCGGCTCTTAGCAGCACCGTCCTGGGAATACCTGGGGCGGTTTTTTCACCCGGTGATTCATTCACCGGGTGCTTTTTATATGGCTGGGATCGAAAGAACAACAAATTGGTATTTGGCGGACTGGCGGCGCAGCCGCCCTCGCCCCCCGCACTTGTGAGGGGGGTGGTACCAGTGCGCGCACTGGTACCGGGGGGAGTACGAATTTCCGACAACAAATCGTCAAAGAAAATAATATTTCTAGCTCTATTCTTCACACTGTTTTGTGAAAGACTTGCGGGTGACGGGCTTCCCCCGCCACCAGTGTGCGCACTGGTGGCACGCCCCTCGTAAAAGGCGGGTGTCCGTAACACAGTAATTCTATGAATAATTTATTACGGCATCTGT
>CAZVDH010000128.1:0-5348 GCA_964625595.1 uncultured Oscillospiraceae bacterium | reverse complement strand
ATCACAGGTTTCCTATTTGCTGTTTTAAGCCGATAACCTAAATTCCAATTTGCTGAACAAACATGATTTAATCACAAGCAATTCAAAAATTCATATATTCCAAAACGCAAAAGGAGAAGCCATATGCTGGACATTAAGAAAATCAAGGAAAATCCCGACGCAGTCAAGGCTGGGCTGAAAGCCAAGGAAGTGGACTGCGATGCCACCGTTGACCGGATTCTGGAGCTGGACGAGCGCATCCGGGCTCTGAAGACCGCCTCCGAGGGAAAGACCGCCCAGAAGAACAAGCTGTCCAAGGAAAACGGCAAGCTCTTCGGCCAGAAGAAAAAGGCCGAGCGGGAGGGCACGGACACCTCCGCCATTGATGCCGCCATCGCCGCCAACAATGCCGAGAGCGTCCGCCTGGACCAGGATGTTGCCGACGAGCTGAAGGAGCTGGGCGAGCTGCAGGCGGAGTACCGCACCGCAATGCTGAGCCTGCCGAACCTCCCCGACCCGGACCTGCTCCCCGGGGGCAAGGAGAACAATCAGCCCCTGCGGTATGTGGGCGAGAAGCATTCCTTTGACTTTGAACCCAAGCACCATGTGGACCTGTGCACCGACCTGGGCCTCATTGACTACGAGCGGGGCGTGAAGCTGGCCGGCGCGGGCAACTGGATGTACACCGGTATGGGCGCGCGGCTGGAGTGGGCGCTTCTCAACTACTTCATCGATACCCACATCGCCGACGGCTACGAGTTCATCCTGCCGCCCCACATGCTGGAGTACCAGTGCGGCGAGACCGCGGGCCAGTTCCCCAAGTTTGCCGACGAGGTCTATAAGATCGCGAACCCCACCGATGACCGGATCCACTATATGCTTCCCACTGCCGAGGCCGCTCTGGCCTCCGTCTACCGGGAGGAAATCCTGAATGAAGCCGATCTTCCCAAGAAATTCTTTGCCTACACCCCCTGCTTCCGCCGGGAGGCCGGTTCCCACCGGGCCGACGAGCGGGGCATGGTCCGGGGCCATCAGTTCAATAAGGTGGAGATGTTCCAGTTCACCCGGCCTGAGGATTCCGACGCGGCCTTTGATGAACTGGTGCGCAAGGCCGAGAACCTGGTTGCAGGCCTGGGCCTGCACTTCCGTACCGTGAAGCTGGCGGCGGGTGACTGCTCCGCCTCCATGGCCCGGACCTACGACATCGAAATTCTGATCCCCTCCATGAACGGCTACAAGGAGGTTTCCTCCGTTTCTAATGCCCGGGATTACCAGGCACGCCGGGGCAATATCCGCTTCCGCCGAGAAGCCACCGGTAAGCCCGAGTTCGTGCATACCCTGAACGGTTCGGGTCTCGCCACCTCCCGGATTTTCCCCGCCCTGGTGGAGCAGAACCAGCGCGCCGACGGCAGCATCGTGGTTCCCGAGGCCCTGCGCAAGTACCTGGGCGGCATTGAGGTCATTACGAAATAATTGACAATTGGCGATTAAGGTTTCCCCCGTGACAATTTAAAAGGAGCACAGCAGGATACTGTACGCGCCAAGGGCTCCCTTGTGTAAAGGGAGCTGTCAGCGGAGCTGACTGAGGGATTGTCAAAATAACATTGCCAACTTTGACAATGGACACATACAAAGGAAATCAATTACAACCCCTCCGATACCAGTGTGCGCACTGGTATCACCTCCCCTTACACAGGGGAGGCCTTGGGTGTACGGCATCCTCCCACATACCATACAACGGAACATAACATATCGTAAATTATATGGAAAGGCAGGAAAAGCTATGTCCAAACACGGAAAAAAGCCCGGCTGGTGGGATGAATTCATGGCCTTTGCCGTCAAGGGCAACGCCATGGCCCTGGCCGTCGGCACCATCATCGGCGCGGGCTTCGGCACCATCACCAAGAGCCTGACGGATGATGTGATCATGCCGATCATTGCCATCTTCATGGGCGGCATCGATTTCTCCGAGCTGAAAATCACCCTCCCCCGGCTCTTTGGCGGTCCGGTGGATGAGGCGGGCAACGTGGTTGCCAACACCCTGAACTACGGCAATTTCCTGGCAGCGGTCATTAACTTCGGCATCCTTGCCCTGGTGGTGTTCTGGCTGGTCAAGGGCCTGAACAAAATGGCAAGCATCACGAAGAAAAAGGAAGAAGCGGCGGCAGAGCCCCCCGCGCCCCCTGCACCGCCCGCTCCCAGCGCCGAGGAGACCCTGCTCACCGAGATCCGGGACATTCTGAAGCAGAAATAGGAAAATACAGGGCGCTTGCCCTGAAAATAAACAACCGAAATGAAAAGGACGGTAATCACATGTATAAGATCGTACGCAAAAAGGAGCTGAACCCCACGGTCACCCTTATGGACATCGAAGCACCCTTCGTTGCCAGAAAGGCCAAGGCCGGACAGTTCATCATCTTCCGCATTGATGACAAGGGCGAGCGTGTGCCGCTGACCATCGCCGGCTGCGACCGGGAAAAGGGCACTGTCTCCATCATTTTCCAGAAAGTGGGCTTCTCCACCAAAGCCCTGGGCGCGCTCAACGAGGGCGACTACATCCAGGACTTCGTCGGCCCCCTGGGTAAACCCACCGATGTGGAGGGCAAGAAGCGGGTGTGCGTTGTGGGCGGCGGCGTGGGCTGCGCCATTGCCCTGCCCGCTGCCCGGGCTTTCCTGGAAGCCGGCGCCATTGTGGACGTGATCATCGGGTTCCGGAACAAGGATCTGGTGATTCTGGAGGAGGAATTCAAGGCTGCCTCCACCAACCTCTACCTCATGACCGATGACGGCTCCTACGGTGAAAAGGGCTTCGGCACCGTGCGGCTGCAGCAGCTGCTGGAAAGCGGAATTCAGTATGACGAGGTTCTCGCCATCGGCCCTGTGCCCATGATGAAGTTTGTCTGCAAGACCACCGAGCCTTTCGGCGTCCATACCGTGGTATCCCTGAACCCCATCATGGTGGACGGCACGGGCATGTGCGGCGGCTGCCGGGTCACCGTGGACGGCCAGACCAAGTTTGCCTGCGTGGACGGCCCCGAGTTTGACGGCCACAAGGTGGACTTTGCCGAGCTCATGAGCCGGAACGGCATCTACCAGGAGCGGGAGGCCGAGGTCAGCCGTGACCACGCCTGCCGGATCGAAGCCATGGGCAAGGCCCTGATCCGCTGATAGGAGGAAGAGAAAATGGCAAATATGACGATGACCAAGACGCCCATGCCGGAGCAGGATCCCAAGGTACGGGCAAGAAACTTTAAGGAAGTGGCTCTGGGCTACACCCCCGAGATGGCCATGGAAGAGGCAAAGCGGTGCCTCCACTGCAAGAATCCCAAGTGCGTGGAGGGCTGCCCCGTAAACGTCCGCATCCCCGAATTTATCGCCAAAGTGGGCGAGGGCGACTTCAAGGCCGCCTATGAGATCATCACCTCTACCAACGCCCTGCCCGCCCTGTCCGGCCGTGTCTGCCCCCAGGAAAGCCAGTGCGAGGGCCGCTGCGTCCGGGGCATCAAGGGCGAGCCTGTGGCTATCGGCCGCCTGGAGCGGTTCGTTGCCGATTGGTATCGGGAGAATGTAAACGAAATGCCCAAGAAGACCGAGTCTAACGGCAAAAAGGTGGCCGTGGTCGGTTCCGGCCCTGCCGGTCTGACCTGCGCCAGCGACCTTGCCAAGAAAGGGTATGAAGTCAGCATTTTCGAGGCCCTGCACACCGCCGGCGGCGTGCTGGTCTACGGCATCCCCGAGTTCCGTCTTCCCAAGGCAATCGTCGCGGGCGAGGTGGAGAAGCTGAAAGCCCAGGGCGTTGAGGTTATGACCAATATGGTCATCGGCCGGGTTCTGACCATCGACGAGCTGTTCGACATGGGCTACAAGGCCGTGTTTGTAGGCTCCGGCGCCGGCCTGCCCATGTTCATGAATATCCCCGGCGAGTCCCTCAAGGGCGTGCTGTCCGCCAATGAGTACCTGACCCGGACGAACCTGATGAAAGCCTACGACGAGTCCGCCGACACCCCCATCATCAAGTCCAAGGCCGTGGCTGTTGTTGGCGGCGGCAACGTGGCTATGGACGGCGCCCGGTGCGCCATGCGTCTGGGCGCGGACCATGTGTACATCGTCTACCGCCGGGGCGAGGCGGAAATGCCCGCCCGGAAAGAAGAGCAGCACCATGCCAAGGAAGAGGGCGTCGAGTTCAAGACCCTGTGCAATCCTGTGGAGATCCTGGGCGACGAGAAAGGCCGGGTCTGCGGCATGAAGTGCATCCGCATGGAGCTGGGTGAGCCGGACGCCTCCGGCCGCCGCCGCCCCGTGGAGATTCCCGGCAGCGAGTTCGTGCTGGACGTGGACACCGTCATCATGGCTCTGGGCACCAGCCCCAACCCCCTGATCCGCTCCACCACCCCGGGCCTGGATACCAACCGTAAGGGCTGCCTGATCGTTGACGAGAACGAGATGACCACCCGTGAGGGCGTGTTCGCCGGCGGTGATGCCGTCACCGGCGCGGCAACCGTCATTCTCGCCATGGGCGCGGGCAAGAAAGGCGCCGCCGCCATCGACGCCTATTTGAGCAAGTAATTATGGTAACCACTTCCCCACCGGCGCTTCTTCGCCGGTGGGGAAACAGCAGCAGATAAAAGAGAAAACCCGTACAGCAGGCTGCAAATCCATTAAGTGTCATTCCGAACCAGTGACCGATGTCACTGGTGTGGGAATCTCCATCGTCATCGAGACTGCCTTCGTCTAACCGGGAGATTGCCACGCCAGTGTGAGCTGCTTTATCGCAATGACCGGGAATTCGGGTTCGCTATCATCGTAAAAGGAGAAACCATGGAAGACCATATCCATCTTCCCCATGACCATGGGGGCTGCTTTGAAAAGGAAATGGAAAATGTGCCGAAAACTGAGGATTTTTCCATGGCGGCGGACATTTTCAAAAAACTGGACGACAGCAGCCGTCTGCGGATCTTCTGGCTGCTGTGCCACTGCGAGGAATGCGTCATCAACCTGTCCGCCATGGTGGAGATGTCCTCCCCTGCCGTGTCCCACCATTTAAAGCAGCTGAAAGCCGCCGGGCTGATCGTCAGCCGCCGGGAGGGCAAGGAGGTCTATTACAAAGCCGCCTCCACTCCCACCTGCCAGGTGCTGCACATGGCCATCGAGCGGATCCTGGAGATCAACTGCCCGAAACAGGATGAATAAAACAGCCGCCCCGGCCTGTTCCGAAAGGAGCAAGCCGGGGCGGGCTTTTTCAGATATGGGATATAAGATATGAGATATAAGATATGAGATATGAGATCATGTGCTTATCGGATTGTGTAAGCACACTGACAAATTGGAATTTAGGTTATCGGCTTAAAACAGCAAATAGGAAACCTGTG
>CAZVDH010000127.1:0-5423 GCA_964625595.1 uncultured Oscillospiraceae bacterium | reverse complement strand
ACCAGTACACCAAAGTGCATTTTTCTGTTTGCTGCATAAAGCCGATAGCCTAAATGATTGTTTATATGATCAATGCGATTCGATGACTGCACTGGCGTGGGAATCCCCGTCGTACAGCAGGCAGCAAATCAATTAACGTGTCATTCCGAACCAGTCCGCAGACTGGTGTGGGAATCCCTCTCGTCATCGAGACCACTTTCTTCTATCGCTGGGGATTGCCACGCCAGGAAAGCGAACTGGCTCGCAATGACCGGGAATTCGATACCGCGCCAGCGCACTAAACGACCCTTTACCGGATTTTCCCGGCTGCGTCTGACCCGTTAGGAATTTCTTAAGCTTTCCCCATTATACCCTCCGCGCCGCCGCAATACAAGAAGAAAAATGCTTCCCGGGGGATTTTTTCAGAAAAAGGGTGGAAATTAAGCTTGCGAATTGGTATAATAGCACGGTATTCTTGCGCCCCGGCGTTTTGGGCCGGGCTTTACAGAAAGGAAAAAGAAAATTATGGGACTGTCTGCTTCCGCGCCGTGGCTGCGCTACTACGGCAATACTCCCGTATCCCTGGATTATCCCCAGAAGACCATGTACCAGCTCGTGGCGGACGCCGCGAAGAAGTATCCCAAAAGCGCCGCCTATGTGTTCTACGGCAGGCAGACCAGCTTCGCTTCCTTTATGCGCCGCATCGACGCCGCCGCCAAGGGCCTTTACCATATGGGCATCCGCAAGGGCGACAAGGTGACCATCTGCATGGCGAACACCCCCCAGGCCCTGGACTGCTTCTACGCCCTGAACCGGATTGGGGCCATCCCCAATATGATCCACCCGTTGTCCGCCGCCAAGGAGATCGCCTTTTACCTGAATTTCTCCAAATCCAAGGCCATCCTGACATTGGACCAGTTCTATTATAAGGTAGCGGAGATCCTGCCGGAGCTGGAAAACCCCTGCACCATTCTCATTGCCAAGATCGCCGACGAGCTGCCTTTCCCCTTAAGCGCCCTGTATCCCCTGACCAAGGGGGCAAGGGCCGTAAAGAAGCTTCCCAAGGCGGGCTACACGCTTTGGTACGACATGGTGGCGGCGGGGAAAAACGAGGTGCTTCCCCCGGACGACGGCAGCTGCCAGGAATGCGCCGCCATTCTCTATTCCGGCGGCACCACCGGCACCACCAAGGGCATTATGCTCTCCAACATGAACTTTAACGCCCTGGGCCTGCAGACCATCGCTGCCTCCGGCTTCGGAAGCGTCGCGGGGATGAAAATGCTCTCCGTCATGCCGGTATTCCACGGCTTCGGCCTGGGCATCGGCATCCACACCGCCCTCATCGGCGGCGCCACCTGCATCCTGGTGCCCCAGTTCAGCGTGAAGACCTATGCCGATGTGCTGGTAAAGGAGAAGCCCAACCTGATCCCCGGTGTGCCCACGCTTTTTGAGGCCCTGCTCCGGGCGGAAAATCTGGAGGGCGTGGACCTGAGCTTCCTCAAGGGCATCTTCTCCGGCGGCGACAGCCTGAGCCCGGAGCTTAAGAAAAAGGTGGACGCTTTCCTCCACGAGCACGGCTGCTCCGAGCAGATCCGGGAGGGCTACGGCACCACCGAGTGCGTCACCGCCTCCTGCCTGACCCCCAAGGACTACGCCCGGGCCGGGTCCATCGGCGTACCGTTCCCGGATACCTATTATAAGATCGTCACCCCCGGCACCGTGGACGAGGTGGGCCCCAACATTGAGGGAGAAATCTGCGTCTCCGGCCCCACCGTCATGCTGGGGTATATGGATAACGAGGCGGAGACCCGTCAGACCCTCCGGCGGCACTACGACAACCGGATCTGGCTGCATACCGGCGACCTGGGCCACATGGACCAGGACGGCTTCGTGTACTTCCGCCAGCGGATCAAGCGGATGATCATTACCTCCGGCTACAATGTGTACCCGTCTCAGCTGGAAAACATCATCGACGGCCACGAAAAGGTGCTGCTGTCCTGCGTCATCGGCGTGAAAGACCCCTACCGGGTCCAGCGGGTCAAGGCCTATGTGGTGCCCATGCCCGGGGTGGAGCCCACGGAGGAGCTAAAGCAGGAGCTTCTCGATTATTGCTCCCACCGGATCGCGAAATACGCCATGCCCCGGGAGCTGGAATTCCGCAAGGAGCTTCCCAAGACCCTGGTCGGCAAGGTCGCCTACCGGGTGCTGGAGGAGGAAGCCAATAGCGCTCAGGAGCAGCAGCCGTGAAAAAGCGGATCTGGGAACTGGATGCCCTGCGGGGGGTGTGCATTCTGGGCATGGTGCTTGTCCACTTTGTCTATGACCTGGTGGAGCTGTACGCCCTGGTGCCCTGGGAGTACCCCAAGTGGTTTGCTTTCGTCAGGGACTGGGGCGGGGTGCTGTTTCTCCTGCTGTCCGGCACCTGCGCCACCCTGGGAAGCCGCAGCACCCGGCGGGGTCTTGTGGTCTTTGCCTGCGGCATGGTCTGTACCGCTGTGACATTGGGGATGTATCTTCTGGGCTTTGCCGGGAAAGAAATTATTATCTACTTCGGGGTGCTTCACTGCCTGGGTGTGTGCATGCTCCTGTGGGGCGTTCTGAAAAAGCTTCCCACATGGGCCCTTGCCGCCCTGGGCGCGGTGCTCACCGCTGCCGGACTGTGGCTCCGGGGACAGCTGTTTTCCTTTCCCTGGCTTACGGTGCTGGGCTTCGTGCCGGAGGGGTTTGCCTCCTCGGACTATTTCCCCCTGCTTCCCAATCTGGGGTTCTTCCTCCTGGGGGCGGCGGTGGGAAGAACGGTGTACCGGGACAAAACTACCCTGCTTCCCAAAGTCAATGAAAAAAATCCCGCCCTCCGGTTTTTCACCCTCTGCGGCCGGCACTCCCTGGCAATTTACCTGCTGCACCAGCCCATCCTGGCGGGGATCATGACGGCTGCGGCGATGATCGTTCACGGATAATTCGACCTCCCGGTCATTGCGAACCCGAATTCCCGGTCATTGCGAGCCAGTTCTCAAACTGGCGTGGCAATCTCCCGGTTAGAAGAACGCGGTCACAATGACGGTGGAGATTCCCACACCAGTGTGCACACTGGTTCGGAATGACATGTAATTTGATTTGCGGCCTGCTGTACGACGCAGCTTTCCCACACCCCGACTATAAAATCCGCCGCGAAGCGGCACCATAATTGACAATTGTCCATTGTCAATTGTCAATTCCCTATAAGAGGTAGCTTATGAACGAGAATCTGTCACGAAAACTATATCCTCTCCTGGGTCTGGCCCTGGGGCTGGTGGGGGCGGGGTGCCGCTTCCTGCTCTACGCTCTGGGAACGGACGAAAAGGGCCTGCTTATTACCGGGCACCCGGCATCCGTCGCCCTGTGGGTGGTGACCGCTGCCGCTATCCTTGCCGCCGTGCTGGCGGCGGCGACGTTCCGGGAGGACAACAGGACCCCGGACGAAACCCGTCGGGCCATCCCCGAGGCTCTGGGCACCGCCGTCATGGCCCTGGGGGTGCTCAGCACTCTGTTTCTTCCGGAAACCGGGGGCATCGCGGTGCTTCTGCGGCTGCACCGGATTCTTGCGGTGCTGGCGGCGGTCTGCCTGCTGACTGCCGCCGTGTTCCGCCTGATGGGCAAGCCTGTGCCTTTCGGCTGCTATGCCGGAGCCGCCGTGTTCTTCTTCGTCCATGTGGTCACCCGCTACCGGGCCTGGAGCGGCAACCCCCAGATGGCGGACTATCTCCACGCTCTGGGAGCGGGGCTGTGCCTGTCCCTGTTTTCCTATTATGAAACCGCCCTGACCGTGGGCCTGGGGGGCCGCCGCCAGCGCCTTGCCCTGGGCACCCTGGGAATTTTCTGCTGCGTCGCCGCTGCCGCCCGGGGGGAGTACCCGGTGATGCACCTGTGCGGCGCTGCCTGGATCCTCAGCGTGCTGCTGACCGTTCGGCCCGGGGAAAGCAGGGAATCGTGAGCCTATGGACATTCCAGGTTATGTAAACGAATGCATGACGGCCCTCCGCTTGTCCGGCTTCCAGGCCTGGGCCGTGGGGGGCTGTGTCCGTGACAGCCTGCTGGGAAAGCGCCCCCACGACTACGACCTGTGCACCGACGCCATGCCGGAACAGATGGAAGCGGTCTTTTCCGGGCGCAGTCTCGTCACCGCCGGGAAAAAGCACGGCACCATCGGAGTCATTACGCCGGAGGGCGTGGTGGAGATCACCACGTTCCGCCGGGATGGAAGTTACTCCGACAGCCGCCACCCGGACCGGGTTTCCTTTGTGGCGGACATCCGGGAGGATCTTGCCCGCCGGGACTTTACGGTGAACGCAGTTGCCTGGTCGGAGGATACCGGGTACCGCGACCCCTTTGGGGGCCGGGAGGACCTGGAAAAGAAAATCCTCCGGGCGGTGGGGGACCCGGAAACCCGGTTCCGGGAGGATGCCCTGCGGATCTTGCGGGGGGTGCGGTTTGCCCTGCGGTTCTCATTGACCCCGGAGGAAAACACGCTGAAAGCCATGCTTACCCTTGCGCCGCTGCTGGACGGCCTGTCCCGGGAGCGGGTATTTTCCGAGCTATGTGGGATTCTACCCCTGCTGACTGCGGAGGCTATGGCCCTCTACGCCCCGATCCTCACCCGGGCGGTGCCGGAGCTCGCCCCAACGGTTGGGTTTGACCAGCACTCGCCCCACCACGCCTACGACCTGTACACCCACATCAGCCATGTGGTGGCGGCGGTGCCGGGAGACCTGACTCTGCGGTGGGCGGCGCTGCTGCACGACGTGGGCAAGGTGCCCACCTTTACCCGGGACGAGACGGGCCGGGGCCACTTCTACGGCCACGCGGGGGAGAGCGCCCGGATGGCAGACGCAATTTTGCGGCGCCTCACCGCGCCGAATGCCCTGCGGGAGCAGGTGGTGTTGCTCATTAAAAACCACATGACGCCCCTCCAGCCGGAGCGCAAGGCCCTGCGCCGCGCGGTCAGCCGCCTGGGAAGAGACACGACGGAAAAGCTTCTGAATCTCCAGGAGGCGGACATGGGGAGCAAGGGCACCGGGGAGGACGCGGGGAACCCCCTGTTTTCCCAGGTTCGGGAGCTTCTTCATCGGATGGACGCGGAAGCGGCCCTGCCCACGCTGCGGGATTTGGCGGTTGACGGCAATGACCTGATGGAATTGGGCCTTTCCGGAAAAGAAATCGGGCAGTGCCTGAACGGGCTTCTTGCCCAGGTGGTGGACGAGACCCTCCCCAATACCCGCCAGGCGCTTCTTGCCGCCGCCCGGAAGTACGAAACTGACAATTGACAATTCAGGTGCCGCTGCGCGGCGATTTAAATAAAAAGCGGTTGTCGTTCGGTGTTCCGATGAATGGAACGCGGGCGGATGCGGTACAAAGGCTCCCTTGTGTAAAGGGAGCTGTCGCGAAGCGACTGAGGGATTGTGCAG
>CAZVDH010000126.1:0-5447 GCA_964625595.1 uncultured Oscillospiraceae bacterium | reverse complement strand
CAACCCCTCAGTCAGCTTCGCTGACAGCTCCCCTTACACAGGGGAGCCCTTGCCGCGTACCGCATCGGCACCGCTCGCCACTGTCCAAACTGCCCTGCAAATTCCAATTTATCGTTTTGCTGCGTTAAGCCAGTAAGCACATTCTTTTCTATCCCGTATCTTCAATCAGACTTCTCCCGCCGGAGCATACAAGTCAGGCTAAAAAATTTCCCAGGGGGGCTTTTCTTTTTCGTTCATATGTGCTATTATATAAAAAATACTTGCACAGCCCGCTTTCGCGGCTGGCGAACGGAGCGATCGCTATGCCAAGAACCAGTGACAAAGCCGAATTGATTATGAATTATGTCAACCAGTTCGTGCAGGAAAACGGCTATTCTCCCTCCGTCCGGGAGATTGGAGAGGCGGTGGGTCTTCGCTCCACGGCCTCGGTCAGCTACCACCTGCGGAATTTGCAGGAAAAGGGAGCCCTGCGCTCCCCCGGCGTCAAGGGCCGCAAGCGTGCCCTCATCACCATGACCCGGCCCGGGGAGATCCCGGTGGTTGGCGTGGTCACGGCGGGGCTTCCCATTCTGGCGGTGGAAAACCGGGAGGGCAGCATGCCCTGGAAGGACCCGGACTGCTTTGCCCTGCGGGTCCGGGGCGAGAGTATGATCGGCGCGGGCATTCTGGACGGGGACAAGGTGATTGTCCGCCCCCAGCCCACCGCTGACGACGGCCAGATCGTAGTGGCCCGCCTGGGAGACGAAGCTACGGTGAAGCGGCTCCGCCGCCGCCACGGGGAAATCTGGCTCATGCCGGAAAACGACGCCTTTGCCCCCATCGACGGCACCGAGGCGGAAATCATCGGGATTGTGAAAGCAGTTGTCCGGGAATATTAAGGAGAATGCTTATCGGCCGCAGGAAGCTGATAAATTGGGAATTTGTCGCATCGTCAGAATGTGTCATTCCGAACCAGTGCTCACTACTTTTGTGGGAATCTCCATCGAATTCCAGGCAGTCCATCGTCATCCATTCGTAGGGGCGGTCAGTGACCGCCCGCAAAAATGTACCGAATTCCAGCATTAATTCATGTAAAATGGAACCTTTTCGCCGAAAGAAATACGAATGTCGAAGCTTTCCTTGCCGGGCGCTCAATGAGCGCCCCTACGGAGTGTGGCGTCTGTGATTCGGAAATTTAAGGGGGATTGCCACGGAAGCCGGCGCGCTGGTTCGCAATGACCGGGAATTCGATAGCCCGCCAAATACCAATTTGTCGAATTGCTGCTTTAACCCGATCAGCTGCCAAACAAATTCCGCACCGGGCGGAAAAAAGTGCTTGACAAACGGACACGTTTGGTGTATAAAGAGCATAACATAGCTTAAACCATGGAAGCGGAAGTAAAGCTGCCAGCGCATCCACAGAGAGTCCCGCACAGCTGAGAGCGGGGCGAAAAGCGGAGCAGCAAATGGGCCGCCGAGGGCAGGGGGAACGGGAGTTATCCTCAGTATCTTCTGACGCAATGCCAGCGTTATTGGGCAGACGGCGTGTTGGCGCTGTCATGAGGCGGCCGGAATATTCCGGCAAGCAAGGTGGTACCGCAGAAATAGCATTTCTGTCCTTGCTCCCCTGTACGGGGGAGCAAGGATTTTTTTATTTTGAAAGGACGTGTTCTTATGAGACAGCCGGGAAAACGATGGCGGCCCTGAGCCAATTTTCACCATCCAAATCATCCCATTTCATTTTCAAATAAAGGAGTAATTATTATGAAAAAGCTGTTTTGCGTTCTTCTTTCTCTGATTCTTGTTGTGAGCCTGTTCGCGGGCTGCGCTTCCTCCGGAAAATCCGATTCGGGTGCCATTAAGGTGGCCATCGTTCAGCAGCTGGACCATTCCTCCCTGGATGAGATCCGTCTGGCCGTGGAGGCCGAGCTGGACCGCCTGGCAAAGGAAAAGAATATGACCATCACCTATACCGAGTTCAATGGCCGCAACGACCCCACCATTCTCAACCAGATCGGCGCCCAGGTGGTCTCCGACGGCTATGACGTCATCATCCCCATCGCCACCATGGCCGCCCAGTGCATGGTCACCGCTGCCGAGGGCAAGAACATCCCCATCATCTACGCCGCCATTTCTGACCCCGTATCCGCGGGCCTCACCGGCATCCCCACTGTCACCGGCACCTCCGACGCCCTGAATACCGCTTTTATGCTGGACATGATGCTGGCCGTCCAGCCCGATATTCAGACCGTTGGCCTGCTGTACTCCAACTCCGAGATCAACTCCGAGACCCCCATTGCCGAGGCCAAGGCATACCTGGACAGCAAGGGCATCGCATACCTGGAAAAGACCGGCAACGACGCCGTGGAGATCGTCGCCGCCGCCAGCGCTCTGGTTGGCCGGGTGGACGCGGTATTCACCCCCACCGATAACGTGGTCATGGCCTCCGAAGGCGCCATTGCCGACATCCTGAACGCTGCCGGTATCCCTCACTACGCAGGCGCTGACTCCTTCGTCACAGCGGGCGCCTTCGCCACCTGCGGTGTGAACTACACGGAGCTGGGCACCTACACCGCCGGAATGGCCGTGGATATTCTCTGCGGCGGCGCCGTCCCCGAATATCATGTGATGGACGGCGGCATCATCACCGTGAACACCGAAACCGCCGCCGCCCTGGGTCTTGACTATTCCGTCTTCTCCCAGATGGCAAATACCGTGGTGGAAACCACTACTGCCGAATAACCGCTTTCATACTATTTCTCGATAAAATGGTTAATACCATTTTATCCTGCGCATTTTGCGCAGGCCGCCGGTGGCGGCGAGAAATGTATGGACTACGTTTTTTGCGGCGATGCCGCTGACCGCTTGACAGCGGTCCCATAAAACGGTATTAAACCGTTTTATGAAAAACTAGTATCACAGGAGGAAAAATCTATGCTTTCAGGTGCTGTGATCCTCAGTGCGCTGGAGCTGGGGTGCATCTACGCTCTGGTCGCCCTGGCACTGCTGGTCAGCTTTCGGATCCTGAATATCGCGGATATGACCACAGACGGGTCCTTCACCCTGGGCTGCGCCGTCTCCGCCACCGTAGCGGTAGCCGGACATCCCATTCTGGCCCTGCCCGCAGCCATGCTGGCAGGAGCCGCCGCCGGGAGCATCACCGCGCTGCTGCAGACCCGGTTCCGAATCCCCTCGATCCTCGCGGGCATCATCACCAACACGGGGCTCTACACCGTGAACCTGGCGGTCATGGGGTTTTCCTCCAATGTCAACATGCTGAAGACAGGCACCGTCTTTACCCTGCTCCGTCCCCTGCTGGGGCCAGGCTACCGCATTGTCCCCGCCGCCGTGGTGGCAATCCTCGCGGCGGTGCTGCTGGTGCTGTTCCTGAAAACCCGGCTGGGCCTTTCCATCCGGGCAACGGGAGACAATCCCGATATGGTCCGTGCCAGCTCCATCAATACCGGCTTTACCATCACCGTAGGCCTGTGCCTGTCCAATGCCCTGACCGCCCTGTCCGGCGCCCTGCTTGCCCAGTACCAGAAGACCGCGGACATTAACCTGGGCACCGGCATGGTAATTATCGGCCTTGCCTCCCTCATCATCGGCGAGAGCCTTTTCCCCAGGGGAAAGCTGTGGATGAAAGCGGCAGGCGCCCTGGTGGGCTCCCTGCTGTACCGGTTTATCATTGCCATCGCCCTGCGGATGGATCTGCCCAGCGAGTGCCTGAAGCTGATCTCCGCCGTGATCGTGGCCCTGGCCATCGGCCTGCCGGGCCTGAAAAAGGGGAGGAAAGCCGCATGCTGAAGCTGACGAATATCACAAAAACCTTTGCCCCCGGGACGGTAAACCAGAAAACCGCCCTGTGCGGCATCGATCTGTACCTGGCTCCCGGGGACTTTGTCACCGTCCTTGGCTCCAACGGCGCAGGCAAGAGCACCCTCTTTTCCGCCATTGCCGGAAGCATCCGCCCCGACACCGGCTCCGTGGTTCTGGACGGGCAGGATGTGACGGCTCTGCCGGATTACAAGCGCAGCAAATACATCGGCAGGCTCTTCCAGGATCCCCTGAAAGGCACCGCCCCCAATATGACCATCGCGGAAAACCTGGCCCTGGCCTACCTGCGTTCATCAGGGAAGCACTCCCCCTTTTCCATGGTCTCCGCCGCCGAGCGCCGGGAATTCCGGGACCGGCTTTCCCAGCTGGGACTGGGGCTGGAGGACCGGATGGACAGTCCCGTGGGGCTGCTGTCCGGCGGCCAGCGGCAGGCGCTGACCCTGCTCATGGCCACCCTCGTGACCCCGAAGCTTCTGCTTCTCGATGAACACACCGCCGCCCTGGACCCCGCCACCGCCGAAAAGGTGCTGGAGCTGACAAAGTCCATTGTAGCCCGGAACCGGATCACCTGTCTCATGATCACCCACGACATTTCCTCGGCTTTGCAGCTGGGAAACCGGACCATCATTATGAACGCCGGAAAGATTGTCGGCGAGCTGGACGGTCCGGAGCGGGCCAACATGGACGAGGGGCAGCTGCTGGAGGTTTTCCGCAGGTTCCGCCTAAACGACGACCGGCTTCTGTTCCGGGATGCCCCGTAAAAACCGAACAATTGCCTGGGGCGTTTCGCATTGGCGAAGCGCCCCAGGATCGTTTATGGGAAAGCAGGATTTTCTCAGGACGGTGTCGAACCCGGCTGCGGAAATGAATGGATGGAAGCGTCCTTTTTGTGTTGACATAATAGCTGAATTTGGATATAATAATATTAGAATTTGACTACAAGGAGGAAGCATTGTGAATATTCGCCCTTCCGCTGCCATTCGGCAGAATTACAATGAGATCGCCGAACTGTGCCGCAAATCCCAGGCCCCGGTATATCTGACCAAAAACGGAGAAGGGGATCTTGTCATTATGGACATTGAGAGCTTCACCCGTCGGGAGAAAATGCTTCAGCTGAGAGAAAACCTTCTTGCGGTGGAAGAGGATCGGGCCATGGGCCGCCGGGGCTGCACCATTGACGAACTGGACAGCTTCCTGGACAGCATTCTGGACGAGGGATAACGGATGAAATATCAGGTGATCATCTCCGACAGGGCCAAAGAAATGCTTGGCATGCACCTACGCTTTTTGGCACAGGTCAATAGGCCGGCATCCGCAAAGCTGAAATACCGCTTCGTAGAGGAAATGCGCTCCCTGGAGGAAATGCCCCAGCGTTACCCTTTCTTTAATGAGAATTACATTCCCGCAAATAAGTATCACAAGCTGTATGTGGAGAATTGGTATTTAGTTCTGTATCAGATCAAAGACGACACGGTGTATGTGGACTGGATTGTGGATTGCAGGAAGGACTACCAGTGGCTGCTGAGATAAGTTGGCAGATAAATGATCGTTTAGCGCATTAACACGGCCCGACAGTTGCTGTGGCGCGGGAGCGCCCTCGCCCCCCGCATTTATGAGGGGGGTGGTACCAG
>CAZVDH010000125.1:0-5515 GCA_964625595.1 uncultured Oscillospiraceae bacterium | reverse complement strand
TATCACAGGTTTCCTATTTGCTGTTTTAAGCCGATAACCTAAATTCCAATTTGTCGTTTTACTGAATGAATCCGATCAGAACAATATCTTATATCTTGTATCTTATATCTTGTATCTTATATCTTATATCTCATAACTGCCCGCTATCATCTAACAGATTTGGCATACTCCGTGGGGGTGATGCCGAATTTTTCCTTGAACTGCCGGGAAAAATGGTGCACCGTGGAATATTGCAGCACCGCGGCGATCTCCGTAAAGTTCAGGTTGTTTTCCCGGATCATCTGCTTGCTCTCCTGGAGCTTTACCCGGCGGATATACTCACCGGGGGAGATCTGCAGATTCTTATGGAACAGCACCGTCAGATAGCTGGGGCTCACATCCACATGCTCCGCAACCAAAGGCACCGAAAGCTTTTGCCGGATGTTCTCGGAAATAAACTGCTGGGCCTGACGGACCACCTCGTTATCGCTGTGGACCGCGTTGGTACTGCGCAGGCGGCTGCCGGTGGGCGTCTCCGTCTCCCGGAGAAGATACATCAGCAGCATGCTCAGCTGGGCAAGGATCATATCGTCGGAGTAAGCGTCCATCCGCTCCTGCTCCCGGAGCATCCCCTGCAGCAGATTCACCACCTGCTGTGGCGCGGCAAACCGGCGGTTCAGCAGCGGCGTGATTTCCGCCCCGCTGACATCAAAGGAAATGGTAATAAACCGGGGTGCAACCCCAATATCCGCGTACTGCATGTGCCACTGGTTGGGGCCGTAGATCACCAGATCCCCCTGCTTCAGGAGTAAGTCCTGTCCCTCCGCCACGGAGTGCAGCTCGCCGCCGTCCACATAGGTCAGCTCCGGCATGGGATGGGATTCCCCGGGGAACAGAAAGCCCTGCTCCTTTTCCTGATAGAAAAAGGTATAGATCCCCTCCACCCGGATCCGGTGGTTTACCCGCAGGCTGCCGCTCTTGCGTTTGCGCACCGCCTCCGGCACGGACTGGGCGCAGATCTGGACGGAGGCCTCCCCCTTAAAAGGTTCCAAGGCGAAATACACATCCTTTTTCACGCACACCGGTTTATCCAGGTAGAATTCCAGAAAGCTTTCCCCGTCGCTGCTGACGCACAGCACACTGGTGCCGCTGGCGCAGGAGAGCCAGGTGTCCGTTCTCGCCCGGTACACCGTAGCCGATGCCTGTTCCAGATTGAGGACCAGAGACGCCCCTTTCCCAGTGGGGCGGGCAGCTTTTCCCCGCTCCGGCAGCACCGTGCCGAAGCCCTGAAAAGTCACTTGATTCAGATTGCGGATCATGGTGGCTTCCTCCCCGGATAAAAATTGTGATAAAAATATGCAGATCGGCTTTCCGCAGGATACAGACAAATTGGAATTTAATTGACAATTAAGGAATCCCTTCGGGATGATTTAAAATAAAAAGAATTTGGATGAAAAACAATAGAAATTATTTCTAAATTGTCCCGTAGGGACACAATAATTGTCAACTGTCAATTGTCAATTGTCAATTCGGCGAAGCCGGCAAATTCCCAATTTACCGCTGCGTGAACCCGATCAGCATCCATCAAAAAACGCTTCCTTTTTATTATAGACGGTAAAATTCAAAATGGCAAATACTTTCTTTAAAGAGATACAAAAAATGACGGCTTTCTGTCCGGAGTCCCGGAGGGAAAGCCACCATTTTTCGTATAGGAATTTTTCCTTACCGCTGGTAGTCAAACTGCCAGTCGTAAATATCCACGGTGTCCCCGTCCTGGATACCCATTTCCTCCAGCCGGGCAAAGAGGCCGCATTTGCGAAGCTGCTGGTCAAAGTAGTTCCGGGACTCGTAGTCGTCGAAGTTGATGTCCTGAATGAGCCGCTCCAGCCAGGTACCGGTCACCAGCCAGGTGCTGCCCTCGTGCTCGATGGTCAGAGCGTCGGGGTCTCCCGCTTCGGCGATCACCTCCACATACTCCGGCTCATAGATGGTCACGGGAGGCAGGGTCCTGAGCTTTTCCGCCACCACGCGCATGAGCTGTTTTGTCCCCTGGGTGGTTCCGGCGGAAATCTCATACAGGGGGCAGCCGGCTTCCTCCGCCGCCGCCCGGAGCCGCTCCAGATTGTCGCTGTCCGGGGAAAGCAGATCCGTCTTGTTCGCCGCGACGATCATAGGCCGGTCGGAAAGATCCACGCTGTAATCCTTCAGCTCCCGCAAAATAGCCCAAAAATCCTCCACCGGGTCCCGGCCCTCGCTGCCGGACACATCCACCACATGCACAAGCAGCCGGCAGCGGTCGATATGCCGCAGGAAGTCGTGGCCCAGGCCCGCGCCCTCGGCAGCGCCCTCGATGATGCCGGGAATGTCCGCCATGACAAAGGACACGCCCTCATCCACATAGATGACCCCCAGATTGGGAAACAGGGTGGTAAAATGGTAGTTGGCGATCTTGGGCCGGGCGTTGGAGGTGACGGAGAGCAGGGTGGACTTGCCTACATTGGGAAAGCCCACAAGGCCCACATCCGCCAATAGCTTTAATTCCAGAATCACATCCCGCTCCTGGCCCTTGAGGCCGGACCGAGCAAACCGGGGCACCTGCCGGGTGGGCGTTGCGTAATGGGCATTGCCCCAGCCGCCCCGTCCGCCCTTTGCCAGGACGAAGTCCTCGCCGGTGGACATATCCACGATGATCTGGTTTGTCGCCGCATCCCGGACGACGGTGCCCCGGGGCACCTCCACAATGAGGGATTCGCCCCGTTTGCCGCTCATTTTCCGGCCCTGGCCGTTCACACCCGCCTGGGCGGCGTACTTGCGCTTATAGCGAAAGTCCAGCAGCGTGGACAGGTTATCGTTGACCCGCAGAATCACACTGCCGCCGTGACCGCCGTCCCCGCCATCGGGGCCGCCGGAGGCCACATACTTTTCCCGGTGGAAAGCCACCGCACCGTCTCCGCCTCTGCCGCCGCAGACGGTGATCCGAACCTTATCTACAAACATGACGATCCCTCCATTGCGCATGCCAGCTCGAAAGCCAGCAGACCGATCTTCTGTTTATCATCCAAACGTATATCCCCGGACAGGCTCCTGGGGTCCCAGGCCGTGTGATCCAGGTTATCCCCGGCGTAGAGGAACTGGAAAAACTCTACCCCCCGGAAATCGCATAGGGCCTGCATGGCGGCGCACTCCATTTCCACGCACACCGCACCCATGGCTTTCCGGGCCGCCACCTTTTCCCGGGTCTCCCGGTAGAAAGCATCCGTGGTCCAGGTGATCCCCTCCACATAAGGATACCCCAAACGGCGGAGGATTTCCTTGAATGCCTCCCGCCCTCGGCGGTTCACCGAAATGCTGTCCGACGCCGGTGCGTAGTGGTAGCTGGTGCCCTCATCCCGGAGGGCGGCGGTGGGAATGATGATCCCGCAGTCGGAAATCTCCTTGTCCAGCACGCCGCAGTTGCCCACCAGAATGATCCGCCTGGCCCCCATGGCGATCACATCCTCAAAATTTCCCACACAGGCCGGGGCGCCCACCCGGGCTTTGCAGAACGCGAAGCGTCTGCCCTTGTAGGAAACGGCGTAGACAGGCCAGATTCCGTCCGCGTCATGGGTCTGCCCAATTCTGTCACCGTCAAAAAAGGCCGCAAGGGCATCGAAAAGCTGGCGGGAAAAGACCGACACCACCGTCTGGGGGAAGTTTTCCACAGGAGGATGCACCATATACGGCTCAATGACCGCGGGGCCGCCGTAATATGTAAGCATGCGCCCCGGTTCCAGGTTGATCCAGAAGCGCTTGATGACCTCACCGTCCACAGTGACGCTCTTTTCGTACACGCCGCCGTTGCTGCGGATGATCTTCTCGCTGGCGGTATTTCCATCGTGGCAGGTAATCAGCACCCGCTTCAGCCCCCGCGCCGCCGCGATGGGCAAAAGAAGCCGCAGCATCTCGGTGCCGTAGCCCTTTCGCTGCTCGCTTACCCGGACGGAGTAGCCGATGTGTCCGCCCCAGACGGAGAGCACCGGATGGTCAATGTGGTGGCGCAGGTCGATGACACCCACCATTTTCCCGTCGGCTTCCCGCTTGGCAAGATAAACATGGGAGGGAACCTTGCCGAAGCAGTTTTCCGCTTTCTCGCAAAGGCGAACCTTTTTAATCCACTCTTCCGGGGAAGCGGCTTTTTCCAGCGCCGCGCCGCCGTCGATGGACATACCCGCCGCCAGCATTTCCTCCCGGTAGGCCCAGATTTCATCGGCATCGGCTAATTCCGGCTGTACCAGCTTAATTTTTTCCATGTTTTCTCACCTTGTATTATAGAGTAGTAGTTATTAGTGTCCCTCTCCAAGGACATGTGCTACACTGTAGAGGATGCTGTGGATTGGTTGTTTTCTCTCTTTCTTTCACCAGGTTTATGCGCCGCTTCGGAACGATTGTAAAAGACAAATTGGGAATTTGGCAGCGAGTTTTGGAACGCGGGCGGTTAGACGCCTTGCCCCCCGCGTTTACGAGGGGGGTGCCACCAGTTCGCAAACTGGTGGCGGGGGGAGTACGAATTCCAGGAAGCAGCGCGTAAAGCAGAATTATCTTTCTGTGTTTGCCGTCCTTATTCCGCATCCTTTTTTTGTGAAAGATATACGGGTGACGGGCTCCCCCCGATACCAGTGTGCGCACTGGTACCACCCCCCCTCGTAAACGCGGGGGGGCAAGGCATCTAACCACCCGCGTGCCAAAACTCGCCGACAAACTCCCAATTTATCTCTCCGCCGGTTAAACGCTGCAGTCCCGGCGCATACTATAACAGCCTATAACGCCTGTCCTCAAAAAAACACCGCCGCAAGTGCAATCCCTGCGGCGGCGTTCTAATCCAATTACTGCTCGGCGTACACGGAGCACTTCCGGCGGTCCTTGCCCATGCGCTCAAACTTGACCTTGCCGTCAACCAGAGCAAACAGGGTGTCGTCCTTGCCGATGCCCACGTTGGTGCCGGGATGGATGTGGGTGCCTCTCTGGCGAACCAGAATGTTGCCGGCCAGAACGGACTGACCGTCGGCACGCTTCACGCCCAGACGCTTGGACTCGGAATCACGGCCGTTCTTGGTGGAACCGCCGCCCTTGTGGTGAGCGAAGAACTGAATACCAATCTTCAGCATGGTGTTACACCTCCAAAACTTCGATATAATCAGGATATTCGTCCCGCAGGGAGCAAAGATACAGCATCATACCGGCAAGCACTGCCTGGACGCTTTCCTCCTCATCGCAGGACACGGGGAGTGTCAGGGTGATACGGGCTTCCTCGTCCTTCACCCGGACCTTGGCCTTGGCGCCGCACACATCGTTGATGGTGGCTTCCGCCATGGCAACCGCGGCGGAAACAGCTGCGCAGACAATGTCGCTGCCTGCCTCACTGTAGCCGCTGTGACCCGAGACGGAGAATCCGGTGATCCTCTCGTCCTGGGTGAAAAATTCGCATCTGGTCATACTTACAGCGCGATCTTGGTGATCTCCACCTTGGTGTAGGGCTGACGATGGCCGATCTTCTTCT
>CAZVDH010000124.1:0-5554 GCA_964625595.1 uncultured Oscillospiraceae bacterium | reverse complement strand
ACGGGGGGAGTACGAATTCCCGGCAACAGAGCGTCAAATAGAATTATCTTTCTGTCTTTGCTGTTCTTCTTCGCACGCTTTTGTGAAAGGTATGCAGGTGACGGGCTCCCCCCGATACCAGTGTGCGCACTGGTATCACCCCCCTCATAATGCGGGGGGCAAGGACGCGTACCGCATCGGGCCGCATCGTTCCATGGTGTTGGGTGGACACGGTACGCACCATTCACTGGTACTTTAAACTGCTGTTATAAATTTACCCCCTGAGGAAACATGTTCCGTTTCCTCAGGGGGTGCCGTTTTGTTGGTTATTTAGTCCTTTGCCTTTGTAGCGATCTGCAGCAGGGCCTTGCTCATGAAGTCCTCCAGGGACATGGCGCCCAGATCCTCACCCTTACGGGTCCGGACGGACACGGTGCCGTTTTCCATATCCCGGTCACCCACCACCAGCATATAGGGAATCTTCTGCATCTGGGCTTCCCGGATCTTGTAGCCCAGCTTCTCAGAGCGGTAGTCGCCCTCGGTGTGGATGTTCACAGCATTCAGCTTTTCCACCAGATCTCTGGCGTAAGCATGGGCCCGGTCCGTAATGGGCAGTACCTTCACCTGGGTTGGCATCATCCACATAGGCAGCGCGCCGGCGTACTTCTCGATCAGGTAGGCCAGGGTCCGCTCATAGCAGCCCAGGCTGGTGCGGTGGATGATATAGGGCCGCTTCTTTTGGCCGTCCACATCGGTGTACTCCATACCGAACCGCTCCGCCAGCAGCATATCGATCTGAATGGTGACGATGGTGTCTTCCTTGCCGAAGACATTCTTGTACTGGATGTCCAGCTTGGGACCGTAGAACGCGGCCTCATCAATTCCGATGGTATACTCGACACCCAGATCATCCAGAATCTGCTTCATGACAGCCTGGGCGGTCTCCCACTGTTCAGCCGTACCCTCGTACTTGTTCTTCGGGTTGGCAGGATCCCACTGGCTGAAACGGAAGGTGCAGTCCTCCAGCATACCCACGGTGTCCAGGCAGTATTTAGCCAGCTCCAGACAGCCCTTGAACTCTTCCTCCAGCTGCTCGGGACGGAGGATCAGGTGACCCTCGGAAATGGTAAACTGGCGCACCCGGATCAGGCCGTGCATTTCGCCGGAATCCTCATTGCGGAACAGCGTAGAGGTCTCACCTAAGCGCATTGGCAGATCACGGTAGGAACGGGCCCGGTTCAGGAAAACCTGGTACTGGAAGGGGCAGGTCATGGGCCGAAGGGCAAAGCACTCCTTGGATTCGTCATTGGGGTCGCCCAGGACAAACATGCCGTCCAGGTAGTGGTCCCAGTGGCCGGAAATCTTGTACAGGTCGGACTTGGCCATCAGGGGTGTCTTGGTCAGAAGGTACCCTCTCTTCTGCTCCTCGTCCTCCACCCAGCGCTGCAGCGTCTGGATGACCCGTGCGCCCTTGGGCAGCAGGATGGGAAGGCCCTGGCCGATCACGTCCACCGTGGTGAAGAACTCCAGCTCCCGGCCCAATTTGTTGTGGTCACGCTTCAGCGCCTCTTCCTGGCGCTTCAGATACGCGTCCAGGTCGTCCTTGGAGGGGAACGCAATGCCGTAGATCCGCTGGAGCATTTTCCGCTTGGAGTCGCCCCGCCAGTAGGCGCCGCAGCACTGAGTCAGCTTAAAGCCGTTGTGCTTGACCCGTCCGGTGTGGTCCAGGTGAGGACCGGCGCACAGGTCTGTAAAGTCCCCCTGGGTGTAGAAAGAAATCACAGCATCCTCGGGCAGATCGTTGATAAGCTCGACCTTATAGGGCTCGTTCTTTTCCTGCATGCAGGCAATAGCCTCCGCCCGGGGCTTCTCGCTGCGCTCAATGCGCAGGCGCTCCTTGCAGATCTTCTTCATCTCCGCCTCGATCTTCTCCAGATGCTCGGGCGTAAAGGAGAACGGGGCGTCAAAATCGTAGTACCAGCCCTCGTCAATGGCAGGACCGATGGCAAGCTGGACCTCCGGCCACAGGCGCTTCACAGCCTGGGCCATAATGTGGGAGCAGGTGTGCCAGTAGGTCTTGCGGTACGCGGGGTTTTCAAAGGTGAATTCGTTTTCCATGGGATGACCCTCCTTTTATATTGGGGGAGAATATAAAAATCCCACCCCCTAAAATCAGGGGTGGGATACAATCAGCGTATTCCACGGTTCCACCCTGGTTGCGGCACAAAGATGCCGCCACTCATTGGCGCGGTAACGGGCGCTGCCGTCCCGGCATTTCCACCGGGCAGCTCGGAAGTGGTACACGGAAGCTTAAGCAACAGAGCCCTTTCACCGGACGGGCCCCTCTCTGAGAGGTGAAGCAGCCGCGCGTGTCTTCGTCATTGCTTTTTATTCCATGTCAATTTAGCACAATTTCCGGAAAATGTCAACAGGCAATTCCGCACAGTTCCGAAGCGCTTTCCTGCTCTTTAATTTGACATAACGCTGCGCGGCGAAACTTCTCAAAAGGTTACACGGTTCGACATATTATGTAAATTATTGTAACTTTTATCTACAAGATCTCGTGTTTTTCTGTCGGATGCGACCTGTATATTGCGGAAATGTTTACATAAAACGGTTGCAAAAATTATGTAAAAAGTTGTCGAAACTTATGTTTTATAAATAAACTATTGACTTTTTAGCATATTTTGTTATAATAAATCCATCATTTCCCCGCATAAATACAAAATGTAACTTTTTGAAACATTTCTTTTGCCCAGCCCCAACAGAATCTGATGCAAAGGAGTTTTTTGCCATGCGCTCGTTTTGCCGGTTTGCTTCAGACAGAAAGATCTTCCTGCTTCGCCTGCTGGCGGTATGCATTCCCCTCGCCCTTGTGCTGGCCCTTCTGTGCCAGGTGGTGTTTGCCACCACCTACATCATTACCGACGGCGACCGGGTTTTCACCCACACCACCTTTGCCACGGACCCCGCCGTGGTTCTGAACGAAGCGGGTGTTAACCTGGGTGACACGGATACCTTCACCGCCCGGGTGGAGTCCGATGCCGCCTCCATTACCGTCTGCCGCGGTCAGACCATTACGGTACGCTATCACGGACAGGAGCAGCGGGTTTCCTCCTCCGGGGAGACCGTTGGGTCACTTCTTTCCCGCCTGGGGCTTATACCCGGCGAAAGCGACTGCCTGTCCCAGTCTCCGGACACCCTCACCTGGGACGGAATGATACTGAACATCGACTGTATTTTCACGCAGACCCAAACCTACGCCGTGACTGTTCCCCATGATACCATCCGCTGCGCTTCTGCCTCCCTCCCCAGGGGAACGGAAAAGGTGCTGGTCTCCGGCACCGACGGGGAGATGCTCCGCACCGCCGATGTGACCTATGTCAATGGAGCAGAGCAAAAGCGGACCGTATTGTCCGAAACCATGACGGCTTCCCCGGTCACGGAAATTATTGCCGTAGGCACCGGCGCTGCGCCTGAGCAGTCAGATATGCCTGTGATCGGCGATGGGATCATCACCCTCCCCACAGGTGAGATCCTCACCTACTACGACACTGCCCAGGTTCAGGCCACCGCCTACACCCATACAGACGCCGGATGCAGCATGCTGACCTACACCGGCACCACCGTCCATGTGGGCACCGTAGCCGTTGACCCCAGGTACATCCCTTACGGCACACGGATGTTCATTGTCGCAAGCGACGGAAGCTATGTCTACGGTGTTGCCGAGGCGGAGGACTGCGGCGGGGACATTAAGGGGGACCGGGTGGATCTTTATCTGCCCACCTTTGACGAATGTATCCAGTTCGGCCGCCGGGAGTGCACCGTATACTTCCTGGGCTGAGGAAAACCCAATTTACCGATTGCAAAAGCGCCTTTTTTCTGGTAGGATAAAGAAAAGTATCCCGCCGGAAAAAGGCGCTGTTTTTTCGCAGCTATGAGGTGACAAAATGATCGATGTATGTGATATTCAGGTGATGAAGCCGCTGCTGGAAAGCCACGGCTTCCACTTTTCCAAGGCCAAGGGGCAGAACTTTCTCACCGCTGCCTGGGTGCCGGAGGCCATTGCCCGGGAGGCCGGTGTGGACGGCAGCGCCGGCGTGCTGGAAATCGGACCGGGCATCGGCTCCCTGACCCAGCAGCTTTGCCTCCGGGCCGGGAAGGTCTGCGCCGTGGAGCTGGACCGGCGGCTGGAGCCCATTCTCCGGAAAACTGTGGGAGAATTTTCCAATCTGGAGCTGATCTGGGATGACGCCATGAAGCTGGACCTCGCCGCCCTCGTCCGGGAGAAATTCCCGGGACTGTGGCCCATGGCCTGTGCCAACCTCCCCTACTATATCACCACCCCGGTGCTCACAGCGCTGTTGGAAGCCGCCTGCTTTTCCTCCGTTACCGTCATGGTGCAGAAAGAGGTAGCCCAACGGATCGCCGCCCGGCCGGGCACTGCCGACTACGGCGCGTTTTCCATCTTCTGTCAGTATCATGCCGTCCCGGAGCTGCTGTTCGAGGTCGGGCCCAATTGCTTCCTGCCCCAGCCCAAGGTGACCTCCGCCGTGGTATCCTTAAAGGTACGGCAGGAACGCCCCTGGGACATCCGGGATGAAGAAATCTTCTTCCGGGCCGTCCGGGCAAGCTTTGCCATGCGGCGGAAAAAGCTGAGTAACGGCCTTGCAGCCGGATTCCCGGAGCTGGGAAAGGCCGGTGCGGAAAGTGTTATCGCGGCCTGCGGCCTGGATCCCGCCGTCCGGGGGGAAACCCTGGGAATTCCGGAGTTTACCGCCATCGCCAACGAGATCGCGGCAAGGAGGGAATGCAAATGATCGAATACCTGTTTCTTGACCTGGATGACACCATTCTGGACTTTCACAAAGCCGAACGGATCGCCCTTTCCCGGACCCTCCGGTCTTTCGGAGCGGACCCCACGGAAGCCGTTCTGAACCGCTACCACATCATCAACAAGGAGCACTGGGAACGCTTGGAACGGGGGGAAATTACACGGGAGCAGACCCTCCTCGGCCGGTTTCACGCTCTGTTTCAGGAGCTGGGCATTCCGGCGGACCCGGAGGCCGTCGCCCGGGAATACGAAAAAAACCTCGCCATCGGGCACTACTTTCTCCCCGGGGCGGAGGAAGCCGTCGCTTCCCTGAGTAAAAAATACCCGCTGTACCTTGCCAGCAACGGTACCGCCTCGGTGCAGAAAGGCCGTCTCACCAGCGCCAACCTGTATCGGTTTTTCCGGGAGGTGTTCATCTCCCAGGAGGTTGGGTACAACAAGCCCTCCCGGGAATATTTTGACGCCTGCTTTGCCCGCATTCCCGGCTTTGACCGGGAAAAGGCCATGATGGTAGGAGACAGCCTGACCTCCGACATCCTGGGCGGGAAGATCGCGGGGCTTGCT
This sequence comes from uncultured Oscillospiraceae bacterium, assembly GCA_964625595.1. Lineage (GTDB taxonomy): Bacteria > Bacillota > Clostridia > Oscillospirales > Oscillospiraceae > Faecousia. The sequence continues at coordinate 177 of CAZVDH010000124.1, read as the reverse complement.
ACCTGCTGGGTCAACGCCTCCCACGCCCCCGGAAGACCCGGAATTCTTCCCGACTATGAAATCGAGTCCCTTTCCCAGCTGGAAACGCTGCTGGAACGGATCAACAAAGAATAACCTGCCCCCTGATACTAGTTTTTCATAAAACGGTTTAATACCGTTTTATGGGACCGCTGTCAA
>CAZVDH010000123.1:0-5578 GCA_964625595.1 uncultured Oscillospiraceae bacterium | reverse complement strand
ATTTTGTGCTATTTGCTACCACTTCGGGAGAGATTTCTTAAGTTAATGACATTGCACCGATCAGGAGTGGGAGGCTTACAAGCAGTTCCTGTCCGACAGCTGCGGCATGGATGAGCTGCTGAGGGTTTATCAGGAAGCTTACGACCGGTATGCTTCAACACAATAACATATGATTTTCAAGCGCCGGGCCATTTCCGGCCCGGCGCGGCGCCTCCTCTACCGGCATCCGGCAGACGGATGCCGGCAGAGAGATGGCCTTTGATTTCAGAGGCCGTCTCTGTGCCATTTTTTCTGAAAAAGGAGTTTTCTGTATGACAAGCAAGAAATTGCAGCGCGCCCGGGATTTTGAGGCGAAGTATATTCCCTATGTGGCGGAGGAGCTGCCCAGGTTCCACGTCACCGGCGGAATCGGCTGGATCAACGATCCCAACGGCTTCGCTCCCTACAAGGGCGAATATCATCTGTTTTATCAATATCATCCCTACGATGTGAAATGGGGCCCTATGCATTGGGGCCATGTAAAAACCAGGGATTTTATCCGGTGGGAGCGGCTTCCCATTGCCCTGGCGCCGGATACGGACTATGACAAGGACGGCTGCTTCTCCGGCGGCGCCGTGGAAATGCCGGATGGACGGCATCTTCTGATGTACACCGGCGTGCGCAATGTGCGCAGGAGAACCGGCAAGGTGGAGAGCTTCCAGACCCAGTGCATCGCCATCGGCGATGGTGTGAACTATGAGAAGTACCCCATGAATCCCGTCATCCGCAGCGAGGATCTGCCCGAGGGCGGCAGCGTCCACGACTTCCGGGACCCCAAGATCTGGCGGGAGAATGACATGTACTACGCCGTCATCGGCAACCGCACCGCGGACACCAGCGGCACCGTCCTGCTCTACAGGAGCAAGGACGCGAAAAACTGGGAATTTGTCAACAATGTAGCCTCCTGCCACAATCAGTACGGAAAGATGTGGGAGTGCCCGGATTTCTTCTCCCTGGACGGCAAGGATGTGCTGCTGGTCAGCCCCCAGGAGATGAGCTCCATCGGTCTGGAATTCCACCCCGGCAACGCCAACATCTGCATCATCGGCAGCTTTGACCGGGAAGTGAATCACCTGATGCGGGAAAATGTGCAGGCCATCGACTACGGTCTGGACTTCTACGCCCCCCAGACGCTGCTGACGGAGGACGGCCGCCGGGTGATGATCGCCTGGATGCAGAACTGGGAAACCAGCGGCAGCCACCTGCAGAGCCAGCGGTTTATGGGTCAGATGACCCTCCCCCGGGAGCTGACCATTCGGGACGGCAGACTGTGCCAGAATCCGGTTCGGGAAATTGAAAACTACCGCAGTGTAAAGATCGCCTATCAGAATGTGATGATGACCGGCGAAACCTCCCTGCAGGGCATCAACGGCAGATTTATTGACATGACGGTAACCATCCGTCCGGGGAATGAAGCCTCCATGTACCGCTGGTTCAAGATCAACGTGGCACGGGACGGGGAGTATTTTACATCCATTCGGTTTAAGCCTGCCACCAACATCATCCGCATTGACCGTACCCAGAGCGGTCTGCCCTGCGATATTGTAAACGTCCGGGAGTTCCCGGTGCACGCGGCGAGCGGCGAGCTGAAGCTGCGGCTGATCATGGATCGTTACAGCCTGGAGGTCTTTGCCAATGACGGCGAGCAGGCGGCTTCTACGGTCATCTACACCCCGCTGGATGCGAAATCCATCAGCTTCTCCTGTGACGGAACGGTGCTGATGGATGTGGAAAAATACGATCTGGAGGTTTAAGCCATGGCAGAAAAATTTGATGTGGTCGCTCTGGGCGAGCTCTTGATTGACTTTACGGAAAACGGAACCAGCGGCCAGGGAAACGGTCTGTTTGAGGCCTGTCCCGGCGGCGCTCCCTGCAACGTGCTGGCCATGCTGCGTAAGCTGGGAAGATCCTGCGCCTTTGTGGGAAAGGTCGGCGACGATATGTTCGGCGTTTTGCTGCAGCATACCATTCTGGCGGCGGGCATCAACGCGGACCATCTGATTATGGATCCGAAAATTCCTACCACCCTGGCCTTTGTGAAAACCTTTGCCAACGGTGACCGGGACTTTTCTTTCTACCGCAAGCCCGGCGCGGATATGATGCTCACCGAGAGCGAGCTGCCGGAGGAAACCATCGCCAATGCCCGGATCTTCCATTTCGGCACCCTGTCCATGACCCATGAGGGTGTCCGGGCTGCTACGGTCAAGGCTGTAGAGCTGGCAAAGGAGGGCGGCGCGCTGATTTCCTTTGATCCCAATCTCCGCCCCCCGCTGTGGGAAGATCTGGAGGATGCCAAAGAGGCCATCGCATGGGGCCTTTCCCAGTGCGATATTCTGAAAATCGCCGACAATGAGCTGCTGTTCATGACCGGCGAGGAGGATTTCTACAAAGGAGCGGCCATTCTCCACCAGCAGTATCCCAATATCAAGGTGCTGAATGTCACCGCAGGCGCGGACGGAAGCTACTCCTTTTACGGTGAGGAAGAACCGGTGTTCGTGCCCTCTTTCAAGCTGGGCGGCACCATTGAGACCACCGGCGCGGGGGATACCTTCTGCGCCAGCGTACTGGGTTTCATTCTGGAAAACGGCATTGCCTGTCTGACTCCCGAGGATCGGGAAGCGATGCTCCGCTTCGCCAACGCGGCGGCATATCTCGTGACCACCAGAAAGGGCGCAATTCGCTCCATGCCGGAAAAGGCAGAAGTCGAAGCGATTCTGGCGCTGTAAAGGTGTTCGGCATAAGAAGCCTTGAAATAACCAGATGTGCATATCGGTTTTTCGCAGCAAGTATACAAATTGGGAATTTGGCGGCGAGTCGCCGCTGACAAGTCGTGACGATCGTGGTCTGTAATCGTTCTCACCCTTTTAATTTAGGTATGATTGCCCCCGGCAATCATTTAGATTTAGATTCACTGCGTGCAGCACCACCCGCTCGGTATCGTTCTGTAGTGCTGTAAATTGAAACTTGCTGAGCTGTCTGGGCAGTGGTGCGAGGCCCGATGCGGTACGCGTCCTTGCCCCCCGCACTTGTGAGGGGGGTGCCACCAGTTCGCAAACTGGTGGCGGGGGGAGTACATATTTCCGAAAGCGTCAAATAATTGGTTTTTCTCTGTTTACTGTCTTATTTTTCACCCTTACTTGTGAAAAATATGCGGAAGACGGGCTCCCCCCGGTACCAGTCTGCGGACTGGTACCACCCCCCTCGTAAACGCGGGGGGCAAGGCGTCTAACCACCCGTGCGCCTTAACTGCCCGCCAAATTCCCAATTTGCCGGTTTGCGGCGTTAAGCCGATAAGCGCATAATCAAAAATGGCAATGTACCGGGCGTATATTGCCATTTTTCACAGATTGGAGAGAACAAAATGAATTCTGTGTTTTCCCGGCGGATGGCCGCGCGGTATGAAGAGCTGAAAAGCCTTTACTGCGGGCTGTATCACAATGATTCTGCTGCCTTTGACTACTTCTGCCGTATGCTGGAGAGAAGCTTCAACAGCCGAAAGGCATCGCTGCATGTGCTGGATGCCCAGCGTCTTTCCGAGCCGGAATGGTTCCGCTCCAATAAGCTCATGGGTATGATGCTCTATGTGAACGCCTTTGCCGGAAATCTTCGTGGGGTGCAGGAAAAGCTGCCCTATCTGGAGGAATGCGGTGTCAACTATCTGCATCTGATGCCATTGCTGGAAAGCCCCAAGGATCGCAGCGACGGCGGGTATGCGGTAGCGGATTTCCGCCGGGTTCAGCCGGATCTGGGCACCATGGAGGATTTGGAAACGCTGGCAGATGACTGCCGGGAAAAGGGAATCAGCCTGTGCCTGGATTTTGTGATGAACCACACCAGTGAGGATCATGCCTGGGCGAAAGCTGCCCGGGCCGGAGACGAGATCGCCCAAAGCCGCTACTTCTTCTTTGATAACTGGGACGAACCCAATCGCTATGAGCAGACCGTTCCCCAGGTATTTCCCACCACGGCTCCCGGCAACTTTACCTGGCTGGAGGATTGCGGGAAAGTGGTTATGACCACCTTCTATCCCTACCAGTGGGACTTAAATTATGCCAATCCCATGGTGTTCAACGATATGACGGAGAATCTGCTCTACCTGGCCAACCGGGGCATCAATGTGATCCGGCTGGACGCCGTCCCCTATATCTGGAAAGAACCGGGAACCCCCTGCCGCAATCTGCCACAGGTGCATACGCTGGTTCGGCTCATGCGGCTGGCCTGTGAAATCGTCTGTCCCTCCGTGCTTCTGCTGGGAGAGGTGGTCATGGAGCCTGCCAAGGTCGTGCCGTATTTCGGCAGCTCGGAAAGCCCCGAGTGCCACATGCTCTACAATGTTACAACCATGGCGACCACCTGGCATACTCTGGCTACCCGGGATGTGCGGCTGCTGCGTCACCAGCTGGATCAGATCAGCGCCCTGCCCAGTGAATGCCTGTTCCAGAATTACCTGCGCTGCCACGATGACATTGGCTGGGGACTGGACTATCCCTGGCTGCGGCAGTTCGGTATGGAGGAAGTGGCCCACAAAAAATACCTGAACGACTGGTTTTCCGGGAAGTGGCCCGGAAGCCCTGCCCGGGGAGAGCTGTACAACGACGATCCCAGGCTGGGGGATGCCCGCCTGTGCGGCACCACGGCGTCTCTGTGCGGCCTGGAATCCGCGAAAACGCCGGAGGAAACGGAGTTGGCTCTTGCCTGTGATGTTATGCTTCACGCCTGGATGCTGACCCAGAGCGGTATTCCGGTCCTCTACAGCGGTGACGAGATCGGACAGCTGAACGACAATGCCTACCATCAGAACCCGGACCGGTGCGCAGACAGCCGCTACCTCCACCGGGGGGATTTCGATTGGGAAAAGGCAGAGCTTCGCAGAGACCCCGCGACGTACCAAGGCAGGCTTTTTTCGGCCCTGAGAAAGCTGGAAACCATTCGGGCATCGGAGCGGGTATTCCGTGCGGACGCGAAAATCAGCACCTTTGACACCGGCAGCGACTGCGTGCTTGGCGTTTGCCGGGAACTGGACGGGGAGCGTTTTCTGGGACTGTTCAACTTCCGTGAAGCAGCCGCTCAGGTGGTTTTGGAGGACGCCGTAATGACGGATTTGATGCGCAAGAAACAAGCAGCCGCAAAAGAGATACTGCTTGCACCCTACGGATTTGCTTGGCTGAAAGCAGAAAAGTAAACAAAAACACTGGCGATGTCCATTCGCCAGTGTTTTTGCGTGTTCCTTTGGGGAAATCATACTGTATTCAATGCAGCTGTTCTGACAATGTTACGCAGAATATAATGTCGATCGGTGTGTATGATTTCCTGCTGATACTAGGGAACCTCTGAATAAATCGGCTGCGGCTGAGCGGCGGGTCTTTTGCCCCATCCGTTCAGTAATGAAATTGGGAAATACACAAAGTATTCCCTCAATTTCATTACTTTCGGCTGAGTCAAAATCCCTCGCCGTCAGCTCTTGCCAATTTAATCAGAGGTTCCCTAGTTTTTCATAAAACGGTTTAATACCGTTTTATGGGACCGCTGTCAAGCGGTC
>CAZVDH010000122.1:0-5581 GCA_964625595.1 uncultured Oscillospiraceae bacterium | reverse complement strand
TTTGTGCTATTTGCTACCACTTCGGGAGAGATTTCTTAAGTTAATGACATTGCCCTATGGGGGAGCTGTCACGGCCTTAGCCGTGACTGAGAGGGCCCTCTCCGTCAGCCCTGGTGGGCTGACACCTCTCCCATAGGGAGAGGCTTTTCACCGCCAAATTCCAATTTATCTGTCTGCTCAAGCCAGATTGCCATACATTATCATATATTCAGGAGGATATAATCATGGGAAAAGACGTTATCGTGGCATGTGATTTTGCCAGCGCCCGGGAGACTTTCCAGTTCCTGGACAGATTCACGGAGGAAAAGCCCTTTGTGAAGATCGGCATGGAGCTTTACTACGCCGAGGGGCCGGAAATCGTCCGGCAGCTCAAGGCCCGGGGCCACAAGATCTTCCTGGACCTCAAGCTCCACGACATTCCCAACACCGTAAAAAAGGCCATGGCCGTGCTGCGGAACCTGGATGTGGACATTGTGAACCTCCACGCCGCCGGAACCACCGCCATGATGACCGCCGCTCTGGAGGGCCTGACCCGGCCCGACGGCACCCGCCCCCTGCTCATCGCCGTGACCCAGCTCACCTCCACCGACCAGGAGGCCCTGGAGCGGGACCTGATGATCCACGCCCCCATCGCCGAGGTGGTCATGCACTACGCCCGCACCGCCCGGGACGCGGGGCTGGACGGGGTGGTCTGCTCTCCCCTGGAAGCGGGCAAGGTCCATGAGGTCTGCGGCAGCGCTTTCCTCACCGTCACCCCCGGCGTCCGGTTCGCAGGCGGCGACCTGGGCGACCAGAAGCGGGTCATGACCCCCGCCGCCGCCAAGGAAATCGGCTCCGACTACATCGTGGTGGGCCGTCCCATCACCGCCGCCGCGGACCCCGTAGCCGCCTACCGCCGGTGCGTGGTCGAATTCTGCGGTTAAATCAGGTAAATTGGAATTTGTCGCTTCGCTGTAAGTTGACAGTGGAAAGTGGAAAGTGGACAGTTGTGGTATCCCCTTCGGGGATGATTGAAAATATAAAAGCCCCCAAATGCCTCGTTTTATCTTAAAAACGTAGCAACGGTTGAATTTTATTTTTTAAATTGTCCCGAAGGGACTCCTTAACTGTCCACTGTCAACTGTCCACTGTCAACTCGGGCGTAGCCCGCCAAATTACAATTTATCTTCCCACCCCATTTCCCCATACGAAAATCCAAAGACAGGAGAGAATACCATGGAAAGCTACAAAAGAGAATTTATTCAGTTCCTGGAAAAGGCCGGGGTCCTGAAATTCGGCGACTTCACCGCCAAGTCCGGACGGAAGATCCCCTATTTCATCAACGCCGGGATGATCAAAACCGGCGAGGAAATCGCCACCCTGGGCGAGTTTTATGCCCGGGCCTATGCGGAAAAGCTGGGCGACAAGAAAACCGTCCTCTACGGCCCTGCCTACAAGGGCATCTCCATTGCCGTGTCCGCCGCCGTTGCCCTGAGCAAGCGGGGCCTCAACGTGCCCTTTTTCTTTAACCGCAAGGAGGTCAAGGATCACGGCGAGGGCGGCGTATTTGTGGGCTATGTGCCCCAGCCCGGGGAGGAAGTGGTCATCGTGGAGGATGTGATCACCGCGGGAACCGCCATCCGGGAGAGCATGGCCATTCTCAGCCAGCTTGCGGGCGTGAAAGTCGCCGCCACCTTTATCATGGTGGACCGGAAAGAACGGGGCAAGGGCGAAAAGCTGGCCATGGAGGAAGTGGAGGAAGAATTCGGCTTCCCCGTCTACTCCGTGGTGGATGTATATGACATCATCGAGTACCTGGAAGAAAATCCCGCCAACGCCGAAAATGTGGCCCGGATCCGAAATTACCTGGCCGTGAACGGAGCGAAAGCATGAGAAGTTTAATCAGCATTCTGGATCTTTCCGTCCCCGAGCTGGACGAGCTCATTGCCACTGCCAAGGACATTATCGCCCGTCCGGAGGCCTACCGGGAAAGCTGCCGGTATAAGAAGCTGGCTACCCTGTTCTTTGAGCCCTCCACCCGGACAAGGCTCAGCTTTGAAGCTGCCATGCTGGAGCTGGGGGGCAGCGTCCTGGGCTTCAGCGAGGCTTCCTCTTCCTCCGCCGCCAAGGGCGAGAGCATGGCGGACACCGCCAAGATCGTCAGCTGCTACGCCGACATCATGGCCATCCGCCACCCCAAGGACGGCGCGCCCTATGTTGCTGCCCGGAACGCCTCCGTTCCCGTTATCAACGCCGGCGACGGCCAGCACAACCACCCCACCCAGACCCTGGCGGACCTGCTGACCATCTCCCGGGAGCTGGGGCGGCTGGACCATATGACTGTGGGCCTGTGCGGCGACCTGAAATACGGACGCACCGTCCACTCCCTTATCGAGGCCATGAGCCGGTATGAGGGCGTGAAGTTCGTGCTCATCTCCCCGGCAGAGCTGAAGCTTCCCGGCTTCGTGCGCTACAATGTACTGGAAAAGCTGGGAATCCCCTACACCGAGGTGACCTCCCTGGACGACGCCATGGGGCAGCTGGATGTGCTGTACATGACCCGGGTCCAGCGGGAGCGGTTTGACGATCCGGCGGTGTACGAACGGCTGAAAGACAGCTACATTCTCACACCGGAAAAAATGGCGCTGGCAAAGGAAAGCATGTGCGTCCTGCATCCCCTGCCCCGGGTCAACGAGATCAGCGTGGCGGTGGACGACGACCCCCGGGCGGCCTACTTCCGTCAGGCCCTCAACGGCAAGTTTATGCGCATGGCTCTGATTCTCAAGCTTCTGAAAGAGGCGGAGGAAAACCCCCGCCGGGAAAAAGCGGACGAATCCGAGTGGCGGCATGACCTGCGGTGCCCCAACAGCCGGTGCATCTGCCATACCGAGCAGGAGCTGTCCCCGGCGTTCCGCCTGACGGACCGGGGGGCCGGTATCTGGCGCTGCGTCTACTGCGAGCAGGTGGGCGTGGAGTAACCGCTCCTCTGTGACAAACACCCCATGGCATTTTGACTGCCATGGGGTGTTTCTTACGGTGAAAGCTCCCGGCGGAGCTTTTGGAGCGCCCGCTTTTCAATGCGGGATACATAGCTGCGGCTGATGCCGGTAAGCTTTGCCACCTCCCGCTGCTTTTGGGGCGGGTCGCCACCCAGTCCGTAGCGCAGGCGGATCACCAGCCGCTCCTGGTCGGTAAGGCAGTCATCCACCGCTTGGCGCAGCTCCCGCACCGATTCCCGGGCGGTCACCTGTTCAAACAGGTCCGTGTCCTCCCCCACCACATCCATCAGCTCCAGCGGCGCTCCGTCGGCCCCCGTCTCGATGTAGTCCGACAGCGACACGTCCTGGGAGGACTTGCGCATGCTCCGAAAATGCATCAGAATTTCATTTTCAATGCACCGGGCGGCGTAGGTTGCCAGCCGGGAGCCTTTGCTGGGATCAAAGGTGGCGATTCCTTTCATCAGACCAATGGTGCCGATGGAGATCAGGTCCTCCTGATCGGCGGTCTGGGTGTAGTATTTTTTAGACGGTTGATGCTCGTGGGTAGGTTATGAGGCGAGTAAATCGCCTCATATTGCTGCCCCAACTTGAGATACACATCCAGATGGATTTCCTCCTTGGTACTCTCCTTTTTCACAACAATTTTCTCTAAAATCGTCGTAAGAAGTGCCGAGTTTGGCTCACCCTCGAAACTCAATTCCCGCTCCAGAACCCGCCGGATTTCGGCTTCATTCAGCTTGCTGTCGGCTGCCCTCTCTTCCTCCTGATGGATGGCGGAAAGCTGACTTTCACACTCCCGGAGCCGGACATTCAGGGCATCGTTTCGTTTTTTGAACTCAGGAGCATCCAACGCTCCGGCGATGCTCAAATCCAGCAGACGATCCTTCTTTTTCTCAATCTCGTCCATTTCCTCCTGCACCCGACTGCGGAGCCTGTCGTAATCAACTTCCTTAGGAACGCTGGTAATCACCTTGACCAGCGAGTCGATGATTGCCTGCTTATCCTTCATCAGTTCCTTGAAGATTTCCGTGAGAATTGCGTCCACCTCACTGCTGCGAATCTGGGGGGCAGAGCACCCGGAACGGCCGTGGCTGCGGTACACCTTGCACTGCCAGACCTCCTGTTTTCCTTTTTTGTTTTCCAGCACCTGCCGGTGGAAGGTGGTACCGTGCTCCTCGCAGATGATTTTCGCGCTGTAGGGATACCGGTTTTGAAAGCTGACGCCGCTGCTGTGACGCATGGTTTCTTCTCTCCTTTTCTTATACAGGGCATTTGCACGATCCCATAGTTCTTCCGGGACGATGGCGGGAATGGACGGGTCGGGGTACATGACCCACTCACTTTCATCCAGAAAGGCTTTCTTTTTGGTGCGGTAGTCAAGGCTGGAGGTCTTATTGCCGCAATACCAGCCCTTATACTTGGGATTCTCCAAAATATGCCGAATGGTCAGGGTGTTGAAGGCGTTGCCCTCCCGGCTGGTGTAACCCATCTCCGTCAGCTTCTTGGAGATACTCCGTGTACCCAGCTTCTGGTTGGCGTAGAGGTCGAAAATAATGCGGATAATCTCCGCTTCCCCTTCATTGATGGTCAGAATGCAGTCCTTTTTGTCGTATCCGTAGAGCTTATCATTGCCCAGCACATGACCGTTTTTGATGGCCTGCCGGAAGCCAAATTTCAGCCGTTCTGAGAGCTTGCGGATTTCATCCTGGGCAACACCCGCCATGATGACCAGCCGGAATTCGCTGTCCGTGTCCAGGGTGTTGATATTGTCGTTCTGGAACAGTACTCCCACATTGTTTTCCAGCAACTCCTGGGTGTATTTGATGCTGTCCAGCGTGGAGCGGGAAAACCGGGAGATTTCTTTGGTGATGATGAAGTCAAACATCCCGGCTTTCGCGTCCCGAATCATGCGGTTGAAATCATCCCGCTTTTTCGTGGTGCCGCCGGAAATGCCCTCGTCGATGTACCCCGGCACAAAGCGCCAGTTGGGCTTACTTTGAATCAGCTCCGTGTAATACTGCACCTGATTTTCCAGACTGTTAATCTGTTCGTCCTGATCTGTGGACACCCGGGCGTAGAAGGTTACCCGGAGGGGCAGGTCGTAAATCGACCTGCCCATTCTCAGCTCAGCACGGATTCTTCTCACATCCATGTGCATCCTCCTTTCGTGCCTCATTATCCCGGAAAAAGTCCGGCAAGTCCAATGTGCCGAGGATTTTGTTCCGGGATTTGTCGTGAATGTCCCGGGTAATCAGTTCCTTATCCAAAAGCGTCTGCAATAAGACGCACATAATATCCTGCTGTACCTCATTCATGCCCGCTCACCTCGTAACACCCTATGCGTATTCTTTTTCATCATGCCGCACCTCACCGTTCCTGACTGCGCTGGCGCTTGCGGCAGTCTGCTTCCAGCAGCTTCAAAATCCGCTCCTGAATCCGGGCGACGCTGTAGCTTTTGGGGAAGAATTTCCGTAAATCCTCCAATCGGAAGCTGATCTTCTCCTGCTGGTTGGCCTTGGGCTCCCGGAGGATTTCGAATATCTTGTCTATATTCAGTTCCCCGGACTGGCTCAGCTTTTTCAGCTGGACGGCTTGGGACAGGG
>CAZVDH010000121.1:0-5634 GCA_964625595.1 uncultured Oscillospiraceae bacterium | reverse complement strand
GGACTGCCAAATCACAGGTTTCCTGTTTGCTGTTTTAAGCCGATAACCTAAATTTGGAATTTAATTGACAATTGACAATGAACAATTGACAATGAACAATTGGCAATTAAGGAATCCCTTCGGGATGATTTAAATTGAATAGAATTCGGACGAAAAGAATAGAAAATATTTCAAAAATCGTCCCGTAGGGACACAATAATTGTCAACTGTCAATTGTCAATTGTCAATTCTTCAAAAACTTCCCCATTTCCCGGCTGGCACGCTGTACTTCCTCTCCCAGCTCCCGGGCGGACATCCGGAGCACGCCGGAGCGGAAAGAAGACAGCTGCACCAGACTGTCCGAGGACGCCACCCATACGGAATCGTTCTTGCCGATGTCCGCGGCCAGCTCCTCTAAGTACCGGTCGGCGGTCTCTCCCTCCCCGGTGAACACCAGGCGGATGTTGTGATACCGCTCCTTTTCTCCGGGATTCCCTTTCTGCCGGTAGCCGTCGAAAACCACCACTACCTGGCAGCCGGTAAACCCGGCGTAGCTTGCCAGGGCGTCACACAGCTGCCGCCGGGCGGCGTCCAGGTCCGCCTCCGCCAGCTTTTTAAGGTTGTCCCAGGCAAAGATCACGTTGTACCCGTCCACCAGAATCCACTTCTGCCTGGGCGGCGGCAGGGGCACTTCCTCCCTGGCACTGCGCTGGCTTGGGGGCGTGTATACCCTTTGCTTGGCGGGACCAAATTCCCGCTCCATGATGGCTTCCAGCTCCCGGTCGTCGATGGGGGTACGCTGCAGCAGTACCGGGGGCTTCTCGGTTTTCAGACCGCTTTCCAGATGCATGTAGTCTTTTACCCGGTCCCACTTTACGTTGAACCCCGCCCCATGGGCGCAGAATACCGAGTCCGGGGTGTTGTCCGTGTCCGCCTCCGGGTCGTAGCCCGTGCTTTCGATGACCTCCCTGGCATTGTGGCAGGGGGCGTAGCCGTGAAACGCCAGCTGCAGCCGCCCCCGGCCCTGGGTGTAGGCGGCCAGGGTGTCGGCGTAGTCCCGAACCTCCCCGGCGGGCACCGTGCCTTTGAGGACGCTCATATCCCCCGAAGCCTGCGGGGCGTCAAATTCCCCGCCCATGGCCCGAATGTCCGTAATGGCCCGGCCGATGGCTTCCGTGGGAGCGGTGAGGGAAAAGCCGTACCAGGGCTCCAGGAGCACACTTTCCGCCTGCATCAGCCCCTGGCGCACCGCCCGGTAGGTGGCCTGGCGGAAGTCCCCGCCCTCGGTGTGCTTTAAGTGGGCCTTGCCCACAAGTAAGGTCAGCTTCATATCCGTAATGGGCGCGCCGGTGAGGACGCCCCGGTGGGTTTTCTCTGCCAGGTGGGTGAGAATCAGGCTCTGGTAGTTCCCGTCCAGCACGTCCGTGGGACAGACGGTGTCAAAAACCAGGCCGCTCCCCGCCGGGAGGGGCTCCAGCAGCAGATGCACCTCGGCGTAGTGCCGCAGGGGCTCGAAGTGGCCCACCCCCTCCACGGTATCCCGGATGGTCTCCTTGTAGAAGATCCGCCGGTCCGTCAGCGTTACCTCCATGCCCAGCCGGTCCCGGACCAGGCTGGTAAAGACCTCCAGCTGGACCCGGCCCATGATCTGTACATGGATCCGGTCCCCCTCCCACAGTAGGCGAAGCTGGGGCTCTTCCTCTTCCAGGAGCCTGAGCTTCGGCAGAGCCTGGGCGGGGTCCACCCCCTTGGGAAGCTCCACCCGGTAGGTCATCACCGGCTCCGTCACCGGGGGCAGGGCGGCTTCTTCCGCCCCCAGGGCCTGTCCTGCCCAGGTGGCGGTGAGCCCCGTCACCGCCGCCAGGGTCCCGGCGGGGGCGGCGTCAGCCAGGGTGAATTTTTCCCCGGAGTACAGCCGTAGCTGCAGGGGCTTTTCTTCCAGGGCTTCTCCTTTGAGGCTGCGGTAGGAAACAGGCATCCGCACCCGAAGCTCCCCGCCGGTGACCCGGAGCCAGGTCAGCCGGTTTCCCTGGGGGTCTCGGGAGATCTTGTAGACCCGGGCCCCAAATTCCACGGGCCAGGCTTTTTCCGGGGCGAACCGGGTCAGGGTGTCAAGCAGCCCCTCCACCCCGCTTAAGCGCAGTGCCGAGCCGAAGCATACGGGAAACAGCTTCCGCGCCTGAATTAGCTCCCGCAGGTTCCCGTCGGTCACCGGGCTTCCGGACAGGTACTGCTCCAGCAGGGCGTCGTCGCACACCGCGGCGGCTTCCTCCAGTTCCTCCCGGGGCAGGTCCATGGGAACGCAGCCGGAGCTGAGCCGGTCCCGGAGCTGGGAAAGGAGCCTCCCCCGGTCGGACCCGGGCAGGTCCATTTTGTTGACAAAGAGAAATACCGGCACATTGTACCGCTGCAAAAGGTGCCAGAGGGTGAGGGTGTGGGCCTGAACGGCGTCGGTGCCGCTCACTACCAGCACGGCGCAGTCCAGCACCGGCATCACCCGTTCCGCCTCCGGGGCAAAGTCCGCGTGGCCCGGGGTGTCCACAAGCACCAGCTCCCGGCCCGCATAGCTTAACCTCGCCTGCTTGGAAAAGATGGTGATGCCCCTGGCCCGTTCCAGGGGGTCCGTGTCCAACGCCGCGTCCCCGTGGTCCACCCGGCCCAGAGTCCGCTTTGCCCCGGCAAGGTACAGCATGGCCTCCGACAGGGTGGTCTTCCCCGCGTCCACATGGGCCAGCAGACCAATACCACAAGGTATCTTCTTCGGTTGTTCAGACATGGTATCAGCCCCCTCCCATGGAAAAGTAAGACCATTATACCATGTGAGGGGGCTCTCGTCGATAGAAAACCGATGATTTTTCAAAAATGTGGTATTGTCTGCCTGATTCGGGGATTGGGAAATCCTAATGTTAGTTCGATTTACAGTTGTATTTGCTGTAGAACCGGATAGATAAGAATGTTGCCACGATCCACCCGATAGGCCAGGCACACCAGATGCCGGTGGAGCCGAGAGCCGTACCGGACAAGACAAAGGCCAGCACTACCCGCAGAATCAGGTCGGTAAAGGTCGCCACCATAAACTGCCGCATTTTTCCGGTTCCCCGCAAAATACCGTCAGCCACCAGCTTTGCCGATACAACAAAGTAGAACGGTGACAGAATCCGCAGGAACGTGATTCCGCTTTCCAGGGCTCCTTCCGTAGCGTCATCCATGAAAACGTGCATCAGCGTTCTGCCACTTGTGAAATACAGCAGCGCCAGCGGCGCGCAGATCAGCCAGACCATCTGCAGTCCTGCCCGAAAGCCATCCCGAATCCTTGTCAGCTTTCCTGCTCCCAGATTCTGGGCGGCGTAGTTGGAAATTCCGTTGCCGATGGTAGTAAAGGAAGTAATCACCAGATTGTTCAGCTTCACCGAGGCCGAGTAGCCCGCCATCACGTCGGTACCAAAGCCGTTGATAACGCTTTGGATCAGGATGTTGCCCACGGAAATAAAGCTCTGCTGCAAAACACTGGGAATGGCGATTACCACAAACCGTCGAAGAAGCTTCGAGGAAAACAGAGCTATGTTTTCCTTGCTGGGAATCTTCTTCAGACGGCGAAACACCACCGTCACCGCCAGCAGGCAGCTGACACCCTGACACAGGAAGGTAGCCCATGCCACGCCTGCCACGCCCATGTGAAACGCTGTGACAAAGAGAATGTCCACAGCGATGTTGCTCAGAGAGGACACCGCCAGAAATACGAAGGGTGTTTTGCTGTCTCCCAGCGCGGAGAAAATGCCTGTGGACAGATTGTAAAAGAACACGAAGGGGAGTCCCCACGCATAGATGTCCAGATACAGGGCGGAATCCGCGAACACCTCCCGGGGCGTATTGATCAGCCGCAGAAGACTATCACAGCCCAAAATTCCCACCAGCATCAGCAGTACACAAACCGCGCCGCTGGAGAGCATAGTGGTGGAAACCGCGGTTTTCATACTGTCATATTCCTTAGCACCAAACAGTTGGGACACCAGCACGGAGCAGCCAATGTTACAGCCAAAAGCAAAGGCAAGGAAAATCAGGGTGATTTCATAGCTGTTACCCACGGCGGCCAGGGCGTTCTGCCCAATGAATTTACCCGCTACCCAACTGTCAGCAATGTTGTATAGCTGCTGGAACACAATGCTGCCAAACAGGGGCAGGCAGAATTTCCAAAGCACCGTGCTGGGCTTTCCTACTGTCAAATCGTGATTCATATACACATATCAACTCGTTTTCTATAGGATTGATTTTATAACCAAATCGTATTATAATGCGAAAAGATCAATAAGAAAAATATATCTTTTGCATCATACAATACTTTTTTGATATGGAGAAGCCTATGAATATCAGCTACGATGCCTACCGCGTATTCTTCTACACCGCCAAATACCGCAGCTTTACCCGCGCCGCCAGAGCGCTTCAAAACAGCCAGCCTAACATCACACGAACTATCAAAAATCTGGAGCAGGCATTGGGGTGTACGCTGTTTCTCCGAAGCAACCGCCGTGTGGAACTGACGGAGGAAGGGGAAACGCTTTTCAGTCATGTCTCAGTAGCCTTTGAGCAGCTTCGGGCCGGAGAGGAGGCTCTGTCTCAGGGCAGTGGA
Organism: uncultured Oscillospiraceae bacterium; assembly: GCA_964625595.1. GTDB lineage: Bacteria > Bacillota > Clostridia > Oscillospirales > Oscillospiraceae > Faecousia. Next base: position 1,028 of record CAZVDH010000121.1, on the reverse strand, counting down.
TTGGAGGGCGGCATTCTCCGCATTGCCGCAACGGAGGTTGCCACGCGGATATTTCTGCTGCCGGTGCTTTCCCGATTCCGCTCCCAATATCCCGGTGTTCACATCAAGCTGATCAGCGGCTTCACCCCGGACACTGTGGAGGCGCTGGAAAACAGTCTGGCCGATCTTGCTGTGGTTACGACCCCTGTTACGCTCACAAAAAAACTGAAAATGACCCCTCTGGCGGAGATTCAAGAGACGGCGGTCTGTGGCAGGGCATATCAAGCGCTGGCTTCGTCTGCCCGTTCTATTTCCGATCTGGCAGAGGTGCCAATCATTTCCCTGGATGAAAAAAGCACCACATATCAATTTTATGTAAACTTGTTCGCGCAGCATCATCTAACCTTCGCTCCGGATATCGAAGCCGCTTCTGCGGATCAGGTGCTCCCGATGGTGAAGGCAAATTTAGGAATCGGCTTTGTTCCGGAGGAGTTCTTAGTTGGAGAGGCTGTTGGAGAAAGCGTGTTCTCGGTTCCCCTGAAGGAACCGATTCCGCCGCGAAAAATCTGCCTTCTGACCCCTGCCCGACAGCCAATGGGGTCTGCGGCGCAAGAATTGAGAAACATGCTGACCGGCACGGCGAAATCATAAATACGGCAATATCCCCCAATTATGTTTCTGTTTTACGGGAAACAACGGTCAATGATCCTGCAAACTGCCCTGAGAAATCCGAACTTCTCAGGGCAGTAAAATGTGGTTCTCCTCTGCCCGCGCACATGGGCAAGTAAGCCAATGGCGCGGGAGGGCTTATTCGGTTGTTCCGGCACGGTAAAGCCCCCTCCCATGGATAATTATGGTTATTTTACCATGGGAGGGGGCGGTAAGTCGATAGAAATACGATAATATTTTGAAAAATATGGGACCGCTTGTTACATAAAGGGCATATAAGCAGTTTTCTGACCAACCGCAGTTGCAACCTTATACTAATGTGCGATCAGGCTATCGGCTTTAATAAGCTGATCGTGAAATTGTAAATTGGCGGGCCAATA
>CAZVDH010000120.1:0-5709 GCA_964625595.1 uncultured Oscillospiraceae bacterium | reverse complement strand
AAACCGCCATTCGCCAAGATATGAAAAGTAAATTTGAAACTTGATTGATTTTTTAATTAAATATTAGTATCCAAGTGAAAAGGCGGGGCAGCAGCCGTAAACCGGAACTGCTGCCCCGTAAGGATTGCGAAATTACTTTTTCGCGAAGCTCGCCGCAATCGCGGACACCACCGCGGCCAGGTTAACACCCGCCAGGGTGTAGTTCATGCCGGCCAGTTCCGGAAGGCCGACCATTTTAATGCTGTTCATTGCTTCGGCTATGTTCCAGATTCCGTCAGCGAAGACAGTCATCAGGACAAAAGCCAGGGCCACCGCTCCGGCGATGCTGGCAAAATCGGTCCAGGGCTTTTCCCGCAGGAATGCGGCTGCCTCACACACAACGGCAATAACCAAAGCGGCATATACCGTCCCCTGCACAATACCGCCCCGGGAACCGTAGACAAGCAGCAGGATGAAGGTAACCAAAGACAGGGCACAGGTAATCGCCGACAGGCACAAACCAACACTAAATTTCTTCATGGTTTCTTCTCCTTCCTCAATTTTCCTTTTTCTTCAGCTTTGCGGCCACCAGCATGGACACGCAGGCCAGGGCGAGAACGGCGGAGGTGATTTCCACTGCCGTAATGGCGGTCTGCCACCAGGGGGTGATATGCTCAATGACGGCGGTGGAGGAATAGCCATTGGTAATTACGGAACGGCTGATGGCATACTCCCAGCTGATAGCCGCTTCTTTCAGCAGCTCCAGCAGATGGCCGTCATCCGTCTCCCGGGCCAGATTCAGAACCCAGTTGCCATGTCCGGCAACGCCGTCCAGGCACCATTCCTGGGTGCCGGCATCCAGCACTTCCGCGGCGTGGTTGCGGAAACCGCCGTCCACATACTCACCGAAGCAGGGCGCGGCATCCGTATCGATGGCACCGTTCCAGCCCCATTCATTGCGCAGCACCTGGGTGTTCAGGGCATAGCTGGCAGAGTTCCACTTGAGACCAAGACGGGAGAAGGACTGCATGATACCGCCGGCATTTGCCACACGGACGGAGCCTTCGAAGGCCCGGAGGTTGCCCTCCCGGAAGGCCTGCTCATTGAAGAAGCAGCACACGCCGTCACGATAGAACTCCTGGTCGTTGCCCACAAAGTGCTTGGGCGCGGCGTGGGAGCCGGTCTTTTCCATGGCTTCCACTTCCACGGCACCGGCAAGGTAGTTCATGGTGGGGCACTCGGACATATACTCAAAGTTACGGCCGCCGAAGGGCGTGCGGTGCAGGTCGTTGCCCAGGTTGTAGTTGATCATAAAGTTGGACCACATGCCCTCTTCGCCCATCATGGTGCCCCGATTGGCAATGATCTCATCATTGAAAGTACCGGTCATGATGGGATTGGAGCAATAACGGATGGTAGGAACCGTCACTTCCTCACCGTTCACGGTGACAGGAATGGGGTAATTGCCGCCTACGGAGTCACAGCCGTCGCCCACACTGAAGGAGGGAGACAGGTCGCCCACAGCAGGGCAGGTGAAGCTTTCGGCGGTGGCGTTGGGCAGATCCTCTACCTGAAGCTGATAGATGAACTTTTCCCAGGTCTCGGTATCGGACAGGGGTACATCCTTCATGGTCGCCAGATTCAGGCCACTGTCCACGCCGAAGTTTGCCGCCACCTCGGCAAAGCTGGGGGCATCGGCAGGCTTTTCGTACCACTCGCCGTCCAGAATATCCATCATTGCTTCCGTAGCATCCACGGTGGTCTGGCTGACGGGGAAGGTTCCCGCCCAATCGTTACGGGTCAGGTAGGTTCCGGCTCCCTCAATCCAGTAGTTGAGGTCGCAGTCTTCAAACTGGTTGGAAACCAGAACACCGTTTTCACCGGTGCGGTATTTGTCGTCATCGAACCGCTCCGTCCAGTGATAGCTCTTGCTGCCGGTGCCGTCCGCGGTCATACCGTTGCTCACGGTATAGCCCTGGGCGGCCAGCACATTGTTCAGCGCATCATGGGCATCGTCACCGATGGCCAGATAGTAGTCGCCCTCGGAGAGAATGTAGCCGCCCTCTCCGTCATGGGCTGTGGTGTCATAGCTTGCCAGCAGGTATTTATCTGCCTTCACCGTCACAGTCTCGGAAGCGCCGGGCTGCAGCAGGTCAGTCTTGCCGTAGCCCACAATGGCAATGGCGGACTTTTCAACTCCGTGCTCGATCTCATAGCTGCCGTAGGGAGTCTGGGCATAGAGCTGAACGACGCTCTTGCCGGCCACATCGCCGGTGTTCGTTACGGTTACCTTGGCGGTAATTTCGTCATCTTCCACCTTCACACTGTCCAGCGTCTGGTTGAAGGTTGTATAGCTCAGTCCGTAGCCGAAAGGATACTGCACCTCGTCGGCGTAGTTCCAGGAAGCGGCACCGGGCAGCGCGCCCACGGCGGAGGCGGCATTGCCCTTGCCCATCACGCAGTCGGCGTAGCGGGTCTCATAGTAGCGGTAGCCGATGTAGATGCTCTCTGCCTGGAAGGAGATGTACTCCGCACGCTCATCTTCCCCGATGGCGGCGTTGATCTGTGCCACATTGGCAAACTGGGGTGTCTGTGTGCCGGAGTTCACAACGGCAGGGGCGGACAGAGAGCTGGTAGCATAGGTATCCACAAGCTTGCCGGAGGGGTTCACAGTGCCCCGCAGGATCTCCGCCACACCGGTAAAGCCCTGGTGGCCCGGGTAGCCGATGAAGAGAATCGCGTCGGCGTACTGTTTCATTTCATGAACTTCCATCTGGTAGGGGCTGTTCAACAGAACGATCACCTTGTCGAAGTTGGCCCGAACCAGCTCCAGCAGATCCCGCTCGTTCTTGTGCAGTGCCAGGCTGCTGATGCTGCCGGAGGCGCCGCCCTCGTCATCCGCGTCCTGCATATTCAGGTCGGTGCCCTCCGCGCCTTCGCGGGTGAATACCACGATGGCCGCGTCGCTGTAATCGGCAAAGCTGGAGGTGTACTGAGAATAGAAGGCCTTGTTTTCCTCACTTCCGGCAGCGGAACCGGTCACCGCCATGGTCATGCCGCCCCAGCCTTCCCGCAGCTCGCCACGGGCCGCGGTACCTGCCAACAGACCGTTCCACAGGGTCTCATTCACTTCAAAGCCCTGGTTTTCCAGCGCGGTTTTCAGGTCAATGCCGTTGATGGAACCGGCCTTGACTTTTGTGCCTGCAGAAGCAGCCTGATAGGCAGGATCTACGGCACCGTGACCAAACACGGAAATTCGAACCGCGTCAGTCAGGGGCAGGACATTGCCCTCGTTCATCAGCAGCGCCGCGCCCTCCCGCATTTCATTGACATTCTGCTCCAAAGCCGCGGCAATTGCTTTTGCCTGGGCTTCGGCATCGTCAAACGCGCCGAACTGGCTCTTGAAGTAGGTTGTGTCGGCGGCGGTTTCGCCGTTGTCGACCACTCTTGCCGTGCTGATGCCAAGCATGCTGTTGATGTAGCTTGCGTTGGCGGTCGCCAGGGTATTGCCGATCAGTGCAATCACCAGAATGACTGCAAAAATCGAGGTCAGACCGGACCACAGTTTCGAGTTCTTCAAAATATCTCCTCCTTATTCGATGGGTCTCCCCACCGGTTTTCATATTGATTGTAAAATATGACAAAATATTTTGGAAGAGATACTTCGTAACTGGTCAGTATTTTATCGTATCTGGTCAATCTGCCGTACAAGCGGTTCTGTTTACAAGAGAAACTAGCTAAATTGTCAACCGTCAACAAACCGCCGGAAAGCCGTCAATCCCAAAAACGCAACGGCATCGCCCATGCCCTGGGTATGCAGGACTAAGAACGATGCCGTATAACAATATAAAAATTATGCCGGAGACACAGGCTGTTTTTCTGCCTGCTGCATGGGAAACAGCATGTCCAGACTGAAAATGCCATCCTCCCATCCGGCTGTCAGCGCACCGCCGTATTTCTCGCACAGATACCGCATGCTGCGCATACCGAAGCCGTGATAGTCTGTGTCCGGCTTGCTGGTAACCGGCAGATCATCCATGAACAGCGGCTGCCGGGCACAGGGGTTTTCCAGATGGATGGAATACAGGTTTCCCTTTGCCGCCGCATAGAGGGTTACGATCCGTTTGGCTTCATTTTCCTCCTTACTGGTAGCTTCGATGGCATTGTCCAGGGCATTTCCCATCAGAGAGTACATATCCTCCAGATCCAGAAAGGTGAGCTTGCTGCCGTCCACAATGCAGCGGACGGAAACGTGCTGTTGTTCTGCCAGCAGGCTCTTCTCCGCCAGAACAATATCCAGATCCGGATTCCCGGATTTTGGAAAACTGTCGTAGATCATGACCGCTTTTTCCAGCTGACGGATACTCTTCTCCTTTTCTTCATCACCCATATGCCGCAGGGCAGCGATCTGATGCCGCAGATCGTGACACTTTCTGTTGATCACATCAATCGTGGCACGGCTGATCTCGTGCTGCTCCTGCTCCTGCCGGAGAAGCCGCTCCATGATCATCTGGTCCCGCTCCGCTCTGCGAATCCGGAAAAGATCCAACAGCAGGATGACCAGCATCAGGCAGGAGAAAAAGTCGAAGAAAAACAGGCCGATGGTCGGCTGCTCCTTCATAGTGGTCCATAAGCTGACCACATAGACGATCAGTGTCGAAGCAAGCGCAAACAGAAGCAGATAATTATTCTGAATATCCACCGTTTCGCTTCCTGGGAAACGATCCTGCAGGAGCCGGTAAACCACCACGCAGGTGGCAACCAGCATCAACAGATGGATTGTTTGCACGGCAACGTCGGGCAGGGAGAAAGCCAGACCGATCATCCGGTTGAGGCAATGCACCATATGCTGGAGGGTATGGGCCACACAGCAATAAAACACCACCTGGCGGATGTTCATGCGGAAGCAGGACCAAATGAGCAGGCCCGAGAGCATAAACATGGCAAGAAAGCCGAATGTAAACCAGTCCCAGACCACAAAGGGGTTGAAAAAGCTGTTTGGAACCACTGCGGGCAGCACGACATATGCCGCGGCACAGGGAAGAAATCGAAGCAGGAAATGGTTCCTGCGCTGCAGCCGAAGACAGAACAGCAGCTCAATCACCAATATTTGAATATGAAAGTAATTGATAAACCACATCATAAGCAGATCCCTCCCAGAATCGCGGCCATTTTTTCCAGGCATTCCTTTCTTCGTCTTCTGGAAATCGGTATCTGCACATCCTTCACTGTCAGGGAGTCCTCCTGTACAGAAGTTACCATGGTACAGTTTACCAGATAGCTTGGGGAAACTCGGATAAAGCAGCGGAAGCGGTCATCCTCTTCCAGGCTGGACAGTTTCCCGTATGCTTCAAAATCCCCATCGCCTGTATGATAGATCAGACTGTGATTATAAACCTCCACATAATAAAGGTCCCGGATGTCGATTTTCTTGATTTCATTTCTGCTGCTGATAAGTATGGTAGCCGAGGCCTGCTTTTTCAGGACACGGATGATCCGGTTCATTTTCATGGAAAACTCATCGTAACTGACGGGTTTAATGATAAAATCTATGGCCCCCACCTCATAGCCCTGGATAGCGTATCTGGCCATGTTTGTCACAAAGCAGAGGATCACATTGCTGTCACATTTGCGTAGACGCCTGGCGCATTCCATGCCGTTCATCTGAGGCATAAGAATATCCATAAAAACTACATCAAACTCGCCGCGGTATTTCTGCAGAAAAACGAT
>CAZVDH010000119.1:0-5778 GCA_964625595.1 uncultured Oscillospiraceae bacterium | reverse complement strand
TGCGCTAGCGCAGGGACACCCCCCTCACAAGTGCGGGGGGCAAGGCGTCTATCCATCCGCGCACCTTAACAGCCCGCCAAATTCCCAATTTGTCTGTCTTCCGCCTTCGGCCGATATGCGTTTTTCTTTTTTCAATTATACAAGGAGGTACATCCATGGATCCCATTTATGTTACCGGGCACCGGAACCCGGACACGGATTCCATCGTAGCGGCCATGGCCTACGCGGCCCTGCGCAACGCCTGCGGCAACCGGGAATATGAGGCAGCCTGTCTGGGCCATGTCTCCGACGAGACCCAGATCGTCTTAAACCGCTTCGGCTTCCAGCCTCCCAAGCGGATCAGCAACATGTTTACCCAGGTCCAGGACCTGGATTTCGACACCCCGCCGGTGCTCAGCGCCGCCGTCACCGAGGACCGGGCCTGGAAGCTTCTGCAGGACCAGAAGAACATCTCCGCCCTGCCGGTTGCCAACGAGGACGGCACCCTGTACGGCATGCTGTCCCGGGAGGATGTGGCAAGCTACAATATGGAGCTGGTCAGCTCCGGCTTCCTGGAAGCGGTGCCCCTGTTCAATGTTCTGTCCGTTCTGGAGGGAAAGCTTCTCAATGAGGCAGGCGAGAGCACCGATATCATCAGCGGCGACGTGACCATCGCCCTGCCCCAGAGCCGGGAGAACCTGCTGTTCAACAGTCCCAATTCCGTGGTGCTCTGCGGCCACCAGCCGGACATGATCCGTCGGGCCCTGGAAATGAACGTGAACTGCCTGGTACTGTGCCAGGCGGAGCTGGACGAGGAGCTGCGCAGCTTCCCCACCACCACCTGCATCATCTCGACCCCCTTTGACGCCTACCGGGCCGCCCGGCTCATCTTCCAGTCCACCCCCGTGGGCCGGATCTGCCGGACGAAGGATCTGGTGTGCTTCCACCTCCAGGACCGGGTGGATGATGTCAAGGAGCAGGTGCTCAAATACCGGGAGCACTGCTACCCCATTCTGGACGAAAATGAGCAGGTCGTGGGCGTTCTGACCCGGTACCACCTGCTCCGCCCCCGGCGTAAAAGGGTGGTTCTGGTTGACCACAACGAGGCCTCCCAGTCCGTCCCCGGGTTGGAGGAAGCGGAGATCCTGGAGATCATCGACCACCACCGGCTGGCGGATATTCAGACCACCAACCCCATCTACGTCCGCAACGAGCCGGTAGGCTCCACCAATACCATCATCGCCAGCATGTTCCAGGACCGGGGCCTGATGCCCTCGGAAAAGATGGCGGGCATGATGGCGGCGGCAATTCTTTCCGACACCGTCATGTTCAAATCCCCCACCTGCACCCAGCGGGATATTCGCACCGCCGAGCGGATGGCCCGGATCGCCAACGTCTCCCTGGACGAGCTGGGCAAGGAGATCTTCTCCGCCTCCGTGGGGAACAAGACCGCCCAGGAGCTGCTGTCCACCGACTACAAAGAGTTCCATATCGCCGGGCACGATCTGGCAGTGGCCCAGATCACCTGCGTGGACAGCCGCAGCATGCTGGAGCGGAAAGAGGAATTCCTGCAGATCATGCGCGCCACCGCCCAGAAAGAGGGCTTTGATCTGGTGATCCTGATGCTCACGGATGTGCTGCTGGAGGGCACCCAGATCATCTATGTGGGTTCCGACGACACCATTCAGCAGGCTTTCGGTGTCACCCCCAAGGAAAACACCGTCTTCCTGCCCCATGTCATGAGCCGGAAAAAGCAGGTCATTCCCATGCTGTCCGCTCTGTGGGGATAAAAAATGGGCTTTGATACGCTGCTGGGAAACGAACGGCTGAAAGACAATCTGGCGGGCAGCCTCCGCCGGGGCCATATTTCCCACTTTTATCTGATCTCCGGGCCGGCAGGCTCCGGGCGGCACACTCTGGCAAGGCTCCTGGCCGCGGCGATTCTCTGCCGGGAACCGGACGCGCCCTGTCTGCATTGCCGGGTCTGCCGGAAAGTGCTGGACGGAAACCACCCGGACTTCATCACCGTGGACGATCCGGAGAAAAAGACCGTTCCCGTTGACCTGATCCGGCAGGCCCGGGCGGACATTTTCGTCCGGCCCAACGAGTCCGACCACAAAATTTACCTGTTTCCCCGGGCCCAGGATATGGGCCTGCCGGGGCAGAACGCCCTCCTCAAGGTGCTGGAAGAGCCGCCGGAATACGGCGTGTTCCTGCTCATTACGGATAACCCGGAGCGGCTCCTGCCCACCGTCCGCTCCCGGTGCGTGGAACTGGCGCTCCAGCCCCTGCCGGAAAGAACGCTCCTGGGGGAGCTTCACCGGCGCTTTCCCAAAGCGGACGAGGAAACCCTCCGGGCCGCGGCCGCCGCCGCAGGCGGCTTTCTGGGCCAGGCGGAGAAGCTGCTGTCCGAGGGCTTCCAGCTTCCGCCCCAGACCCAGTCCCTTGCCAAAGCCCTGGCGGATTCGGACACCCTGGGGGTGCTGCAGGTGCTCACCCCCCTGGAAAAATGGAACCGGGATGCCCTTATTCCCCTGACGCAAAGTTGGGGACAGCTGCTGGAAAGCGCCCTGGTCTGCCGGGCCGGGGGTACGGCGGTGAATCCCGCCGCCCGGGAGCTTGCCCAGCGCCGCACCGGGCAGGACCTGCACGACGCATTGCTTGCCGTGCAGAAAGCCACGGAATATCTTCAGGCCAATGTCTCCCCCGCCGCCGTCTGCGGTTATCTGCTGTGGGCCCTGGGCGGGAGTAGGACAATTGACAATTGACAGTGGTCAATCGATTTGTCTCAGCACACCAGTAAATTGGAATTTAATTGACAATTGACAATGAACAATTGACAATTAAGGAATCCCTTCGGGATGATTTAAAATAAAAAGAATTTGGATGAAAAACAATAGAAATTATTTCTAAATTGTCCCGTAGGGACACAATAATTGTCAACTGTCAACTGTCAATTGTCAATTCGGCGAAGCCGGCAAATTCCAATTTGTCTTTATGCCGCGGAAACACAGTGGGTCAATCACACTTTTTAATCGTCGCGGAGCGGCACCATATTTGTCAATTGTCAACTGTCAATTCACCATCAATCACCCAAAAAGGAGAACCCTATGGAAGAAATACTCAGCACCGCAACCGAGGCGACGGTGGAAATCGTGGATATTCAGTTCCGCCCGGGACAGAAAACCTATTTTTTTGACCCCGACGGCGGCAGCTTTGCCCCCGGCGACCATGTGGTCATCGACACCGCCCGGGGGGCGGAATACGGCACCTGCGTCCGGGGAAACCATACGATCTCCCAGGATGAGGTCGTTGCCCCCCTGCGGAAAGTGATTCGGCGGGCCACCCCCCAGGATGAGCGGGTAGCCGCGGAGAACCAGGCCCGGGAAAAGCGGGCATGCGACATCTGCCGTCAGAAAATCGCCGCTCATGGTCTTGACATGCAGCTTGTCCGGGCGGAGTGCGCCTTTGACGGCAGCAAGATCCTGTTTTACTTCACCGCCGACGAGCGGGTGGATTTCCGGGAGCTTGTAAAGGATCTGGCCGGCGCTTTCCACACCCGCATCGAGCTGCGGCAGATCGGCGTGCGGGACAAAGCCAAGCTGGTAGGCGGTCTCGGTATCTGCGGACGGCCTTTCTGCTGCGGAGAATTCCTGGAGGATTTCCAGCCCGTATCCATTAAAATGGCAAAGACCCAGAATCTGAGCCTGAATCCCACCAAGATCTCCGGCACCTGCGGACGGCTCATGTGCTGTCTCAAATACGAGCAGGACACCTATGAGGCTCTGATCCGTTCCAGCCCCAAGGAGGAGTCCTTTGTGGACACCCCCGAGGGCCGGGGCACCGTTACCGATGTGGATGTGCTCCGCCAGCGGGTCAAGGTGCGCATGGAGGAAAACCCGGACACAGTGTCCGTCTTTTCCGTGGAAGACATCGCGGTGCTGCGCAGCGGCAAGGCCAAGAAAAACGATCCTCCCATCCCCGCGGACCTGGCTCCCATTTCCGGCAGCGGAAAGCGGGTGCGGAAAGAGCCGGAGCCGGACGCGCCCGTGCTGGAATCCATCCGTTTCCGGTACAGCACGGAAGAAGTCGCCCAGGAGGTGACTGCCCAGCCCGCCTCCGAGGAGCCTAAGTCCCGCCGACGCCGGAAAGACCGGGTGGAAAATAAGGCAGTCCGGGAGCCCAAGGAAGCGAAAGAAGCCAAGGAACCCAAAGAGCCCAAGGAGCCGAAAGCGGCAAAGGAGGCACCTGCCCAGCAGCCGGAGGCGGCGCCTGCCGGGGATGGAGAAAAAAAGCCCCGCCGCCGTCCCAATTACCGCCACCGCCGCCGTCCCAAGGCCCCCCAGGCCTGATTCTACCGGGAGTAGAGCTCCACGGGCGGTAGAATTTCTTAGATGCCGTCTATCCAAATCGTGCCGGTCCGGAGCGGACCGGCACTTTTTTATTTACTTTTCCCGGCGGGGGGCTTATAATTATCTTAAAGATTTCACCTTTCCGGAACCGTCCCCGCTTCGTTGGCCTTTTTGCCCCGGTGTCCGGAATCATTTCACATCTGCCAGGAGGTAGCCCATGTCTTTCACTATTTTTGTGGACGGTTCGTCCAATCTTCCGAAGTCTCTGCTGGACCAGCTGGATATTCGGGTCCTCCCCTGCTCCTACAGCTTAAACGGAACCCCCGGGGTGTACGACGGAGATGTGGACAGCTTCGATTTCCACAGCTTCTATGAAATGCTCCGGGCCGGGGGAAAGATGGAAACCACCCTCCTGAATACCCACCTGTTTATCACCCACTTGAGCCCCGAGCTGGAGGCGGGCCGGGATGTTGTGTATGTGGGCATGTCCTCCGGCATCAGCGGCACCATTCAGGCTGCCCGGCTGGCGGCCGAGGAGCTGTCCGCGGAATTCCCGGGGCGGACCGTTAGAATCGTTGACTCCCTGGGCGCGGGCTTCGGCACCGGGCTGCTGGCCTGCAGGGGGGCGGATCTGCGGGCAGAGGGAAAATCCGCCGGGGAAACGGCGGACATTCTGGAGGCCGAGGTGCCCCGTATGCTGCAGTTCTTCACCGTGGACGACCTGAACTTCCTGAAGCGCACCGGGCGGGTCAGCGGCGCCACCGCCCTCGTGGGCACCATGCTGAATATCAAGCCCATGCTCTGGGGCGACCCAACCGGCCATATCACCACCTGCGGCAAGCACCGGGGCCGGAAAAAGGTCATTGCCGCCATTGCCGAGGAATACCGCAAGCGGGCGGTGGAGCCGGAAAAGCACCGGGTCGCTATCTCCCACGGCGACTGCCTGGCGGATGCCCAGGTCCTGGCGGAGCTGGTGTGCCAGATCGCAAAGCCCAGGGAGCTGATCATCTGCCCCCACGAGCCTTTCACCGGCTCCCATGTGGGCCCCGGCATGCTGGCTCTCTTCTTCCCCGGCACGGAAAGATAATATGGATGAAAAAGCCCGCGCTGCGAAACCGCAGCGCGGGCTTTTTCTGCCGGAAGTGTTCAGGCTGCAGGTTTTCAAATTTGAATTTGGCGCTTCGCTGTAAGTTGACAGTTGACAGTGGAAAGTGGACAGTTGTGGTACCCCTTTGGGGATGATTGAAAATATAAAAGCCCCCAAATGCCTCGTTTTATCTTAAAAACGTAGCAACGGTTGAATTTTATTTTTTAAATTGTCCCGAAGGGACTCCTTAACTGTCCACTGTCAACTGTCCACTGTCCACTCGGGCTCTGCCCGACAAATTCCACTTTAGGCTATCGGCTTTATGCAGCAAACAGAAAAATGCACTTTGGTGTACTGGTG
>CAZVDH010000118.1:0-5795 GCA_964625595.1 uncultured Oscillospiraceae bacterium | reverse complement strand
AATCACAGGTTTCCTGTTTGCTGTTTTAAGCCGATAACCTAAATTCCAATTTGTCGTTTTGCTGGGGGAAATCTGTATTATCCCCTGCTTTTCCGAAAGGGAGGGGCGATAAAGGCAGGTATTCATCCGGATTTTGCTGTTACAGCAGGTTTTAATTCGCCTGCATAACAGAAAAGGCCCCGATCCTTCGGTTGGAGGATCGGGGCTTTTACAAACTGAATTACTTCACCACAACAGAGGTGATGTGGGGCTGGCTGCCGTTGTACCAGTACAGGAAGCCTTCCATGTCGATGGTGTCGCCAACCTTCAGGTTGGTAACGGCCTGGTAAGCCTCGGTGGTCTCGTTGCACAGGTAGTACTCAATGACAAAGGTGTAGGTGTTGCCGCCCACGGAAGCGTTGAAGTACAGGTCGCTGTCGGTTCCGGCAGCACCGGAGCCGTCCCAGTTGTACAGGAAAGCGTCGCCGGCCTCGTTGGCGGGCTCCACGGTCATGCCGGTGAAAGTGACCTTTTCATTCTGATGCTCCACAAGAGCGTCGGTGCCCAGCAGGTCAGTAACATCCACAGGCTCGGCGGTGTAGGAGCCATCCAGCAGCTCGAAGGTGCCGTCCACGATCTCCACTTCGCCGGACCACTCGCTCTTGTAGCCGGTGACGCGGATCTTGGCGCCGGGGACCAGCTTGGCGGCATTCTCTTCACTGCACTCCATGTTGTAGATGAAGTAGGCGCCGTCCTCGCTCTGGGCGTAGACGGTGATCTGGTCGTTCCACCAGGACTGGGTAGCCTGGACGTAGGTCTCCACGCACACGGCGGATTCCAGGTCGGCAGCCACATACTCGGCGTGGGTCATGACGGTGCCCTCAGCCTCGGCAGGGCCGGTCTCGGAGGGCGCCTCGGTGGGGGCTTCGGTCTCGGGAGCAGCGGTGGTCTCGGGTGCCGCCGTGGTCTCGGCGGGCTTTTCGGAAGCGCAGCCGGCGAAAGCGAGCACCAGGCTCAGCGCCAGCAGCATGGCAATCAGCTTCTTCATTTTTTGATCTCCTTACTTTGTGAAATCAGATTTGCTGTGCCCATTTCGGCACATAATGGCATTATACACCACTGCATTCGGCAAATCAATGGGGTTGACCGCTTTTTCTTCTCTTTTTTCTGTATTCCAACCCCAGATATACCAGGATTCCGGCCCAGCAGAGCCCCAGCACCCAAAGCAGAGCCCGGGATTCGGCGGGCAGCGGCCCCAGGTCCGCCTTGCCGTTTCCGGACTGGATCTGATCCAGCCGGTACAGGGAGGTCATTTTTTCGTAGAGGGCATCGATGGTTTCGCCGTTTACCGGCTGGCTCCGGCGGATGGCCTTGACCACCTCCTCGATCATCTGCCCGGCGGCGGAGCGCAGGGAAGCGGAGCCGTTGAACACCGGGGTCACAAAGGTATCGTCGGTATGCTCCAGCAGCAGCCGGGAGGCGGCGATCTTCACATCGTAATGCTCGTTTCCGTCCTCCCCCGCCCGGGACAGGTAATCCCGGTAGGTTTCGCTTTCCTGGGCCTTGGCGGTGACGGGGACATAGCCCTCGGTGGTGGCGTAGGCAATCTGCACATCATTGGTCAGCAGGAACTGGGCGAAGAGCCAGGAGGCCAGCACCTCCTGGGAGTCGCTCTTGTTGAAGACGCACACGGAGGGGCCCTGGGAGATCATCCGCATATTGCCGGGATCAAACTGGGGTATGGGGCGGACGGCGGTTTCAAACGCCACCAGCTGCTCCGGGCTGATGTCGAGCAAGGGCGCGCCGGAGCCCATCCAGGTAGCGCCGGCGGTAGAGTCAATGGCGAAGACGCACTGTCCGGCGTTGAGGAAGTTGGCGGGGTAGCTGGAAATTTTGAAAGTGGAGAAAGCGCCGGACTTTGTGTGCTCCGCTGCGGTCATCAGCAGTTCCCGGGTGGTGTCGTTGAAGATCTGAATGTCCCCGGCGGCGGTGGCGTAGGGGGCGTCCAGCTGGCGAAGCTGCTGGATCATCATGTTGTCCGTGGACTTGTAGATAAAGGGGATCATTACATTCTGACCGTTCAGCTTGTAGGTGCCGTCGGCATTTTTCGCCGTGGCGGCCTCGCTGACCTCCCAGATAAAGTCCCAGGTCAGAACCTCCGGCACCTGGTAGCCCAGGGCCTCCACATAGTCCTTATTGATATAGCAGGCTTCCGTGGAGCGCATGTAGGGAATGGCGTAGTGGGTGCCCCCGATGGCGCACTCGTCCAGGAACTGGGGGATGATCTCCTCCTGGGTGGGGCCGTCAAAGCGCAGCTGGCTTCCTCCCAGGCCGTACCGGGGATCGGAAAACAGACCGTCCAGAGGCACCACCGCGTCGTTGCCGGTGAGGTAAGTCGCGATGTGGTCCGGATAGGTGATGCACACATTGGGGGTGGTGTTTGTGGCAATGTTGGTGATCACATCGTTGTAAATCCGGCTGTAGTCGGTGTACAGCCGCAGATTCACGGTGATGTTGGGATAGAGTTCCTGAAAGTCCGCAATTGCCTGCTTGTAGATATTGGCCTGGGTAACGTTGGTGTCGTTCTTGGCCCAGAATGTGATCTCGTAGCTGCGGCTTTCGTCAAAGCTTTCCGGAATGGCAAAGGCGCCCTGATCTCTTGCCCCGTGGCAGCCGGAAAGGAGCGCTGCCAGGAGCAGGGCCGCAAGGAGCGCGGAAATTACTTTTTTCATCCCTTGGTGCCTCCTCTTGCCACGCCCGCCATGATCTTCTTGTGGAAGACCAGGAACAGGATAATGAGGGGCAGGGAGATGACCACCACCGCCGCCATCATGGCGGGGATGTTCTCCCGGCCGAAGCCGTTTTCCCGGATCTCCTGGATGCCGTTGGAAACAAGATAATAATTGGGATCGTCGGTAATGAGCCGGGGCCACACGAAGCTGTTCCAGCACTCGATGACCTTGAGGATGGTCACGGTGACGATGGTGGGCTGGCAGATGGGGATCATAACCTTAAACAGGTATTTAAGGTCCGAGGTGCCGTCCACCTTGGCGGCGTAGTACAGTTCATCCGGGATCTGGGCAAAGTTCTCTTTCAGCAGGTAGATGTAGAATACCGAGGTCACCGAGGGGAGAATCAGGCCCGGAAAGGTGTTGCGCAGGTCCATGTCCGTAATGGTGACGAAGTTCGTAATGACCACCAGCTCGCTGGGGATCATCATGAGGGACAGGAACAGGGTAAAGACCAGATCCTTGCCGGGAAAATTCAGCCGGGCAAAGGCAAAGGCCGCCAGCACCGTGACCATGAGCATCACCGCCGTGGTGGCGAGGGTGAAAATCACGGTATTCAGGAAATATTTTCCCAGGGGCACCGCCCGGAAAGCTTCCTGATAGTTACTGAGGGTGGGGGAGAGGGTAAAAAGCTTGGGAATGTACTCGGCGTTGTAGCTTCCGTAGCTTTTGACGGAAGTCAGCAGCATCCAGTAAAAGGGGAACAGCACCAGCAGCGCCCATATCGTCAGCAGCGTGTACTGCACGGTTCTGCGGGCGCCGGTGCGGAGCCGGGCGCCCCGCGTTAGTTTCTTGTAGTCCATAAACGCTTACCTCATACATAGTGGACGTGCTTTTTGCTTACCAGCAGGTTAATGACCGTGATGGTGAGCACAATGGAAAACAGCACGATAGCGGCGGCGGAGGCATAGGAGGGATAGCCCCCCGCGTTGCCGTAGAGCATGTCGTAAACATAGCCCACGATGGTATTCATGCCGGCGGCGTTCAGGTCGGTGCCGAACAGGGCCACCGCGTCGGAGTAGGCCTTAAAGGCACCGATGAAGCCGGTGATCACCAGATAGAAAATGGAGGGGGAGATCATGGGCAGGGTGATTTTCAGGAACATCCGGCCCCGGGAGGTGCCGTCCACCCGGGCGGCGTTGTAGTAGACCTGATTCACCGAGGCCAGGGCGCTGGTGAGAATGAGGATCTTAAAGGGCATGACCACCCAGACGGTATAAAAGCACAGCACGAACATCTTCGCCCAGTAGGGGCCGCCGATGAAGTCAATAGGGGAAATGCCGAAAACGCTGAGCAGCAGATTGATCAGGCCGTCGGAGTAGGGGGTCTTCTTAAAGAGGATCATGAACACCAGACCCACCGCCAGGGTGTTTGTCACATAGGGCAGGAAGAACACCGTCTGGAAAAGCTCCCGGAGCTTTTTAATGGAGCTCAGGGCCACGGAGATCAGCAGGGCGATGCCGGTGGACAGGGGCACGGTGATGACCACAAGGATCAGGGTGTTCTTGAGCGCCTGGAGAAAATAGGGGTCGTGGAGCACATAGGAAAAATTGTACAGCCCTACCCCAAAATAGGTCTGGGACGCGGAGTTATACCCCTCCTCCACAGAGTAGATGAACACATCGATGAGGGGGTACACCAGGAACGCGCCCAGAAAGGCGATGGCAGGCAGCAGGTACAGCCAGCCCTTCCAGCTTTTGTTATCCATTGCGCGCCTCCCCGAACCGGATTCGCTCCCCGGTGTTCGGTGCGAACAGCAGGACCTTGCGGGGCTTTAACCGGAAGCGCACCGTGCCGCCTGCCGGCAGGGACAGGTCCGACTGGACAATGGCCCGGAGGGTGGGGGTTTCCAGGGCGTCATTTTCCGCCACAATACTCACATCCCGGCCCATGACCTCCACATTCCGCAGGCGGCAGCGGAGGGGGCCGTCGTTATCGGGCAGGAAGCCCTCGGGGCGGATACCCACGGCCACTTCCCCGTCCGGTGAGCCGGGAACGGACAGAACGGCATCGTCACCAATGTACAGGGTTTCCTTTTCCACGTTTCCCCGGAACATGTTGATGGGGGGCGTGCCCAGGAACTTGGCGACAAAGAGGTTTACAGGGTCGTCGTAGACCTGCTGGGGCTTGCCGATCTGCTGCACCACACCCGCCTGCATCACAACGATCCGGTCGGAGATGCTCATGGCCTCCTCCTGGTCGTGGGTGACGAATACGGTGGTGATTCCCGTCTGCCTCTGGATGCGGCGGATCTCCTCCCGGGTCTGGAGCCGCAGCCGGGCGTCCAGGTTGGAAAGGGGCTCGTCCAGCAGCAATACCTTGGGCATCTTCACGAGAGCCCGGGCGATGGCGACCCGCTGCTGCTGGCCGCCGGAAAGCTCGTTGGGCTTCCGGGAAAGGAGCATGTCGATCTGCACCAGCTTGGCGGCCTCCAGAACCCTTTCTTTCATCTGTTCCTTGGTCAGTTTATCCGCGCCTTTCCGGTTTTCCAGGGGGAAGCGGATATTCTGCTCCACGGTCAGGTGGGGGTAGAGGGCATAGTTCTGAAAGACAAGGCCAACGCCCCGGTTCTCCGCCGGCAGGTCGGTCACATCGTCCGGTCCAAAAAGAATCTTTCCGGAGGTGGGCTTTTCCAGTCCGCTGAGCATGTACAGCGTGGTGCTCTTGCCGCAGCCGGAGGGGCCCAGCAGGCCGATCAGCTCCCCGTCGGGGATGGTAAAGGTAAAGTCGCTGACGGCGACGACCTCCTTACCTTTCCGGTCCCGGGAGGGGAAAATTTTGGTCAGATGCTGCAATTCAACATTCATCTATCTCATCCTTTCGGGTGCGTAGGTCAGATTGGAACCATTATACCACCCGTTTTTCCGGTGTTCAAGGCAAATAATGGTTTTTTGGAAAATCCCGGGCGGAAAGTTGACAGAAAAACCGTCAGCCGCTATAATCGGGAGCATAAACATCGGCTTTCGTCAGCGAAACGACAAATTGGAATTTGTCGGGCTGTTTGATGAATGGTTTGCGGGCCGATGC
>CAZVDH010000117.1:0-5850 GCA_964625595.1 uncultured Oscillospiraceae bacterium | reverse complement strand
CAGTGTGCGCACTGGTACCACCCCCCTCATAAATGCGGGGGGCGAGGGCGCTCCCACGCCACAGCAACTGTCGGACCGTGTTAATGCACTAAACGATCATTTTCGTGAAACGCTCTGCCGCGGCTGAATCGTTACAGAAAAGGAAAAGGGCAATCCAGTCCCCGAAAAAACTGAATTGCCCAGACTGCCGGCAGAACACTCCTGCACTCCACAGCGGTGACCCGCTTTTATCCGTCAGTCATGCAGGATGATTTTTCACGCGGGAGCGGGGAATGGGACGCCTGTCCCTCCCCTGCGCCGCGCTGCTTTGTTCAGATTTTCTCGGCGGCCTCCACCACATGCTTCATCAGCACACTGGTGGTAACGGAGCCGACACCACCGGGGACGGGGGTGATGGCGTCCACAATAGGCTCAACCTCGTTGAATTTGGCGTCGCCGGCAATGCCGCCCAGACCGCCCTTGGCGTTGGGCTTGTTCGCGTCCCAGTTGATGGACACATCGATGACCACCTGGCCGGGCCGGACAAAGTCGGCAGTCAGGGAGTTCAGAACACCGGCGGCGGAAACGATGATGTCCGCCCGCTTGCAGATTTCAGCGGTGTTCACGGTCTTCGTATGGCAGACGGTGACGGTGGCGTTCTTGCCCATGAGCATCATGGCGGCGGGCTTGCCCACCACCAGAGACCTTCCGATCACAACGGCGTTCTTGCCCTTGCAGTCGATGCCGTAGTAGTCCAGGATCTCCATGCAGGCAGCGGGGGTGCAGGGGGCGAAGCCCAGGTCCAGGCCCTCGAACACACCGGCGTTACTCATATGGGTCATGCAGTCCACATCCTTTTTAGGATCCAGACGGTTGCAGATTTCATTCTGGTCTGCCTTCAGATGCTTGGGCAGGGGACGGAACATCAGAACGCCGTGGATGCTGTCGTCGGCATTGACCTCGTCAATAACGGACAGAACCTGCTCCTTGGTGGCGTCGGCGGGCAGCTCGTACTTCTTGACGGTCACACCCACCAGCTCGGCCCGCTTGGTAGCGCCCTTTTCGTAGCTTAAGTCACTGGGGTCCTCGCCAATACGGATAATGCCCAGGGTGGGGACAACGCCCTTTTCCCGAAGGGCGGCGGTACGCTCCTGCAGATTCGCGTTCAGGGCATCGGTAACTTCCTTGCCCAGCAGCAGTTTTGCCATAATATCGTTTCCTCCAAATCAGTATTAGGTATCAGATATGAGATATGAGATATTAGTAACTATTCAGTCGCCCGTGTCATTGCGAAGAGTAGCGCACACTGGTGTGGCAATCCCCGGATTTTCCGACTGTTTTTCGGACTTTTCACAGCTAAAAAAGTTGGATACTGAATAGCTATAGATATGAGATATTAGATATGAGATAATCCTTATCTTATATCTTGTATCTTATATCTAATATCTTTTATTGGCCAAAGCCCGCTTTGACCTCGTTGAAGATTTCGTCAGCCAGGCCGCAGTATTTGTTCAGCATCAGGTTAGCCTGCCGGTTCAGTTCGCTGGCGGTTTCCCGGTTTTTAAGAGATTTGGTGTTGATGAAAACATTCAGGGAAGCGGCCTGGAGAGCGGCCTTGCAGCATACCGCGCCGCAGCCCGCGTCAGAGACGGCCAGGCGGCTGCCCTTGGCGGCAAAAACGGCGATGCAGTCCAGGGCCTGACAGCACAGCTCCATGATGTGCATGGGCACGGCGCAGGCGGTGACGGTGGCTTCCTCCAAGATGGCGTCCCGGTTGGGATCGTCCTTGGGGATGCCATAGGCCTTGGCCAGGGGAACAAAGCCCTTGTCGTCGGCCTCCACCTGGTCAAGAAGCTCTTTCTGCAGTGCGTCACACTTTGCTTTCAGGGCAATGATCTCCGCTTCCACATCGGCGTACTTCTTCTTGCCTACGGTAAGGGAGCCCACCATGTTGCCCAGAGCGGTGCCGATGGCGCCCACAAGGGCGGCAGCGCCGCCGCCGCCGGGAGCGGGGGCGTTGGATGCCAGCACCTCCACAAAGGTACGGCAGGATTCAAGCGTCATATCCATAGGTTCGTTGCTCCTTAATTTTCAATTTGTAAAGAGATATGAGATATTAGATATAAGATATGCGTCTTCTTAATATCTCATATCTTGTATCTCGTATCTTATATCTTGAAAAAGCACAGGCGGGGGGCCGCCTGTGCTTTTGTTTGGGAATTCATCAGGAAGCTCCGGGTTAATCAGCAAGTGCAGGCAGCGAGAGATTATGGCGCAGCCGAAAGAATCAAAAGCGAAAGAACACTTTGCGTATTTCGAGCTTTGGATTCTGCACGGCTGGGGTAAAAGATCCGCTGCCAGCCGCAGATGATTGAAGCGGAGTTTCCGCAGATTAGAACAGGCCGGAGATCTTGCCGGTCTCGTCCACGTCGATCCGCTCAGCGGCGGGGACCTTGGGCAGGCCGGGCATGGTCATGATCTCGCCGGTCAGCGCCACCAGGAAGCCGGCACCGGCGGAAACCTTTACGTTGCGCACGGTGATGGAGAAGCCTCTGGGAGCGCCCAGCTTGGTCTGGTCGTCGGAGAAGGAGTACTGGGTCTTGGCCATGCAGATGGGCATATGATCGTAGCCCAGCTCGGTCAGGGTCTTGATCTGCTTCTCGGCGTTGGCGGTGAAGTTCACACCGTCGGCGTGATAAATCTTCTTGGCGATGGCCTCGATCTTCTCCTTGATGGAGCAGTCCAGCTCGTAGGAGAAAGTGAAGTCGTTGGGCTGCTCGCACAGGCGGACAACTTCCTTGGCCAGCTCAATGCCGCCTTCGCCGCCCTTGGCCCAGACCTCGGACAGAGCCACGTTAACACCCAGCTCCTTGCACTTGGTCTCGATGAGCTTCAGCTCTGCTTCGGTGTCGGTGGGGAAGCGGTTGATGGCAACCACGCAGGGCAGCTTGTACACGGTGGTGATGTTCTCCACATGCTGCAGCAGGTTGGGAAGACCCTTCTCCAGAGCCTCCAGGTTCTCCTTGCCGGTCTCGGCCTTGGGAACGCCGCCGTTGTACTTGAGCGCCCGGGCGGTAGCGACCAGCACCACGCAGCTGGGCTTCAGGCCGGCCATACGGCACTTGATGTCCAGGAACTTCTCAGCGCCCAGGTCGGCGCCGAAGCCGGCCTCGGTGATGGCGTAATCACCCAGCTTCAGGGCGATTTTGGTGGCGGTGACGGAGTTGCAGCCGTGGGCAATGTTGGCGAAAGGACCGCCGTGGACGAAAGCGGGGGTATGCTCCAGCGTCTGGACCAGGTTGGGCTTCAGAGCGTCCTTCAGCAGAGCGGCCATGGCGCCCTGAGCGTTCAGGTCGCCGGCGGTGACGGGCTTGCCGGCGTAAGTATAGCCGACCACCAGACGGGAAAGTCTATCCTTCAGGTCGGTGATGTCGGAGGCCAGGCACAGAACGGCCATGATCTCGGAAGCCACGGTGATATCGTAGCCGTCCTCACGGGGAGTGCCGTTGACCTTGCCGCCCAGGCCGTCCACCACAAAGCGGAGCTGACGGTCGTTCATGTCCACGCAGCGGCGCCAGGTGATCTGACGGGGGTCAATGCCCAGAGCGTTGCCCTGGTAAATATGGTTGTCGAGCATCGCGGCCAGCAGGTTGTTGGCAGCGCCGATGGCGTGGAAGTCACCGGTGAAGTGCAGGTTGATGTCCTCCATGGGGACAACCTGTGCGTAGCCGCCGCCGGCAGCGCCGCCCTTGACACCGAAGACGGGTCCCAGGGAGGGCTCACGCAGAGCGACCATTACGTTCTTGCCGATCCGGCGCATACCGTCAGCCAGGCCGACGGTGGTAGTGGTCTTGCCTTCACCGGCGGGGGTGGGGTTGATGGCGGTGACGAGAACCAGCTTGCCGTTGGGCTTGTCCGCCATGTCCTTGAGGATGTTGTAGTCAACCTTTGCCTTGTAGTTGCCGTACTGCTCCAGGTACTTCTCATCCACACCGGCGGTCTTGGCGACCTCACGGATGTGCTGCATTTCGGTTTCCTGGGCGATCTCGATGTCAGTTTTGAAAGCCATTTTACATCATTCTCCTTGTATAATAGTTTTGTCCTGCCGTTGGAATGGCCCGGACACATACAGGACTTATGCGGGTTGCCGTGGGAATGGCGCTCCGCACGAGTTGTTTATCGGTACATCTGTACCGATAGAAGAATACCACTATTCCCTGTATATGTCAAGTCTTTTCTTTGCTTCGGCAAAAAAATTTTCCCGAAAAACAGCGGGGGAGAGAGAAGCCGGTCAGGCCCTGCCCCGGAGGAACGGGAGGGCATCCGCAGACGCAAATGACAACGGCTCTATACATTATAATAATAATTCAGTTGCGTTTAGGAAACGTAAGTTAAGTGATCGTTTAGCGCACTTGCCCCAAATGGTGTGCGGGTGGTTAGACGCCTTGCCCCCCGCACTTGTGAGGGGGGTGCCACCAGTTCGCAAACTGGTGGCGGGGGGAGTACAAATTTCTGGCAGCAAAGCGTAAACGGCATTATCTTTCTGTATTTGCCGAATATATCTTGTATCAGCATCCTTTTTCGAAAGATATGTGGGTGACGGACTCCCCCCGGTACCAGTCTGCGGACTGGTACCACCCCCCTCATAAATGCGGGGGGCAAGGACGCGTTCCGCACAGAAGCGCGCACCGTCCAAGGTAACGTAGTCAGCTAAACGATCATTTATGCTTATATTGTATGCCTGTAAAGCAGAAAAGAAAGCCCGGAAGGGAAGCGTGACGGTCACGCGTCCATCCCGGGCACATTTATGGAATGACATAGTGGGCAACGGGGTTATCTCTTCGTCTCCGCTGTCGGGAAGCAAGGCCCTGACAAACGCCAGCTTTTCCTGGGTCAGGCATAGCTCCGGAAACAGCAGGAAGATGCCCATATCGATCAGATTGTAATACATTGCCCGGTCCGTGGGCATGATGCCCCGTTTTCCGGGCTTTTTGTACCGGAAGACACGCAGCTCTTTTTCTTCGCTTTCCACGATCCAGGGCTGAGTGTTGCAGGCTTTCGATTTGGGATTTGCATTTTACCTGCCTTAATCAAACAGCCGCAGCCCATAGATCCAGTTGGACAGAAGCGTCCGCAGGAAGATAATCACAAGCATAGGAATGAGAATGGAGATCACCAGGCTGCACCACTGGCTTACCCTGCCGGAATCCGGCTCCGGGTCCCGGGCCCACTTTTTATGGAAGAACGCCCAGCTGATGACATAGCCAAGATAAGCGCCCAGGGTATTCATAATGAGATCGTCCACATCCGTTGCCCGGAAAGAAAACAGTTGGACGACTTCAATGGTCAGGGAAGTGAGAAAACCCACCGCCGTTGTGCGGTACCAGCGCCTGTATTTGCTCCACAGGACGGGAAGCAGAAAACCCAGGGGCAGGAACAACACCGCGTTCAGTCCAAGCTGTAAGAAAAACCGGAAATTTTTCTCATCTCCAAAGGGGATCAGGTTGATGGCGGGTCCCCAGCCGAGGTACTGTACGGCGGGAATGCCTACCACATCGAACATTTCACACAGGTAAAGGGTAAACAGGCTGATTAAGAGAAACCGTTTCCTGCTCCCGTTTTTGCAGTAAGCCATGAATAACCAGGCAAGGGGCAGTGCGAACACCGCGGCGCACATCAGGTCAATAAAGGAAAATAACACCGTTTTCACCTCCGATTTTTTCCTCTTTATCATATTTCATGTGACATTTATCGTCAATAGCCGGTTCCTTAAGATGGGATTAAACCTTTTGTGCGTTCAGATTAAATTTGGGGAGAGATAAATTGGAATTTAGGTTATCGGCTTAAAACAGCAAATAGGAAACCTGTGAT
>CAZVDH010000116.1:0-5969 GCA_964625595.1 uncultured Oscillospiraceae bacterium | reverse complement strand
GTCAGCTACGCTGACAGCTCCCCTTACACAGGGGAGCCCTTGCCGTGTACCGCATTGGACCGCATACCATCTAAGGTAAAGTTGTCAGCTAAACGATCATTTACTGAATCAATCCAGCTATGCCAGAATTATTGCTTTTTCTGATATTTTTTCCCGTAGGTAAAGCCCCGGCCCCATACTTCCGTGACCCTGCTGACAATCATGAAGCAGTCCGGGTCAATTTTTCTGGCCAGGGATTCGATCCTGGGCAGCTCATGGTTGGAAACCACGCTCAAAATCACTTCCGTCTGCCTGCCAAGATACCCGCCCTCCCCATGGAGCAGCGTCACGCCCCTGTCCACCTGGGACAGGATCCCATTCCGGATCTCACCGGCTTTTTCACTGACGATCTTGATCTCCGTCCGGCTGGTGCCCAGAAGCATTACCTTGTTCAGCGTTATAGAGATGGCAATAATCAGCACAATGCCGTAGAGCAGGTCCTCCGGGGTGTGGAAAAAAAGCTGGGCCAGCAGAATACAGAAGTCAAAGGCCCACAAAGAGGCGGATACAGGAATGGAAAACAGCTTTTTCAGGATCAGCGGCGGAATATCCATACCGCCGGTGGAGGCTCCCGCCCGCATGACGATCCCCAGCCCAAGCCCCAGGCCCAGGCCGCCGAAAACCGTATTGAGCAGCATATTCTCCGTGATCCCGCTGTCTCCGAGAACCTGCCGGCATATTTCCAGCAGCACCGGGTACAGCAGGGAGCTGAGCACCGTGGTCATGGCAAAGGCCCTGCCCAGCACCAGCCAGCCCAGAAGCAGCATCAGGATATTGAACACCAGCACAAAGCCGGAGATGGGAATATGCCAAAGGTGCTCCAGCACCAGCGCAATACCGGTGGTGCCGCAGCTCATTACCCTGGACGGGAGGATAAACAGCACGACCGAGACGGCGTAGATGAGATTCCCGAAAACAACCATCATAAATTCTAACAAGCGCCTGCGGATATCCGGATTCTTCATGGCAGCGTTTCCTTTCAGTAAATATTTGCGGAGGAAGGGGAACCTTCCTCCGCTGTTCATTAACTGTTTCTGGCTTCCATGAAGAGACTCTCCATCAGACGGGAGGTTTCCTCCGGGAGGAAATCAAAGCTCGTAGCCTTTTCCAAAATATCGGAAGAGGGATACGCGATGGGATCTTCCGTCACCTCGGGATCCATATAGGCCTTGGAAGCGGAAGCGGGGACGCTGTAGCCCAGGTAGTCCATGTTCTGTCCGGAAATTTCCGGATCGCACAGGAAGTTGATAAACAGCTCCGCGGCTTCCTTTTCCTTGCAGCAGGTGGGGATGCACATAGCGTCAATGAAAATGTTGAAGCCCTGGTGGGCGGGGCGGTAGAACTTCAGGTCCGGGTTTTCCTCCGCCATGGTCAGGTAGTCGCCGGCATAATAAGGAGCAATCCAGGCTTCCTCGTTTTCCATGGAGTCAAAGATCTGGTCCATGACATACTGCTGAACAACGGGCTTCTGCTCCATCAGCTTGGCGGCGCATTCCCGGAGCTGGGCTTCATCCGTGGTGTTCACATCGTAGCCCAGCAGGTACTGGGCGATGCCGAACGCGTCCCGGGAGTTGTCAAACATCAGAATCTTGTCGGCATACTTCTCATTCCACAGCAGCTCCCAGCCGGTGACATCCGCTTCATCCACGAACTTACTGTTATAGATGATGCCCACGGTGCCCCAGGTATAGGGAACGGAATACTTATTCTCCGGGTCATAGGACATGTTCTTAAAGCTGTCATCAATATACTGGTAATTGGGGATGTTGTCGAAGTTCAGCTCCATGAGCATGCCTTCCTGCCGCATCCGGCCCACCATATAGTCGGAGGGGAAGATCACATCCACGGTAATGCCGCCGTTGGACAGCTTGGCGTACATGATCTCGTTGGAATCGTAGGTGGAATACTCCACATGGATGTCCGGATACTTTTCCTCAAAGGCAGCAATCACATCCAGGGAACCGTCGTCTCCCTCGGCAATATACTGGCCCCAGTTATAGACATACAGGGTGGTCTTCTCCCCGCCGCAGCCGGAAAGGCAGGCGGCACAGCCCAGGGCCAGGCAAAGGGCCAGGCAGAGCGCAATCACTTTTTTCATTCTGTTTCTCCTTTCTGGGTAAGGCCTCAAAGCCCAATGTGGGATGCGGCTTTCTTCCGGTCGGACACAAGCTGCATCAGATTCATGGCAGTCATCAGCACGAAAATGATCAGGAACAGCAGGGTAAACATGGCGTAGATCTTCGGCTGAATGGGTTTTTTGGTATAGGAATAGATCTCCACAGGCAGGGTGATAAAGCTGGGCCCCGTGACAAAGTAGCTGATAACGAAGTCGTCTAAGCTCATGGTAAAAGCCATGATCGCGCCGGAAACCACACCGGGCATGATCTCATGGACCGTCACCTTAAAGAAAGCCTGCACCCGGGTGCAGCCCAAGTCCATGGCCGCGTCCACAAGGGAAGCATCCATCTGCTTGAGCTTGGGCATTACGTTCAGGATGACATAGGGCAGGTTAAAGGTGATGTGGGCAATGAGCAGGGTCCAGAAAGTCAGACTGTTCCGCTGGCCAAGCATTTTGGTTCCCACAAACACAAAGAGCAGCGACAGCGACACACCGGTGACAATGTCCGGATTGGTCATGGGAATATCCGTCAGGGTCATGGCCACCTTGCGCATTTTGGGATTCAGGTTGTGGATGCCCAGCGCCGCCACCGTACCGAACACCGTGGCGATAAAGCTTGCCAGAACCGAAATGATCAGAGAGTTTGCCAGCAGCTTCAAAAGGCTTCTGTCCTGAAACAGTCTCACATACTGCTTCAGTGTAAAGCCGCTGAACTCCGTCACGTCCTTGCCGGTGTTGAAGGATGCCACAATGAGCACTGCCATGGGAATATACAGGAAGATGAAGATGATAACGGTCATGATTCTGTTTGCCCGTCTCATACCACCACACTCCCTTCCTCACTGCTGCCGCCGAAGCGGTTCATGATGCCGGTGCACACAAATACCAGGACCATCAGCAGCAGGCTCAGCGCCGCGCCCAGATTGGGGTTGTTTCCCTGCTTGAACTGACGCTCGATCACGTCGCCGATGAGCACCGTATCCGTGCCGCCCAGCTTCTGGGAGATATAGAAAGTGGATACCGCCGGGACGAACACCATCGTCACCCCGGAAAGGATCCCCGGTACGGACAGGGGCAGCACCACCCGGGCAAACACCTGGACACCGTTGCATCCCAAATCCTCCGCCGCCTCAATGAGCCGCCCGTCGATCTTCACGATGGTGGCATACAGGGGGAGGATCATATAGGGAAGGTAGTTATACACCATACCCAGCACCACCGCCCCCGGTGTCCGGATCATCCGGAGCCTGGGCAGTCCGATAGCGGCAAGAATATTATTGATAATGCCGGTATCCTGCAGGAGGCCGACCCAGGCCAGGGTCCGCAGCAGGAAGCTCATGCACATGGGCAGCATCACCAGCATATACAAAAACTTCTGGGCGGTGTGGCCGCAGTGGGCGATATAATAGGCCACAGGATAGCCCAGCACCAGGCACAGCAGCGCGGACACCAGAGAATATCCGATGGAGCGCCACAGCACCGGCATATACAGGCTCAGCTCCCTGACATTACGCAGGGAAAACACGCCCGTCGCCGGATCCGTCAGGGCATAGTAAGCCACCACGCACAGAGGGATCAGCGTAAAGGCCGTCATCCATATGAGATACGGTATGCTAAGAAAGCCGGTTTTATTCTTCTTCACCGTCAGCATCCTCCGTCAGCTCGTCGTACTCCGCGGAGTAGGAGCTGTAGTCGCCGAACATGCCGGAGTATTCACTCTTATGCATAATGTGAATATCCTCCGGGTTGAGCCGAATGCCGATGGTCGTGCCGATGCCGTGGTAATCCGTGGTCTGGATCAGCCACTTGAAGCCCTTGAATTCCACGATAATATCGTAGTTCAGGCCCTTAAAGGTGATACCGGTAACGGTGCCCACCAGATGGCCCTGATCCTTGGGGACAATGTCAATGTCCTCCGGACGGATGACCACATCCACAGGCTCATTGGGGGCGAAGCCCTTGTCCACACATTCAAAGACCCGGCCAAAGAAGCGGACCCGGTAGTCTTCCAGCATGACACCGTCCAAAATGTTACTTTCCCCGATAAAGTCCGCCACAAAGGCGTTCTTCGGTTCATTATAAATATCCTCAGGTCTGCCGATCTGCTGAATCCGGCCCTTATCCATAACGACAACGGTGTCGGACATGGACAGCGCCTCTTCCTGGTCATGGGTCACATAGATAAAGGTGATGCCCATAGCCTGTTGGATGCGTTTCAGCTCGTTCTGCATATCCTTTCGCAGACGCAGGTCCAGCGCCCCCAGCGGTTCGTCCAGCAGCAGTACCTTGGGCCGGTTCACCAGGGCTCTGGCGATGGCGACCCGCTGCTGCTGACCGCCGGAAAGGCTGTCCACCTTACGGTTTTCATAGCCTTTCAGACTGACGATCTCCAGCATCTCCCGCACCCGGCTGTCCAGCTCGTCTTTCGGCACCTTGGCAACCCGCAGGCCGAAAGCGATATTGTCGTAAACATCCAGGTGGGGAAACAGCGCGTATCGCTGAAACACCGTGTTGATCTGCCGTTTGTACGGCGGCACATCATTGATTATCTGCCCGTCAAAGGTGACCGTTCCGGATGTTGGCGTCAGGAAGCCGCCGATGATCCGAAGCGTTGTGGTCTTGCCGCAGCCGGAAGGGCCCAGCAGTGTGAGGAATTCGTGATCGTTAATGTAAAGATTGATACCGTCAAGTATCCGCTCCCCGTCGAACTCCATGGTAAGATCCCGGAGCCTGATGAGTTCCTTGGACATTATCCTCCCCCGTTTCTTTCTTTTTCTTTTGGGGAACTCTCCCCTTTTGTCGAAAGCCGACAGAATAAATATACCCCAAAACGGCGCAATGTCAATAACTTTTATAAAAAAATACCCGGGGCAAAAAAATGCTGAATTTTTCAGGATATTTTTTCCAGAATTTGGTTTATTTTCCGGAAAGCAGGGCAATACTCAGCTTCGGAGGTGCTTTTCAAATGAGCAACAACAAACATGTTGGCTTCAGCGGTAAGGGCTACTACATAGCCCTGATTCTGTGCGCTGCGGCCATCGGAATCACCGGCTATCTGTATAGCAAAAACGCAAGCAAGCCCGAGGAGGTCACTCTCCAGGAAACCGTGGGAGATGTCCAGGTGGAGGAAACCCTGAATCAGGACATTCCCGTCATCGCCACCCAGCCCGTCACCCAGGGCACAACGCCGGACGCCCCCACTCAGGCGCCCACCCAGGCAACCGTCCCCCAGGGGCTCAAGACCGCCTCGCCCATTGAAGGAGACGAGGTCGCCGCCTACTCCATGGACTGCCTGAGCTACAACCAGACCACCCGGGACTGGCGGGTCCACAACGGTGTGGACATTGCCGCCCCCGAGGGCACCCAGGTGCTGGCAGCGGCCGACGGCACCGTCTACGCTGCCTATGAGGACGAGACCATGGGCTACACCGTGGTCATCCGCCACACCGGCGGCTACACCACCTGCTATTCCAGCCTGTCGGAGGACCTGGCTGTGAAGACGGGAGACACCGTGACGTTGGGCCAGCCCATCGGCTGCGTGGGTGATACGGCGCTGGTGGAAACGGCCATGGGGTCCCATGTCCATTTCGGCGTAACCTATCAGGACGCGCCCATGGATCCCAACGATTTTCTGGCAATGAAATAATTATGGGGGCACGCGGACGCGTGCCCCTTTCATTGTTTGGCGGTGCAGGGATTAACATGCCGTGGTGGCAAAAGCTCACGGCTTTTCAGCCGGACTTAATTCATTTCAGAAAATGATCGTTTATATGAGCAACGCGGCTAGATAGCTGCTGTGGCGCGGGAGCGC
>CAZVDH010000115.1:0-5987 GCA_964625595.1 uncultured Oscillospiraceae bacterium | reverse complement strand
GGCTGAGTTGTAAACCATGTGCCTTCACAATGTGTAAACTATGTTGCTCTTGACAGTTCGTCACCCATATATCTTTCAAAAAAAGAACAAGGAATAACGACGGCAAATACAGAAAGATAATGGTGCTTGACGCTTTACTGCGGGAAATTCGTACTCCCCCCGCCACCAGTTTGAGAACTGGTGGCACCCCCCTCGTAAACGCGGGGGGGGCAAGGCGTCTAACCACCCGTGCGCTTTAACTTCGCGCCAAATTCCAATTTGTCAGTGTGCTTACGAAAGCCGATAACCTTATACTAATATTCCCGATGTGTCTTCCGCAAATCGGAGTTAAGACCACAGGCTGCCTTTCCACATAAAATGGGCGTGCCGCGAAATGATCTGCAGCACGCCCGCAATGGCTTTAAATTGTCCTGGAATGATGCCTTAATCGCTCCAACGGGACGATCTCATCTGCTGTAAATGGATTTCACCGGGGGTGTTGCATTTTGCTGTGCCCCCAGTCATTATCAGACCCGGGCGGCAGGACTGACGGGAACAATGACCTTTGCCGGGCACTTTTCCGCGCACTTGCCGCAGCCCACACACTTGGCAGGGTCAATGGAGGCAAGATTATTCTGCACCGTAATGGCGCCCTCCGGGCACTGCTTCGCGCAGATGCCGCAGCCCAAACACCCGGCGGAGCAAACCTTCTTTACAGCCGGGCCCCGCTCATGGCTGGAGCAGCGGACCGCGTTAGCTTTTCCAAGGGGAATCAGGGTGATGAGGTTCTTCGGGCAGGCTGCCGCGCACAGGCCGCAGCCCAGGCACCGGCTCTCCAGAACCACCGCCACGCCGTCTCTTATCTGGATGGCATCGTGGGGACAGGCGGCAGCGCAGGAGCCGAAGCCCAGGCAGCCGCTGGAGCAGGCTCTTGCCGGCACACCGGACAGAGCCGCCGTCCGGCAGTCCCGGACCCCCACATAGGTAAAGGTCTCGGGAGACTTTTCACAGCTGCCGGAGCAGCGGACGAAAGCCACCCGGCGGGATGACGCCTCGGCCTCCACACCCATTACCTTGCCGATGGCCTTGACGGCATCGCCGGAGCACACCGGACAGGAGTTCACAGCAGTCTGTCCCTTGACGATGGCTGCCGCCATGGCGTCGCACCCGGCAAAGCCGCAGGCGCCGCAGTTGTTGCCGGGCAGCAGGGAACGGACCTCGGCTTCCCGCTCGTCAACCTCCACATGGAACTTCTTTCCCGCCGCCACCAGGGCAATACCGATCACAAAGCCGATCACCGCCACAACGGCAGTGGCAATCAACACAGCACTCATACCGCTTCCTCCTTTACAGGATGCCGCTGAAGCCCATAAAGGCAATGGACATCAGCGCGGCGCTGAGAAGCACCACAGGCGCTCCCCGGAACGGCTTTGGAATGGCTTCCTCGTCAATGCGGCTGCGGATGCCCGCCAGCAGGACAATGGCAATGGTAAAGCCCACCGCCGTACCGAACCCGGCCGCCACACTCTGAATGAAGTTCAGACCGTCCTGTACGTTGGTCAGGGCCACGCCCAGCACCGCGCAGTTGGTGGTGATGAGGGGCAGGTAGATGCCCAGGGCATTGTAGATGGCGGGAGATTTTTTCTTGATAAACATCTCCACCACCTGCACCAGCGCCGCGATCACCAGGATAAAGACGATGGTCTTTAAGTACGTCAGCTCCAGCGGCACCAGCACATAGGTGTACAAAAGGCTTGCCACCGCCGAGGACAGGGTGATGACGAAAATCACCGCGCAGCCCAGGCTCAGGGAGGCTTTCATCTGCTTGGAGACACCCAGGAAAGAGCAGATCCCCAAAAACTGGATGAGCACCACGTTATTGACCAGGGCCGTAGAAATAATTATCAGGATCAGAGAGGTCTGACTGCTCATTTTGCCGCCTCCTCTTTTTTATCCGGGCAGGGGCTTGCGCAGGCGGCGCAATGGCCGTCGCAGCCGCTTTCCACCAGCTTATCGGAACGGTTTTTGATATGGCAGGCATTCATGGCAGCAACCAGGAACGCAAGGATCAGGAACGCGCCGGGGGCTTTTACAAAGATCGCCACAGGCTCCCACACGCCGTTCAGGGTCACATCCATGCCGAACATGGTGCCGCTGCCCAGCAGCTCCCGCAGCGCGCCGATCACCACCAGCGCGGCAGTGAAGCCCAGACCCATGCCCAGTCCGTCAAGCAGCGACAGCAGCGGCGGGTTCTTGGAGGCGTAGGCCTCCGCCCGGCCCAGGATGATGCAGTTTACAACGATCAGGGGGATGTAGATGCCCAGCGCGTTATAGAGCACCGGCACAAAGGCCTCCATCAGCAGCTCCACCACCGTAACCAGAGAGGCCACAATGACGATATATGCCGGGAGCCGTACCTTGTCGGGAATGATCTTCCGCACCAGGGAGATCACGAGGTTGGACATGATCAGAACCGCCATGGTGGAAACGCCCATACCCAGCGCGTTCATTGCGGAGGTGGTCACGGCCAATGTCGGACACATACCCAGCATGAGCACCAGGGTAGGGTTTTCCCGGATAACACCGTTATAGATCCGTTCTGCCCAGGGTTTCATATCACATACCTCCTTTCTTATAGGTACGGAAGAAGTCCAGCGCGGCATTGATCGCGTTTACCACCGCTCTGGAGGATTTTGTCGCGCCGGTCACACCATCGATAGCAGTGGAGGTTCCCGTCGTAACGATCATCCCATCAGCTGTACCGGCAGAATCTGTCGCGCCGCTGGCAGCGTCGGCAGTCCCCGTCGCCCCGCTGGCGGTATCCCCCGTCGCTCCGCTGGCAGCATCTGCAGTTTCTGTCGCTCCGCTGGCAGCATCGGCAGTTCCCGTCGCTTCACTGGCGGTATCGGCAGTTCCTGTCGCTCCGCTGGCAGCATCGGCAGTCCCCGTCGCCCCGCTGGCGGTATCAGCAGTTCCTGTCGCTCCACTGGCGGTATCGGCAGTTCCCGTCGCTTCACTGGCGGTATCAGCAGTTCCCGTCGCTCCGGTGGCAGCATCGGCAGTCCCCGTCGCTCCGGTGGCGCCGTCAATGACCAATCCGCTTCCGCTCAGGACAAACCGGTCGGTTTTGATCCCCAGGAACTGGTCTTTAAAGGCGGGCTCGCCGCAAAGGCTGCCCATGCCCGGGGTTTCATTCAGCTCCGTAAAGGCGATACCGGTGACGGTTCCATCGGCGGAAATTCCAACGGAAAGGGTAATATTGCCCTCCACACCATCGCCGCTGGTGACACTGACCACATAGCCGACGATCTGGTCTCCGGCAGTGCCCACAACAACTTCATTAATGTATGCTTTTCCGAAGTCCGTGCCGTACACCCCGCCGTCCAGTGCCTCCACCGCGGCGGAAAGGTCCTCGTCATAGTCAAATCTGTCAGCCCCGGGGCAGACCTCCTGATAGGAAGCGAGACTTGCCGCCAGCTGCTGCTTGGCAATGGGTTCCTTGGTCACGGCATACACACCGCTCAGGCAGATGCCCGCGATCAGGGTGATGACGCCGAGGATAACAGCCTCCTTGGGGATAACGGGGTGCTTCTTCTTTCCCTCCTGGGCGCCACTGCGCAGGCCATAGGGCCGGGGAATCGCGAATTCATCAATAATAGGCACCACCAGGTTCGCGGTAATGATGGCGTAGCTTACCGAGTCCGTCGCGCTGCCGTACACCCGGAAGATACCGCTGAAGATACCGATGATACAGCCATAAACCACATGTCCAAAGGCGTTGGTGGGGCTGGTTACCGGATCGGTAGCCATGAACAGGGCGCCCATTACGATGCCGCCGCCACACAGGTGGGCCAGCAGATATGCGGGCTCAAAGCCATGACCGCCGAACAGACCCACGAACAGGGTGAAAGATGCCAGCACCGACACGGGGATGTGGAGCGTAATGCCGCCCACCAGCCACAGGTAGATTCCGCCGATCAGCATGCCCGCCACGGAGCCGCCGATCACATCGTTGGAAAAGCCCAGAAATGCCTGCATTACATCCACGGAACGGCCGGCCGCCAGGTCAGCAAGGGGCGTGGCGCAGGAAACGCCGTCCACGGTGTACCGGGTCATGACGCTGCCGAAGGAGATCAGCAGGAAGCACCGGGCCGCAAGGGCCGGGTTCATAAAGTTTTTGCCCAGACCGCCGAACAGGCATTTCACCACCAGGATGGCAAACACACCGCCCAGGACAGGAACGTACAGCGGTACACTGGCCGGCAGGCACAGCGCCAGCAGCAGGCCCGTCACCGCGGCGCTGCCGTCTGTTACCGTGGCAGGCTTCCTGGTAACAAGGCAGAATAGAGCTTCCGTCGCCACAGTAGAGAGCATACACACGGCAATGACCAAAAAGGCATGGAAGCCGTTGACCCACACGCCCACCACCGTGGCAGGCAGCAGGGAAATGAGCACCTCCAGCATGACCTTTCCGGTGGTCAGCCGGCTCCGGAAATGGGGGCT
The DNA here is from genome assembly GCA_964625595.1 of uncultured Oscillospiraceae bacterium. Lineage (GTDB taxonomy): Bacteria > Bacillota > Clostridia > Oscillospirales > Oscillospiraceae > Faecousia. The sequence continues at coordinate 1,505 of CAZVDH010000115.1, read as the reverse complement.
GGCGGACATATGGGGCTTTACCGCCGTCCGGACGGCGGGTTTCTCGGTTGTCTGACTCATTTCGCCGCCTCCTTCCGCTTGATGGCCATGATTTCCGCCTTAGTCTGCTTGAAAGTCTGCATCAGGGGGCGTTTCGCCGGGCAGGCAAAGGTGCAGCACCCGCAGGCAATACAGTCAAGGCCGTAGAGCTTCTTTTCATAGCGGGCATAGTCGTGCTTTTTTGCCGCGTCCGCCATCATCTGTGGCACCAGCCCCAGGGGACAGACCTGACTGCACCGGCCGCAGCGGATACAGGCCGTCTGCTGAGCCTGGGCTGCCGCCACGGAATCCCGGCGCAGGACCGTCAGGGCGTTGTTGTTCTTGCAGATACCGGCACTGAGTCCCGGCATGGAAATGCCCATCATGGGGCCGCCGCACAGCAGCTTTTCCGGCGCTTCGCCGTCGGCAAAGCCCCCCGCTGCCTCCAGGGCTTTGGCAAAGGGCGTGCCGGTCTTTACGATCAGGTTGCAGGGAGATTTCACACCGTCGCCGGACACCGTAAAGGTACGCTCGGTGACAGGCTCGTTAAAGCAAACCGCCCGGTAGATGTTCCGGACCGTGCCCACGTTTTCCACAATGCAGCCCACATCCGCAGGGAGCATACCGGGCTTCAGATACCGTCCGGTGAGGGCGCTGATGATGGAGCGCTCGCCGCCCTGGGGGTACTTGGTAGCAACCACCTGGACACGCACCTGCTCCCTGCCCTCGCAGGCTCTTGTAACGGCGGCAATGGCCTCCGGCTTGTTTTCCTCAATGACGATGATACCCTGGGCATTGGGCAGCAGCCGCAGCATCAGCTCCATGCCGGCGACAATTTCGTCGGCCTTTGTACGCATGATCTGGTCGTCGCAGGTTATGTAGGGCTCACACTCGGCGCCGTTTGCCATCAAAAACTCGATGGCATCGGGATTCTTGGGCGCCAGCTTCACATGGGTGGGAAAGCCCGCGCCGCCAGCACCGATGACGCCCGCATCCCGGACCTTCGCCAGAATGTCCTTGGGCGTCAGAGCCGTGCTGTCGGTTTGGACACCCACTCCCTCCGCTCTTTCATACAGGCCGTCGTTTTCCACCACGATGCAGGGAACGTTGATGCCGAACACATCGGGCCGGTTTTCCAGAGCCTTTACCTTGCCGGAGACGGAGCAGAAGATATGGGCGGACACAAAGCCGTCGGCCTCCGCGATTCTTTGTCCGGCGAGGACCCGGTCCCCCTTAGCAACCACGGGCTTCGCGGGCTTGCCGATATGCTGGCTGAGGGGATAGATAAGCTCATCTCCCGGCGGGCAGTCCCGGAAAGGAATGTCCCGGGTCAGTTCCTTTCCCTCGGGCGGGTAAACACCGCCCTTGAATGTCAGTTTTTTCATAGCGTTCCCTCTTTTGCAGAGCCGCTGGCGTAAACAGCAGCCGTTTTTAAGGGAACCTCTGATTAAATTGGCAAGAGCTGACGGCGAGGGATTTTGACTCAG
>CAZVDH010000114.1:0-6036 GCA_964625595.1 uncultured Oscillospiraceae bacterium | reverse complement strand
CCAATTTACAATTTCACGATCAGCTTATTAAAGCCGATAACCTTAATTCCAATTTACCCGTTTGCACAAGCCAATAAGCACAAAATTTATAAACGAAGCCCTCCCCAGTCGACCCGGGGAGGGCGTTGTTATCCTTGCGTTACTTTTTCGTTATTTTCCCGCCGCGCCCATGAGGATCTGGGCCAGGTCGGAGTCCCCGTCCAGAATGACAGTCTTTTCGTCGCCGTTCAGGCTCTGCTTCAGCGCGTCCAGGGCCAGGGTGAACTCGTAGAAATCCTTCTTGTCGGCGGTGTCGTAGGCCTCGGCCAGGAGCCGCATGTACTCGCCCTCGCCCTCGGCCACCAGCTTGGCGGCAGCCGCTTCCGCGTCGGACACGATGATGTTCACCTGCTTATCCACGTTGTTGCGGATGATGGAGGCCTCGTAGTTGCCGTCGGCGGTGTACTTTTCCGCCATCTGATTCCGCTCGGAGATCATCCGGTTGTAAACCGCGTTCAGGTTGGATTCCGGCAGGTCAAACTGCTTGATTTTCACATCCTCCACCCGGATGCCGTAGGTCCGGGCGAGATTGTCCACATCCGTAGCAATGTTGGAATAGATGTCGTTGCGCTTGGCGCCGTCCTCCATATTGATGATGTCCGCCTGTGCCAGGGTGCCCATGACCGTCTTCAGCTCGTTGTAGGTCAGCGCGTCCAGCCGCTGCTCGGCAACGGAGGTGGTGCCCAATGTCTGGTAGAACAGCTTGGGGTCGCCGATGGACCAGAGAATGTAGCAGTCCACGGTCATGTTCTGCTTGTCGGAGGTCAGAACCTCGGAGGGCGGAATGTCGTAGAGCTGGGTGGCCTTGGTAAAGTACTTCACGCTGTCCAGGAACGGCACCTTGAAGTGCAGGCCCGCCTGGTCGGTGGTGGAGATGATCTTGGAGAACCGGACGGTGCAGGCGTACTCATTTTCCCGCACGGTGAACATTGCGCCGGAGGCGACGATGAGCACCGCCACAATAATCACGGCAAAGAGTATTTTCTTTTTCATATCAGTCGTTACCTCCTGTGGTATCCATGAGCTGGTCCAGAGGCAGAAGCATCTGCACATCGCTCTTGTCGCCCGTGTTGATGAAGAGCTTCACCCCGGGGAGAATGTCGGAAATGGCCTCGTAGTACATCCGGGACCGGGTGATCTCCGGGTTCTGGGCGTACTCGGCGTACTGGGCCTGGAACATGGCCACCTTTTCAATGGCTTCGTTGATCCGCTTCTGGCGCAGGTACTCCGCGTTCTGCACCAGCTGGTCCGCCTGGGCCTGGGCCTGGGGGAGCTGGGCATTCTGGTAGGCCTTGGCGTCGTTGATGACGGTCTCAGCTTTCTGCTTGGCGGTCTCCACGGCCTTGAAAGCCTCAATGACCTCCTGCGTAGGCGGTTCCGCGTCCTGGATCTTCACATCCACCAGGGTCAGGCCGATGTCATACTCCTGGAGGATTTGGGTCACCAGCTCCTTGACCTGCATCTGGATGTTCTCCTTGCCGTCGGTGAGCACCGCGTCCACGGTGGAGGAACCCACCACGTTTCTGACCTGGCTCTGAATCAGGTTCCGAAGAATCAGCTCCGGATCGTTGGAGGAGTAGAGGTACTGCACCGGATCGGAAATTTTGTACTCCACGAAAAAGTCCACGTTGACGATGTTGTAGTCGCCGGTGATCATGGTGCTCTCCCGCTCGTTTACCAGGTAGTCATTGCCGGAGCTGCTGTAGCCCAGCTCGATTTTCTGGTACACGTTTACATCCACCTTTTGCACCTGCTGGATGCCGAAGGGGAGCTTGAAGTGGACACCGGCGTCGGTGATGTCCGTCACCTTGCCAAAGGTGGTGACCACGGCCTGCTGCTTGTCGTCCACGGTGTAGTAGCAGGTGCCGATGAGCAGCGCCGCGATGACCACCAGGACCACAATGGTTACGATTTTCCCCGCCTTTTTGAAATCGGGGCTTTTCTTGGGGGGCTTGCTGGGCGCCCAGCTGTAGGTTCCGTCTTGTTCCATGTTGAATACTCCTTTATTTGAATTGTTGTTTTGTGGATTTACGCAGAGAAAAGGGAAATTGGAATTTGTAGAGGGAAGTCAGAGCATCGAACAACATTGTCATTCCGAACCAGTGCTCACACTGGTGTGGGAATCTCCATCGAATTCCAGATAATCCAGCGTCATACAAACTGCTCTATCCTGCGTTTTCTCGAAATTCATCCACGAAAAATTGTGCTTCTATCCGGGAGATTGCCACACCAGTGACGTCGGTCACTGGTTCGCAATGACCGGGAATTCGATGGCTCGCCAAATACCAATTTGCCGCTTTACGTCTCCTATGCTTCGCTTTCCATATCGGAAAGCATCCTTTCCGCCTCCTGGCGCATGCGGGTGGAGATCCAGGCCGTGAGCATCACCCGGAGGACCTTTTCAATCCGCTTTTTCGCCCCGGGGACGGGCTCTTCGTAGTCGGCAAGCACCTCGTCCAGGGCCTGCCGCAGCTGATCGGGTTCATCCAACCCCCTTGCCCGGGCGGCCAGGCGGACAAACATGAAGTAGAGCCGGCTGTCGTCGATCAGGTCGTCGCTTTCGTCGTCCAGGTGTCCGTTGACATAGGTCAGCAGTCCGCAGATTTTTTCCATGGGCAGGGCACCCCGGAGCATGTTGATATTCAGGATCCGGCAAAGCTGCCGCAGGGTGTAGCGCTTCCCCTTGGGGGGCGCGAGGAAACCCCGCTTTACCCAGTTCTGGATCATGTAGGGTTCCAGGCCGGAAATGTTGGACACCTGTCCAAGAACCATACCTCCCGGAAGAAACATGGACCGGAACAGGTCGCTCGCTCTGTCCGCTTCCTCCCGCTGTGCCGGAATCACCGTGCCGGGTAAGATCCAATTCATGGTCATCACCTCTCTTGTTCGGATAAACAGATTATAGCACACGGTCAAATGATTGTCAATAACAATTTTATGATATTTTTCAGGAGATCATTCTCCAGGGGATGGATTTATATTCCGCAACCGGTCATTCATGGTGACGGAACGGATAAATCTGTTTTTGGCTATCAGCTTTAAGCAGCAAATTGCGATTTGGTACTCTGGCGCCGCAGCGCCTTGCTTCCCCCGGGGGGAAGCTGTCGCCCAAATCGGCACTTCGGAACCGATTTGGGTGACTGATGAGGAACGGCGAAACGGGTTAACTCTGTATGCGTTCGTAAAAAAGATACTATTTGAAAGGTTGTACGTTCTTATTTGCCTGCGTTCCATATCAGAAAATGTCGCCGTTCCTCATCCGCCCCTGCGGGGCACCTTCCCCCCGGGGGAAGGTATTGGCCCGGCAAATTCCAAATTATCTGCAGCTTTAAGCCCATAGTCTGAATTTAAAAATCAATATCACTAAGAAAATCCATTTCAACTTGATTCCTTTTCTCCGAAAAATCGCAAATTTCCTATTTACGAATGAAAAAAAATGTAGTAGAATATTCGTTAGACAATCCTGTCAGACAGAGAAAGGGTGTGGGGCAGTGAACTGCATGAAGTGCGGACGGGAGATTTCCGAGGGTGCGTTCTGTGAAGAATGTCTTTCCGGCATGGAAAATTATCCTGTGAAGCCCAATACCATTGTCCTGATTCCCAACCGGCAGGAGGCCATTCAATCCAAGAAGCTGAGCCGCCGCCGGAAAGAACTGACGGAAAAGGAAAAGCTGATCCGCTACGAGCGCCGGATCCGGATCCTGACCTGGATCAACGGCATTCTGGCATTATTTCTTGCCGGTGCGCTGGTCCTCTGCCTGATGGAATACCGGAAAACCCTTGGCCCGCCCACCGGACAGAATTACACCGCCGTTACCCCCAGCACCCAGGCGGCGGGAGAGTGAATGTTTCACGTGAAACATACATAAAAATTTTTATCGGCGTGAGAAAAGAAAATCGGAAATTGCAGGGCTGTTTGCCAAACGGTACGCGGGCTGACGCGGAGCGCGCCTAGGGCTCCCTTGTGTAAAGGGAGCTGGCCCGGAGGGCCTGAGGGATTGTGCGGTACCACATTCCAATTCTGATAGCAGATAGGCAAAATGGAATAAATGACAAACCAACAGCTATTCCACAAATCACAACACTGTTTCACGTGAAACACAGGAAAAGACAGAAGGTGAATGAATGGGCAGAATCATTGCCGTTGTCAACCAAAAGGGCGGCGTGGGCAAAACCACCACGGCGGTCAATCTTGCGGCAGCCCTGACGGAACAGGGCCTGCGGGTCCTGGTCTGCGACTTTGATCCCCAGGCAAACGCCACCTCCGGTCTGGGGGTGGACAAGCGGAAGACAAAAGCCTCCAGCTATGATGTGGTCATCAACGGGACCCCGGCGGAGGAAGCAATCGTCCGCACAAAATATGCCGATGTGCTGCCGTCCTCTGCGGACCTGGCAGGGGCCGGTGTTGAACTTATCGACCAGACCGGTCGGGAACAACAGCTGAAAAAAGCCCTGGCACCCATTCGGGAACGGTATGACCTGATTCTTATTGACTGCCCGCCCTCACTGGAACTGCTGACCCTCAACGGCCTGTGCGCCTGCGACGGTATATTGATCCCGGTGCAGTGCGAATACTATGCCTTGGAGGGTCTCAGTGACCTGATGGCAACCATGCGTGCAGTGAAGCGGAAGCTGAACCCCGGATTGGAGATCTTCGGCGTGATCCTCACCATGTTTGACGGGCGTACCAATTTCTCCGCACAGGTGGCCCAGGAGGTCCGCCGTCACTTCCCCGGAAAGGTGTTCGCCACAGTGATTCCCCGGAATGTGCGGCTGGCGGAGGCCCCCAGTCATGGGGAGCCGATTCTTAGTTATGACCGGAGCAGCCGGGGCGCGGAAGCCTACCGGAAGCTGGGCGAGGAAGCGGCGGCTAAGTTAAGGAAAGGATGATTCAATGGCATCACAAAAGGGCCTGGGCAGAGGCCTGGGAGCACTGTTGGGGGACATGACCGAGGAACCCCGGGAAAATACCCCTTATCAGAGCCTGCCGATCTATAAAATCGAACCCAACCCCAACCAGCCCCGGGAAGTTTTCGACGAGGAAGAGCTGGAATCCCTGGCGGAGTCCATACGGCTCCACGGCGTGATCCAGCCCCTGACTGTCCGGGAAATGCCCAGCGGGTATTATCAGATCATCGCGGGCGAGCGCCGCTGGCGGGCATCCAGAAAAGCGGGCCTTACGGAGGTTCCGGCGGTCATCATCGAGGCCGACGACCGGAAAGCTACGGAGCTGGCCCTGATTGAAAACCTCCAGCGTCAGGATCTGAATCCCCTGGAGGAAGCCAAGGGCTACCAGCGGCTCATCAGCGAATACAGCCTTACCCAGGAGGAAGCGGCGGATCGGGTGGGAAAATCCCGTCCGGCGGTGGCAAACGCCATCCGGCTGCTGGCCCTGCCGGAGGAGGTGCAGGAAAAACTGGCGGCGGGCACCCTGACCGCGGGCCACGCCAGAGCCATTCTGACCCTGAAAACCGAGAAGCAGCAGCGGGAAGCGGCACAGAAGATCAGCGCCCTGGGTCTGTCCGTCCGACAGGCGGAGCTGCTGTGCCGGAATATGTCCCGGGAGCCGAAGCCGGAAAAGGAGCTGCCGCCCCTGAAAGTGGACTATGTAGCCGAGTGCGAAAAGAATCTGAGCAAGCACCTGGGCCGGGGCGTAAAGATCGTCAACGGCAAGCGCAAGGGCCGGTTCGAACTGGAATTCTACGGCCAGGAGGATCTGCAAAGACTTCTGGACGCACTGATGAAGCTGAAATAAAGCAATGCGCAATTTGGTGTTCCAAAGCAGATAGACAAAGGGAAATTTGACGAATTCCAAGAAATGTCTTGGCTCCCCCTATGGGGGAGCTGTCACGGCCTTAGCCGTGACTGAGAGGGCCCTCTTAAGCCCCTGCGGGGGCACCTCTCCCATAGAGAGAGGCAAGAGCGGCTGCGCCGCCGCCCTTACAAATTCCAATTTAGGCTATCGGCTTTATGCAGCAAACAGAAAAATGCACTTTG
>CAZVDH010000113.1:0-6048 GCA_964625595.1 uncultured Oscillospiraceae bacterium | reverse complement strand
ACTGTCAATTGTCAATTGTCAATTCGGCGAAGCCGGCAAATTCCAATTTATCTCTTTCTGAACGAACCTCATAAGCAGGATAATCTATTATAATCGGAGGAATCACAATGCTTGATCGATCTTACGCGGATTATGCCTGGGAGCAGACGGCGGCGCTTTTGGCCATCGACTCTCCCTCGGGCTATACGGAAAAGGCGGCTGCCTGGGTGCGGGACGCTTTCCGGGCCCTGGGCTTCCCGGCGGAACTGACCGTCAAGGGCGGCGTTCTGGCGGACCTGGGGGGCAGGGAAGCGGAGGGGCTCCTGCTGGAAGCCCACGCCGACACCCTGGGAGCTATGGTTGCTCAGGTAAAGGGAAATGGGCGGCTCCGGCTGACCTCCCTGGGGGGCATGAACGCCAACAACGGCGAGGCGGAAAACGTCCGGGTCTACACCCGGGAGGGAAAATGTTACGAGGGAACGCTGCAGCTTTGCAACGCCTCCATCCATGTCAACGGCAGCTACTCTGACGTAAAGCGCGGCTTTGACACCGTGGAGGTGGTGCTGGACGAGGATGTGAAGTCCGCAGAGGACACCGGGAAGCTGGGCATTCAGACCGGGGATATTGTGTGCTTTGATCCCCGGACCCGGCGCACAGCCTCCGGTTATCTCAAGAGCCGGTTCCTGGACGACAAGCTGTCCGTGGGAATCCTGCTGGGCTTTGCCAAGTATCTGAAAGACCAGGCCGTCACCCTGCCCCGGCACACCTATGTCCATGTGACGGTGTACGAGGAAGTGGGCCACGGCGGCTCTGCCTCGGTGCCCGCCGGGGTGACGGAGGCCATTTCCGTGGATATGGGCTGCGTAGGTGAGGGCCTGAGCTGCACCGAGCGCCAGGTATCCATCTGCGCCAAGGATTCCGGCGGACCCTACAGCTATGCCGTGGTGGGCAAGCTCATCCAGGCGGCAAAGGACACGGGCGCGGATTACGCGGTGGATGTGTACCCCCACTACGGCTCCGATGTGGAGGCAACGCTCCGGGGAGGTTATGATCTGCGCCACGGCCTGATCGGCGCGGGGGTCTACGCCAGCCACGGCTATGAGCGCAGCCACATTGACGGGGTGTACAATACGCTGAAAGTCCTGTGCGGCTACCTGGGCGTCAATTGACAATTATCCTGTAATATAACGAAACTGCCTGCCTCAGAAAGAGACAGGCAGCTTTGCTATGCGGTTTTTCCCATGGCGGCGCGGCGCAGAACGGTGAGGAAGAGACTGCCCCAGGTCAGGCGGTCCACATCGGAGGCTGCTACCAGGGGAATGGTTTTGAGGACCTGGTCTCCGGCTTTCACCGTCAGGGACCCCAGGGCCTGGCCCTTGGCTACCGGCGCTTTTACGGAAGGCTCCGAAGATACTTCGTAAGTGACCAGATTTTTCTGCCCCTTGTCAATGAGCATGCTGTCTCCGCCCGCCAGGGTCAGGGGAACGGAATCCGCCGTTCCCAGGGTCACCGGCACCCGGAGGTCCTCTTCCAGGCCGGGGCTCACCAGGGAGAAATTGGCAAAGCCGTAGTCCAGCATGGACTTGCAGGCGGCGGCCCGCTTCTGGGAGGTCTCACAGCCCATCACCACAGCAATCAGCTCCATGCCATCCCGCTCCGCCGTGGCGGACAGGCAGTAGCCCGCCCCGGAGGTGTAGCCGGTTTTCAGCCCCGTGGCCCCGTTGTAGAACCGGATCAGCTTATTGGTATTGGACAGGCCGAAAGCGCCGTTCCGGACGGTGTCCATCCAGATGGAGGTGAACTTTTTGATGTCCGGGTGCTTTACAAGCAGCTCCCTGGACATAAGGGCAATGTCGTAGGCGCTGGTGCGGTGCTGGGCGGCCTCCGCCCCGTCGTCCAGGCCGGTGCAGTTGACAAAATGGGTGTCGTTCATACCCAGTTCCCCGGCCCGGCGGTTCATCTGTTCCACGAAAGCCCCCTCGCTTCCGGCAAGGTGCTCTGCCATGGCGCAGGCACAGTCATTGGCGGAGGATACGGCAATGGACTTGAGCATATCCCTTGCCGGCATGGTTTCGCCCACCTTCAGGTAGATCTGGCTGCCGCCCTTGGCGGCGGCTTCTTCCGAGGCGGTAATGGTGTCGTCCAGAGAGAGCTTGCCGGAATCCACCGCCTCCATAATGAGCAGCATGGTCATGACCTTGGTAACGCTGGCGGGAGCCAGCTTTTCGTGGGGATTGGATTCATACAGCACCGTTCCCGTAGCCGCGTCCATGAGAACGGCGCTCTTTCCCGCCACCTCCAGCCCTGCTGCCCGGGCAGGATGGGGCAGCAGCGGGAGCGTAAGCAGCAGCGCCAGAAGAATACCGGTTGCCCGTTTCATATCGGATCCCCTCCAATTGTGGTTTACTTCCAGTGTATGTCCCACGGGCGTAAAAATGCCAGGGCTTTCCTCCAGGGAGAAAACATAAGGCCGGACTTGACCTGATACGGATTTCTGCTATAATATATAAAGAAAAATTTGGCCGATTTTTTTTCGCAGCACAGGAGGAGAGAAAATGAGAGGAATTCCGTCCCTGATCACAGACATCCGCAAGAAGGTCTTTACCGAGGTGGCCAGAATGGCCTACACCGACGGAGATTACACCAAGGCGGAGGATCTGCCCTATGTGATCGTCCCCGGCGACCAGCCCCTGCACCGGGAATCCATTTTTCTGGAGCGGGCCATTGCCGGTGAGCGGGTGCGCCTTGCCATGGGCCTGTCCGTCCGTTCCGTCCAGACCCGAAGCCTGATCACCGAGGGTATGGACCACGCGGCCATCGCCCAGCAGTACTATGAGCCGCCGCTCATTAATATCATTCCCTATGCCTGCCATGCCTGCCCCACGAACCAGTACCGTGTGACGGAGAGCTGCCAGAACTGTCTGGCTGCCTCCTGCCAGAAGGTCTGCCCCCGGGATGCCATCAGCTTTGTCAACGGCAAGTCCCGCATTGAAACGGGCAAGTGCATCAAGTGCGGCAAGTGCGCCGCCGCCTGCTCCTACCACGCCATTATCCACATTGAGCGGCCCTGTCAGGCGGCCTGCGGCATGGATGCCATTGGCATGGACGAGAACGGCAAGGCCGTTATCAACCAGGACAAGTGTGTTTCCTGCGGCCAGTGCCTGGTAAGCTGTCCCTTCGGCGCTATCGTGGACAAGGGCCAGATCTATCAGGTGGTCCGCTCCATCGTGGAGGGCAACCAGGTCATTGCCATTGTGGCCCCCGCCTTTATCGGCCAGTTCGGCAAGTATTCCACACCGGAAAAGTTTACCGCCGCCATGAAGAAGCTGGGCTTTGACCGGGTGGTGGAGGTTGCTGTGGGCGCGGATATGTGCACCATCGAGGAAGCCAAGGACTTCCTGGAAAAGGTCCCCGCCAAGCAGGACTTTATGGCAACCTCCTGCTGCCCTGCCTGGCATTCCATGGTCCATAAGCTGTTCCCTGCCCAGAGCAAGAACATTTCCATGACCCTGACCCCCATGGTGTTCACCGCCCGTCTGATGAAGAAGCAGTTCCCCGGCTGCAAGGTGGTCTTTGTGGGCCCCTGCGCCGCCAAGAAGCTGGAAGCCATCCGGGAAAATATTCGCTCCGATGTGGACTTTGTGCTGACCTTTGAGGAGCTGCAGGGTATGTTTGAGGCCAAGGAGATTGACTTTGCCACCATTGAAGCCGGCGAGCCCATGAACGAGGGCACCGCTGCCGGAAGAGGCTTCGCGGTGTCCGGCGGTGTTGCCGGCGCGGTGGAGAAGCTCATTCATGAGACGAATCCCGACCTGGAGGTCAAGACCGCCCGGGCCGAGGGCCTGCGTGACTGCCGGAAGCTTATGACCATGGCAAAGGCGGGTAAGTATAACGGCTACCTCCTGGAGGGCATGGCCTGCCCCGGCGGCTGTGTGGCCGGCGCGGGCACCATCCTGCCGGTGGACCTGGCAGCCAAGGTGGTCGGCCGCTACCAGAGCGAAGCCAAGTCGGCATCCCCCCTGGAAAGCCCCTACCGGGACGAGGGCGAGAAGCTGGATTAAAACAGAACAGGGTTATCGGCTTTCGTCAGCTAAACGACAAATTGGAATTTAATTGACAATTGACAATGAACAATTGACAATTAAGGAATCCCTTCGGGATGATTTAAAATAAAAAGAATTTGGATGAAAAACAATAGAAATTATTTCTAAATTGTCCCGTAGGGACACAATAATTGTCAACTGTCAATTGTCAATTGTCAATTCGGCGAAGCCGGCAAATTCCAATTTCACGATCAGATTATGAAAGATAACCTTTAAACAGAATTCCCCCGGGCCGGAGCCGGTCCGGGGGTCACGATAATATGGAGGTGGTCAGTATGGGCCGTGCAGGCGGCGGAGGCGGAAGCGGCGGAGGTATGCGCAGCTCCGGCGGCGGTGGAATGCGGCATTCCGGCGGACATTCCGGCGGCGGAAGCCGTAGCAGCTTTTCCGGCGGAAGCCGGGGACACAGTTCGGCAGGCAGTTTTGCGGGCCGGTCTTCCGGGAGCGGGAGCCATTCTTCCGGCTTTTCCGGAAACGGCTTTTCGAACAGCCGGAGAGGTCCGGATCCCTTTGGGCCGCGCCCCGTGCGTCCCATAATTGTAAATCCTGTGCGTGCGCCCCGGCGTTCCGGCTGCGGAAGCGGCTGCGGCGGCGGGTGCCTGGGGAGCATTTTGCTCCTGGTGGTCGTGCTGATCATCTGCTCGGTGGTGGTATCAAGCTGCACCGTTTCGGGAAAAACATCCTCCGGTGGAAGCTCCGCCGAAATCCAGACCTCCACCATTCGCCGGGAGCGGCTGCAAAGCAGTTCCCTTGTGAACGTGGGCTGGTATACGGACAATCTGGACTGGATCCGGGACCCGGATAAGCTGGAAAAGGGCCTTGCCTATTTCTACAAGCGGACCGGCGTCAGCCCCTACCTGTATCTGACGGAGGATGTAAGCGGGGTGCTTAACCCCACGTCGGATCAGCTGGACGCCTTTGCCGGGGAGCTCTACGATACGCTTTTCCGGGATGAAGCCCACTTCCTGGTGATTTTCCAGGAGCACAATGGGGTCTATAACACCTGGTATGTCTGCGGCCTGGAGGCCCGGTCGGTCATGGATGACGAAGCCTGCGAGATCCTCCTGGACTATCTGGACGCGTACTACTTCGGCGACTATGACGACGAGGAATATTTTTCCAAGGCGTTTACCGATGCGGCGGACCGGATCATGGATACAAAAATCCCGGCCAGTGTTTATGTGACGGGCGCCGCGGTAGTGATCGGCATTGGGGTGTTGGTGTGGCTGGTGTGGAAGAAGCTTCACGCTTATAAGGAGGAAAAGGGAGAAAACGGAACACCCTCCGGACCGGAGAGTCCTCCGGATCTGACATCGGAGCTTCTGGAAAACGCCGATGCCCAGACCCGGTTCCCCGGAAACCAAGGGAACCTCTGAATAAATCGCCTGCAGCCAAAGGCGCACAAGCCGGTAAATGGGCTGGAAACAGTTTGAAGAGGAATCGGAAGCGACCGATGTGGTCGGCCGCAAGCGGCACAAGAAGTATGTCTACACACTGGATACCATTCCGGGGGGAATCCCAACGAAGCAGGTTAAGCATCGTCTGGATGTTGAGGATCCGGTCTGGCCTCAGTGCGGGGATTCCATGGCGGAGATTGGCAAGGAAGTTGTAAAGACGCAGGGAATCATCCACAGTATATCGTCCGGGAGGATATTTCCTAGTACCCCGGGAGAAGAATATTATCCCCGGGTAAAGTCCAATCGCATATTAGTGTCAGATGCATACAGCAGCGCCCGACTCTGTACAAGAGCCGGGCGCTGCTGTATGCATCTAATACTAATATGCGATTAAAATCAGACAGTCTTTGCGGTCTGAATCGCGCTAAAATGCGTTCTCGTCCTTGATGGGCGGAAAGCCCATCTGCGTCCTCGGCCTTTTTTATCACGATTCATTCGCGGAAATCCAAGTCTACTTTCATACTATTTCTCGATAAAATGGTTAATACCATTTTATCCTGCGCTTTTTG
>CAZVDH010000112.1:0-6127 GCA_964625595.1 uncultured Oscillospiraceae bacterium | reverse complement strand
AAATATAACTTTGGGGCCAGGCTCACCACCTGACCCCAACATTTATTATAGAACCAGAGAAATTGGAATTTGCCGGCTTCGCCGAATTGACAATTGACAGTTGACAATTATTGTGTCCCTACGGGACAATTTAGAAATAATTTCTATTGTTTTTCATCCAAATTCTTTTTATTTTAAATCATCCCGAAGGGATTCCTTAATTGTCAATTGTTCATTGTCAATTGTCAATTAAATTCCAATTTTCCTGTTTCCTGACGCCGAAAGCAGGATTTGTTTATAAGATTGCGGACTTGACATAGATTTTACAATCCCCGGATTTCGCATTTTACATTCCGGCGGTATGATAATGGCGATAGAATTGTTATCAGGAAAGGAAAGCAGTATGAAACAAAAAGGAAACCTGCTGGAAGCCGTGGTCCACGGCATATTCCTGCTGCTGGGTCTGGTAACCGTGGGCTGTGTGCTGCTGATTACCGTGTATCTGGTGATCTCCGGCATTCCCGCCATCCGGCAAATCGGACTTGCGGACTTCCTGTTCGGGGACACCTGGGCCTCCACGGCGGCTCAGCCCCAGTATGGAATCTTGCCCTTTATTCTCACCAGCGTTTACGGAACCGCCGGCGCCATCGTTTTGGGCGTGCCCGTCGGATTCCTCACCGCCGTGTATCTTGCGAAGCTGGCTCCCAAAACCGTGAAAGAGATCATGGGGCAGGCGGTATCCATGCTGTCGGGCATCCCCTCCGTTGTCTACGGTCTGGTGGGCATGATGGTGCTGGTGCCGGGTATCCGGAAGCTCTTCCACGTTCCAGACGGCGCTTGCCTTTTGGCAGCCATTGTGGTGCTGTCCATCATGATCCTGCCCTCCATTATTAAAATGTCCGTCACCGCTCTGGAGGCCGTTCCCAAGGAGTACGAGGACGCCTCCCTTGCCCTGGGCGCCAGTCCGGAGGAAACCTGGTTCCGGGTTTCCGTTCCGGCAGCAAAAAGCGGCATTGCCGCCGCCGTGGTGCTGGGCGTGGGCCGGGCTATCGGAGAGGCTATGGCGGTGATGATGGTGGCGGGGAACGTAGCCAATATGCCTGATTCCCTGTTCCAGTCCGTGAAGTTTCTGACCACCGCCGTGGCATCGGAGATGTCCTATTCCAGCGGCCTGCAGCGGCAGGCGCTGTTTTCCATCGCCCTGGTGCTGTTCCTCTTTATCATGCTCCTGAACGCGGCACTGAATTTCTTCCTGAAAGGAGACAGGCGCGGATGAAGAAAGAAACGTTATCCGGCAGCCGCCGGCGGTTCCTGTGGATGGTGCGGGGCGGTATGTATTTAGCCACCGGCCTGACAGCCCTTTTGACCCTCTTTCTGGTGGTCTATGTCCTGATCCGGGGCATCCCCAGCCTGAGCTGGGAATTCATTTCTACGAAGCCCAGCTATTTAAGCGGCAACATTGGAATCCTCCCGGACATTCTGAACACGGTGTACATCGTCATTGACACCCTTTATATGGTGATTCCTTTGGGCGTAGGAGCGGCGGTATACCTGACGGAATACGCATCCAATAAAAAGATCGTCGCCGTGATCGAGTACGCGGCGGAGGCCCTCAGCGGCATCCCCTCCATCATCTACGGCCTGGTGGGTATGCTGGTTTTCTCCAATAATATCGGCACCTGCCTGCGGGCGGGGGCGCTGACCCTCACCATCATGAACCTGCCCACAATCCTGCGCAATACCCAGGAGAGTCTGAAAACCGTGCCCCAGTCCTACCGGGAGGGCGCTTTCGGCCTGGGGGCAGGGAAGTGGCGGGTGGTGCGCACGGTGGTGCTGCCCGGCTGTCAGGACGGCGTCATCACCGGATGCATCCTTTCCGTGGGCCGGATCCTGGGAGAATCCGCTGCTCTGCTGTTCACCGCGGGGTTTGCCCATGTGGTGAAAGGCTTTGTGAAAGGAATTTCCAGCGCCGGGGCGACCCTGACCGTTGCCCTGTATGTGTACGCCAAGGAGCAGGGAGAATTCGGTGTGGCTTTCGGCATCGCGGCGATCCTGATGGTGCTGGCCCTGATGATCAATCTGCTTGCCGCCGTGGTCACCCGGTATTTCCGGAAAAAGAACGCGGGATAGAAGAATTGACAATTGAGGTCTCACTCCATTACCCATATCCAAAAGGAGAAATTACATTGAATGAGCCTATCATTACCGTTAACGGTCTGAACCTGTGGTACGGGCAGACCCAGGCGCTGAAAAACATCAGTATTGACATCCCCGAAAAATCCATTACCGCCCTCATCGGCCCCTCGGGCTGCGGCAAGTCCACCTTTCTCAAAACGCTGAACCGAATGAACGACCTGATTCCCGGGGTGAAAATCACGGGGGATGTGCGCTTCCATGGGGAAGACATCTTTGAAGCGGAGGTCAACGGGCTGCGCAGGCAGGTGGGCATGGTGTTCCAGAAGCCCAATCCCTTTCCTATGAGCATTTACGACAACATTGCCTACGGCCCCCGGACCCATGGCATCCGGAACAAGGCAAGGCTGGATGAGATCGTGGAAAAGGCTTTGACGGACGCGGCTATCTGGGACGAGGTCAAGGACAGACTGAAAAAGAACGCTTTGGGGTTGTCCGGCGGACAGCAGCAGCGGCTGTGCATTGCCCGGGCTCTCGCGGTGGAGCCGGAGGTGCTTCTGATGGACGAACCCACCTCGGCTCTGGACCCCATCTCCACCTCCCGGATCGAGGACCTTGCCATGGAGCTGAAGAAAGACTATACCATCGTCATTGTGACCCACAATATGCAGCAGGCCCTGCGGATTTCCGACCAGACGGCGTTCTTCCTCCTGGGGGACCTTGTGGAATACGGCAGCACGGAGGCGCTGTTCTCCCAGCCGGTGGATAAGCGCACCGAGAATTACATTACCGGCAGATTCGGCTGATAGTGCCGGGAATACAGGAAAAGGAGACGATTTGTTTGAGAGACCTTTACCGGGAGCAGCTCAGCGGGCTCAACCAGGAGCTTATCAAAATGGGGGCGGCCTGCGAGGAAATTATTGCCCTTTCGTCCCAGGCCCTGACGGATTACAGCGCTGAGCTGGCAGAAAAGGTCAGCTCCGTGGGGGCACTGATCGATGAAAGCGAGCGCACCATTGAAACCGCCTGCTTAAAGCTTTTGCTTCGGCAGCAGCCGGTAGCCCGGGACCTGCGTCAGATCAGCGCCGCCATGAAGATGATTACCGACATGGAGCGGATCGGCGACCAGGCGGAGGACATTGTGGACCTGATCCCCAAAATGAAGCGGGGCGGGGAGGAAAACTATCCCCGGATCCGGGAAATGGCAAAGGCCGCCCAGTACATGGTCACGGAGGCGGTGAACGCCTATGTAAAGCAGGACCTGGACCTGGCAAGGCAGGTCATGGACTATGACGATGTGATTGACAACTATTTTAACGAGATCAAAACGGACATTCTGGGCTTTGTTGCGGCGAATCCCGCCGAGGGAGAGTTTGCCCTGGATCTTCTCATGATCGACAAGTATTTTGAGCGCATCGGCGACCACTGCACCAATATCGCCGAGTGGGTGGAATTTTCCGTCACCGGCATTCACAGATCCTGCCAGTAACTGGATACTTGCATTTTTCGCCGGAAAGGGTTACTATACAGGAAAGAGATTTTTGGATTGGCCGTGTAAGGAGGCAGGAATATGATCTGGTGTGTGGAGGATGATCCCGGTATCCGGGAGCTTGAGGTATACGCGCTGAATTCCACCGGGCTGGAGGCCATGGGCTTCCCCGATGGAAGCGCTTTTTGGGAAGCCTTGCAGCAGAAGCAGCCGGAGCTTATCCTGCTAGATGTGATGCTTCCCGGAGAAGACGGTGTGACGCTCCTGAAGCGTCTGAAAGCGGATGAGCGGTTTAAGCGAATCCCCGTCATTATGGCAACCGCCAGGGGCACGGAGTATGACAAGGTCCAGAGCCTGGATATGGGGGCGGACGACTACATTACAAAGCCCTTTGGCATGATGGAGATGGTCTCCCGGGTAAAGGCGGTCCTGCGCCGGAGCCAGCCAAACCAGCCGGCGGCTCTTTTGTCACTGGATGGCCTTACGCTGGATCCAAACCAGCACACCGTTACTCTGGCAGGTGAGCGGATCACCCTGACCTATAAGGAGTATGAACTGCTGAAGCTGTTCCTGTCCCACCCGGGGACGGCGTTCAGCCGGGAGCAGCTCCTGCATGACATCTGGAACACGGATTACGCCGTGGAGACCCGCACGGTGGATATGCACATCCGCACCCTGCGCCAGAAGCTGGGGGATTGGGGACAGCGGATAGAAACCGTCCGCGGCGTGGGCTATCGTATGGAGGGAAAGCATGACCGGTAAGATTTTTCGTTCCATACTTGTGATCGCTGCGGTGGTGCTGCTGTGCGCCTTGGTCATCGTCATGGGCGTGTTTTACAGCTACGCAGGCAATGTGCAGACTACACAGCTGAAAGACGAGCTGAGCCTTGCCGCCGCCGGAACGGAACAGGGCGGATTGGATTATCTGCAAAAGCTGGAAGCAAAGAATTACCGCATAACCTGGATCAAGCCCGACGGCACCGTCCTGTTTGATACCCACGCGGATTCCGTGGGAATGGAAAGCCATCTGGAGCGGGAAGAAATCCGTCAGGCCCTGCGCTACGGCTTCGGCAGCGCGGTGCGCCAGTCGGATACCCTGCTGGAAAAGCAGATTTATGAAGCAAAGAAGCTTTCTGACGGCAGCGTCCTGCGGATCTCCGTCAGTCAGAAGTCGCTGCTGGTTCTGGCGGCGGGAATGCTCCATCCTGCCTGTGTGGTGGCAGCGGCGGCACTGATCCTGTCGGCAATTCTGGCCCAGCGGACTGCCCGAAAAATTGTGGAGCCGCTGGAAAAGCTGGACTTAGAGCACCCCCTGGAAAACGAAACCTACGAGGAGCTGTCGCCTCTGCTGCGGCGCATTCACCAGCAGCATGAGGAAATCAATGCCCAGCTGCGCTCCCTCCGTCAGAAGACCGACGAATTTAACCAGATTACCGCCAATATGAACGAGGGCCTGGTGCTGCTGGACGGCAGCGGTACGGTGCTGAGCATCAATCCCGCGGCGGAAAAGCTGTTTGGGGCGGAAGACAGCTGCGTCGGCAGCGCTTTCTGCCAGGTGGACCGGAAGCCGGAAATGACCGGCGCGGTGGAGACCGCGTTCCGGGAGGGAAACTGTGAGCTTCGGGCCGAAAGAAACGGGCGGGAGTATCAGTTTCTGCTCAACCGGATCGTCTCCGGCACCGATGTGATCGGCCTGATGATCCTGGCTCTGGACATTACGGAGGTGTCCGGCGCTGAGCAGACCCGACGGGAGTTTTCCGCCAATGTATCCCATGAGCTGAAAACGCCCCTGCAGTCCATCATCGGCAGCGCGGAGCTGCTGGAAAACGGCCTGGTAAAGCCGGAGGATACCCAGCGCTTCATTGGCAATATCCGCCGGGAGGCCTCCCGGCTTGTGCTGCTCATTGAGGACGTGATGCGGCTGAGCCACCTGGACGAGGGGGTGGAGATGCCCCGGGAAGAGGTGGATCTTCTGGACATTGCGGAGGATGCCGTTCAGTCTCTCAAAATGCAGGCGGAGGAAAAGCATGTCACGACCCGGGTGTCCGGAGAGCATGCCCAGATCTTGGGTGTGCGGGGACTGCTCTATGAGATCGTGCAGAACCTGTGCAGCAACGCGGTAAAGTACAATGTGGACGGGGGCAGTGTGGAGGTGTCGGTCCTCAAAAAGGACGGCCATGTGGTACTGACAGTTGCGGATACCGGAATCGGTATCCCAAAGGAGGACCAGAGCCGGGTGTTCGAGCGGTTCTACCGGGTGGACAAGAGCCACTCCAAGGCCTCCGGCGGTACCGGGCTTGGGCTGTCCATCGTCAAGCACGCGGCACAGTACCATAACGCAAAGATAAGCTTAGAGAGCACCCCCGGCAAAGGAACCACCGTCACCGTTACCTTTTAATGCATCTGCCCGCGCCCCCCAATGGGTTGCGGGCGGATGCTTTTGATGCATATTGATTTCCCGGCAGCGCGGTAAATTGGAATTTGTCGGGCAGTTAAGGTACGCGGGTGGATAGACGCCTTGCCCCC
>CAZVDH010000111.1:0-6326 GCA_964625595.1 uncultured Oscillospiraceae bacterium | reverse complement strand
GTCAACTGTCAATTGTCAATTGTCAATTCGGCGAAGCCGGCAAATTCCAATTTATTTGTCTGCTGAAGAAAGCCGACAGGCATATTTTCATTTTGTACCACCGGTAATCTGTTTACCCGGCAATAAATTTTTTAAGGAGAATAGATTTATGCTTTGCAACATGACTGAAATCTGCAAACCCACCCTGACCCACCATTTTGCCATCCCTGCTTTCAACACCGGCACCTCCATGGTGCTCCGGGCCTGCATCGAGGCCGCCGAGGAGGCCAACGCCCCCGTGATCGTGGAGATCCACCCCGACGAGCTGCGCTTTGCCCGGAAGAGCTTTGCGAAAATGGTCATCGAGGAGGCCCACAATACCAAAATCCCCGTGTGCCTGCACCTGGATCACGGCGCGAACCTGGAAGATGTGATGACCGCCATCGCCTGCGGCTTCACCTCCGTGATGATCGACGGCTCCGCCCTGCCCTTTGAAGAAAACATTGCCCAGACCAAAAAGGTGGTGGAGATTGCCCACGCCGTAGGTGTGTCCGTGGAAGCGGAGCTTGGCACCATCGGCACCATGGAGGGCAACCAGATCAGTTATACCCGGCCCGAGGAAGCAAAGGAATTTGTGGAGCGCACCGGCGTTGACACCCTGGCCATCGCCATCGGCACCCGCCACGGCCTGTATCCCAAGGGACTGACCCCCCACCTGGAGCTGGAGCTGCTGAAGCAGATCCGGGAGGCGGTCAGTGTTCCCCTGGTGCTCCACGGCGGCTCCGACAACCCCGATGACGAGATCGAGCAGGCCTGCCTTACCGGCATCTCCAAGCTGAACATCTCCAGCGACATCAAGAAAGCTTTCTACATCAAGGCCCGGGAGGTCCTGAAAGACGAATCCCTGCGGGAGCCCGGCGATATTTACCCGGCCTGCATCGACGAGATGAAGAAAGTCATGCATCAGAAGATGGACCTGTTCCACACCACCGGCACCGCTGCTTTGTATTAACGGCCCCCGTGGTGAAACGGCAGCAAGCAAAAGGGCAGAGCCTTTCCAAACAGGGAGGGCTTCTGTCCTTTTTCTTATGAAATATGGGGCTGTTACCTCAATGAAAAGCAGGTGTGAGGGATGCTGGCCTGATGCAAGAAGCATGAATAGATACACCATTTATACAGTCAGGGGGAATAGCGGATAAGAAAAAGAATTCAGCAGATTTTACAAAGATTTTACAAGAAAATAGTCAAATAGTAGAAAAATTCAAATTTAAGAACATTGATATTGCATTTTTTGTGAAAAGTGCTATAATCACTATACAGTTTGGATACCCCAACCGAATTAATAAAAATGGAGGTTATGAAATGAAAAAGATTATCGCAATGCTTCTGGCTGTGGTAATGCTTCTGGGTCTGTGCGCCTGCGCCAAGACCGAGGAACCCGCGCCCACCACGGCAGCGCCTACGGAAGCCGCTCCTGCGGAGACCACCGCCGCTCCCACCGAAGCCGAGGAAGAAGACTACTTCACCAAGCTGATCGCCGACGCCCAGGCGGAAGGCGAGCTGGTTATCTACGGCTCCTGTGAGGATCCCTACATCGCGGCTGCGGCGGATGCTTTTGCCGCGAAGTACAACATCAAGACTTCCTGGCAGCGCCTGACCGGCGGCGAAGTACAGGCTAAGATTGAAGAAGAGAACGGCAACCCCTCTGCCGACGTTTGGTTCGGCGGCACTTCCGATCCCCAGGCTGTCTGCGCCTCCAAGGGCCTACTGATGCAGTATGATGCCCAGAACGCTGTGAATCTGATGTCCGATATGTACCGGGATGCCGACGGCTACTGGTACGGCATCTACACCGGCATCATGGGCTTCTTCTACAACACCGAGATCCTGGATGAGAAAGGCCTGGACGCTCCCAAGGATTGGGACGACCTGATCAAGCCCGAGTACAAGAACCTGATTTGGTTCTCCAACCCTAACACCGCTTCCACCTCCAAGCTGTTCCTGAACGCCACCGTGCAGATGTGGGGCCAGGAGAAGGCTGAGGAGTACTGGTACGCGCTGGACCAGAACGTTGAGCAGTACACCAAGTCCGGCGGCGGCCCCTCCAAGAATGTGGGCCCCGGCGAGTGCGCTATCGGCATTGGCTTCCTGCATGACGCGGTTTACCAGATCGTCAGCGGCTATGACAACATCGGCATGGCGGTTCCCGCTTCCGGCACCGCTGCTGAGGTTGGCGCGGTCTCCATCTTTGAGGGCGCGAAGCATCCCAACGCTGCCAAGCTGTTCATCGAGTTCTGCCTGACTCCCGAGTGCGTGGAGCTGGCTGCCACCACCGGTTCCTATCAGTTCCTGGTGCTGAAGAATGCTAAGCAGCCCGAGGTACTGGAGAAGTTCGACCTGGACATCAGCGTCTGCATCGACTATGACTTTGCCGACGCCAAGGCCCACACCACCGAGCGTGTTGAGCGGTTCATGGAAGTCGTCAACGGCGAGAACGGTTCCGACCGGTTCCTCACCAGCTGATCCTGCTTAATAATTTAATTCAGTTAGCTGACGGGGGGATGACAAACGTCATCCCCCTGATTCCTGTATTTCCTTGAATCTCCAAAAGGGCAGCGTATGATCTGCGGACGGCAGGGTTCCGAAAACCGCTGCAGGTGCCCTTAGTATTTTCCCTGCATTTTTGACTCCCAAGAAAGGAGAAGCAGCTTATGAATAAAGATCAAAGCAGGAGACTGGATCGGAAAAAGTTCTTCAGCGACCCCGTTCTGGTTTGCACGGTTGCGTTCCTGATGATCGCGATGCTACTGTTTGTGTTGTATCCCCTGATTTACCTTCTCATCGACGGCGTACTGGATGAGCAGACCGGCAGGTTCACCACCGCTACCTTTCAGCGAGTGCTGAATATGACCGGCTTCCGGAAAGCGTTCTGGAATACCCTCCGGGCCGGTATTATTACCGGTGTCCTTTCCACCATTGTGGGCCTCCTGTTCGCCTATGTGGATGTGTATGTCCATATCCGATCCAAGATTGTGGAAAAGCTTTTCAACCTGGTTTCCGTACTGCCGGTCGTGTCCCCTCCCTTCGTGCTGTCGCTGAGTATGATCCTGCTGTTCGGCAAGCAGGGTATGGTGACAAAGTACCTGCTGGGCATGAAGGATGCCAATATCTACGGCCTGTGGGGCCTGGTCATCGTCCAGACCATGACCTTCTTCCCCGTGTGCTATCTGATGCTCAAGGGGCTGCTGAAAAACATCGACCCCTCTTTGGAGGAGGCTGCCCGGGACATGGGCGCTTCCCGGATGAAGGTGTTCACCACCGTCACTCTGCCTCTGCTGCTGCCGGGTCTCGGCAACGCTTTCCTGGTGACCTTCATCGAGTCCGCTGCTGACTTTGCCAATGCCATGTTGATTGGCGGCAACTACGACACCCTGGCAACCACCATCTATCTGCAGATCACCGGTGCTTACGATAAGCAGGGCGCCGCTGCCATGTCCGTGGTGCTGCTGTCGGTCACCATCATCATGTTTATTATTCAGAAATACTATCTGGAATCCAAGACTGCCGCCACCCTCACCGGCAAGGCAACCCGGGCGAGAATGCCCATCACCGACAAGAGCGTCACCATTCCCCTGACCACCATCTGCTCCCTGATTTCCGTATTTGTCATGGTCATGTATATCATGGTGTTCTTCGGCGGCTTCTTTAAGCTGTGGGGACGGGATTATTCCCTCAGCATGCGGCATTTCAATAACTTCATGCTGCAGAACGGCCTGCGGAACTTTAAGGATTCCGCCCTGCTTTCCGCCATCGCAGCGCCGGCAACGGCCATCATGTCCATGCTGATTGCATACCTTGTGGTCAAAAAGCAGTTTAAGGGCAAGGGCCTGCTGGAACTGCTGTCCATGCTGGCAATGGCCGTCCCCGGTACCGTTCTCGGTATCGGCTACATCCGGGGCTTCTCCAACGGCATGTTCCGCACCGGATTCCTGGAGGGCCTGTACGGCACTTCCGCCATTCTGATCATTGCCTTTGTGGTCCGCTCCCTGCCTACCGGTACCCGAAGCGGTATTTCCGCCCTGCGGCAGATCGATAAGAGCATCGAGGAATCCGCCATTGACCTGGGTGCGGGCAGTGCCAAGGTGTTCTTTACGGTTACACTGCCGCTCATCAAGGACTCCTTCTTCTCCGGACTTGTGACCGCGTTTGTCCGTTCCATCACCGCGATTTCCGCCGTTATCCTGCTGGTCACCCCCAGATGGAAGCTTGTTACCGTACAGATCAACAGCATGGCCGAAAAGGGCGAATGGGGCACCGCCTGCGTGTACGCGTCGTTCCTGATCATTTTCGTCTACGCTATCATCGCGCTGATGAATCTGTTTATCAAGCACTTCGGCACCAGTAAATACATGGAGGGTTGATTACCATGTCAAAAGAGAAAAAGGGTATTAAACTGGACGGTATTTCCAAGATTTATATTGATCCCAAGACCAAGAAGGATTTCTACGCGGTCAATAAGGTGAGCCTGGACATCGAGCCGGGCAGCTTCGTCACATTGCTGGGTCCCTCCGGCTGCGGCAAGACCACAACGCTTCGTATGATCGCGGGCTTTGAAAGTCCCGACGAGGGCGGCATCTGGCTGGGCGGCGAGAAGATCGACGCGCTGACCCCCGACAAGCGGGATACCGCCATGGTGTTCCAGAGCTACGCGCTGCTTCCCCACTACAATATTTTTGACAACGTGGCCTACGGCCTGAAGCTGCGCAAGCTTCCCAAGGATGTTATCAAGCAGAAAGTTACGGACATCCTGGAGCTGGTGGGTCTGTCCGGCATGGAAGCCCGTATGACGAACCAGCTCTCCGGCGGCCAGCAGCAGCGTGTCGCCCTGGCAAGAGCCCTGGTGGTGGAGCCCGGTGTGCTGCTGTTTGACGAGCCCCTTTCCAACCTGGATGCCAAGCTCCGTGTCTCCATGCGGACGGAGATCCGCCGTATTCAGCAGAAAGCCGGCATCACCGCCGTCTATGTTACCCACGACCAGTCCGAGGCCATGTCCATCTCCGACAAGATCATCATTATGAATGCCGGCAAGATCGCCCAGATGGGTACCCCCCACGAGATCTACTACCATCCCGTCAGCGAGTTCGTTGCCGACTTCATCGGCGATGCCAACTTCCTGAAAGGCAAGATGCTGCGCCACGAGGGCGAAGTGGATGTAGTAGAGGTTTACGGCAGGGAAGTCCGAGTGGACGGCACCGGTGATCGGGTCGCGGTAGGCGCAGAGACCACCGTGGTTCTGCGGCCCGAGTCCACCGTACTGTGTGACGAGGGTGTCCTGCCCTGTGAGGTCATTGTGTCTACCTTCATGGGCGCTTACCAGCTGTATCACGTTATGGTTGGCGACACCAAGCTCATTATCCACGAGTATAACCCCAAGGGCAAGAAGATCTACAACATCGGCGACAAGGCAGGGATCTTCTTCGAGCCCAACAATGCCCACGCACTGTAAAGACCATGGAGTACATTTCCTGCATCAACGGGATGGATGTGACCGCCCGGTATACGGATGAAAGCGTCAGTACCATCTTCCTGCCCCTGCTGCGGCATCTGACTGCCCTGCAGAGGGAGCGGGGCCGCCGCATTCTTGTGTTGCTGGCTGCGCCCCCCGCGGCGGGTAAGAGTACGCTCGTCAGCTTTCTGGAGCATCTTTCCCATACGGAAGCCGGCCTGACACCCATCCAGTCCATCGGCATGGACGGATTCCACCACTATCAGGATTATCTGGCCAGTCATACCGTGGTGAAAAATGGGGAGGAGATCCCCATGGCCCGGGTGAAAGGCTCTCCCATCAGCTTTGACCTTGAGCAGATGACCCAGCGGATCCGGCAGGTGGCAGCGGGCGAAAACTGCGGCTGGCCGGAGTACAACCGCAAACTCCATAACCCCCGGGACAATGCCATTACCGTTACGGGCGATATTATCCTGCTGGAGGGCAATTACCTGCTGCTGGACCGGCCCGGCTGGTCGGACCTAAAGCAGTACGCGGATTACACCATCCGCATTTCCGCGGACAAAAACGATGTCCGGGAGCGGCTGGTGCGGCGCAAGGCGGGGTCCACCGGATGGCCCCGGGAGCAGGCGGAGGCATTTGTGGACTTCAGCGACATGGATAATGTGATGGAAGTGACGGAGTATTCCGTTCCCGGCGACCTGAACCTGCGCATGTGCAGCGACGGCAGCTATGTAAAAGAATAGCAAACCGGTCAGGCTGCCGACTTTCTTCAGCAAACAGATTAATTGGAATTTGACGGGCAGTTAAAGCGCGCGGGTGGATAGACGCCTTGCCCCCC
>CAZVDH010000110.1:0-6386 GCA_964625595.1 uncultured Oscillospiraceae bacterium | reverse complement strand
CTTCTTGGCACCCATTCTTCTCAGTCTGATCTTAACCATGAGAGTTTCACCTCCATAAAATATACTTGTATATATCGCAAAGCAATTTGCTTTCAGCGAACGGTATCAAAAGCCGGGGAAGCCGCCGAAGCCGCCCATGCCCCGCATTCTTTTCAGCTTCTTCCCCGCCCCGGGGCCGGAAAACTGCTTGATAAGCTTGCGCATCTGTTCAAAGGACTTGAGAAGCCTGTTTACATCCTCCACCTTGACACCGGCGCCTGCGGCAATCCGCTTCTTCCGGCTGGCGGCAATGATCTCGGGCTTCTCCCGCTCCTTGGGCGTCATGGAAAGGATAATGGCCTCGGTGTGGGCCATGGCTTTTTCATCCAGCTTCGCGCCTTTCAGGTTAGCTCCGCCGGGCATCTGCGAAAGAATATCCTCCATGGAGCCCATGGATTTCATCTGGACAAGCTGATCGTAGAAGTCCTGGAGGGTGAAGCGGTTGGACTTCAGCTTCTGCTCCATCTCGGCGGCTTTCTTGGCGTCGTAGGCTTTTTCCGCTTTCTCGATCAGGGTCAGCACATCGCCCATGCCCAGGATTCGGCTTGCCATCCGGTCTGGGTGGAAGGCTTCGATATCCTCCAGCTTTTCGCCCATGCCGGCAAACTTAATGGGCTTTCCGGTAACGGCCCGGACGGACAGGGCCGCGCCGCCTCTGGCGTCGCCGTCCAGCTTGCTGAGCATCACGGAATCAATATCCAGCCATTCATTGAAGCTCTGGGCCGCATTCACCGCGTCCTGACCGGTCATGGCGTCCACCACCAGCATGATCTCGTTGGGCTTCACGGCGGCCTTGATATTTTTGAGCTCCTCCATGAGGGCTTCGTCCACATGCAGGCGGCCGGCGGTGTCCAGAAACACCATATCATAGCCCCGCTGCCGGGCGTAGAGCACCGCTTCCTTGGCGGTGTCCACCGGGTTCTGGGTGCCCCGCTCAAACACCGGGATGCCCAGCTTTTCCCCACAGACCTGCAGCTGCTGAATGGCGGCGGGACGGTAAATATCGCAGGCCACCAGCAGCGGGTTCCGGCCCTGCCGCTTCATAAGCCCTGCCAGCTTGCTGCCGTTGGTGGTTTTGCCCGCACCCTGCAGGCCCACCAGCATAACCACCGTAGGGCCGTTGGGATTGATATTCAAATGCTTGGCATCGCTGCCCATGAGCTTGCAAAGCTCCTCGTTGACGATCTTTACGATCATCTGGGCGGGGGTCAGGGACTCCAGAACGTCCGCACCCACACAGCGCTCGGTAACGGACTTGGTAAAGTCCTTTACCACCTTATAGCTGACATCCGCCTCCAGAAGCGCCATCCGGATCTCCCGCATTGCCTCTTTCACATCGGCTTCTTTCAGGCGTCCCTTGCCCCGAAGCTTCTTAAAGGTGGCGGATATTTTTTCGGTCAAACCCTCAAATGCCATCGCTTACTCCTCAAGTTCCCTGGTGCTCATCATAATCCGTTCTGCCGCTTCCGCTACTTTCTGATCCGGATGATTCCGCAGCTTTTCCGCGTCATTCAGAATCGCGTCCAGCGCCCGGCGGGCCTTCTGCGCCCGGCGGACACACCCCGTTTTTTCTTCCATATTACGAAGACGCTGCTCAGCCCGGCTCAGGTTGTCGAAGACTCCCTGGCGGCTGACCCCCAGAACCTCGGCAATCTCGCCCATGGACAGGTCCTGATTGTACCGCAGGTCAAAGCACTGCCTCTGGCGCTCGGTCAGAAGCTCTCCGTAATAGTCCAGCAGGAGCGTCATCTCCACAGCGTCCATATCCCAGCGCCCCCAGTGTCAAGGTATTTTCCTTGCATCCTGTGGTATTGTACAGGATAAAGGCCTATTTGTCAAGTGTTTTTTCTTGACACGTTTATTATTTATTTTTCTGAACGATACCACCGGGACAGCTCTCCGGTCTTTATAAAGCCGGCCCTTTCATAGAGCTTTATGGCCCGGGTGTTGGTGGAGGCCACTTCCAGGCGGAGCATTTCCCCGGGGCACAGGGTAAAGAGCGTATGCAGTGTCTCCTCTCCCGCGCCGGGTATTGCGGAAGCAACGGCGCGGATGCAATTATCTTCCAGAATCCCGATGCCCAGGAGATTCCCCGCATTGTGGACAAAATACGCCGGACCCGAGGAAAGCCATACTTCGTCCTTTACTTCCAGCGTCCCGGCGTTGTCCACCCCGGCCATCCGTGCATTGTAAAGCTTCCGGAATTCGGGCGCGGTCTCCCGGGTGACGGGCCAAAGACAGCGTGTCTTTTCCGGATCCGGCTTTGCCTCCCCCCGCATCTCTAACACAGTACAGTGCAGGGGAAGTGCTTCCAGCCAGGGATGACCGGAAGCATATATTTCCTCAGCTCCGCACATCCGGCAGAAAGAAACGCATTCTTCCAGCAATCTTTCCGGTTCCAGGCTGTCCTGGATCCGGATATAAGCCTGCCCACGGTAGGGAATTTCCCCCAGAATCAGGCTTGCTGCACCATTTTCAGTGGCAAAAACCGGAATGTCTTTCATGATATGCTCCTTTCTCGGTCGATTTTATTGTGCACAATATACAAATCATTTCTGCGTTCCCCATTATCTACACATCGATTCCTAACAATTTTTTTGCATATTTTGTCATTTCCACGTTTTCATACTTGATTTCTAAACAAAAATCTGTATAATTACTGTCAACTGACGCGATGAAAGGAGGTCAACCATGAACAAGATCATCTGCAAAAAGGTATACGACACGGAAACCGCCACCCTGGTGCACAAGTTTACACAGGGTTATCTGGGTGATCCCGCCGGTTTCGAGGAAACCCTGTACCAGACTCCTGAGGGCCTGTACTTCCTGTATGTCGCCGGCGGCGAAGCCTCTCCTTACCCCGCCGAGGACATCCTGCGTCTTGCCAAGACCAAGGTAAACGGCTGGCTGGAAGCCCACAGATAAGTCCATACCGAAAGGCCTGCGCCCAAGCGCGGGCCTTTTTCATTTTGTTATGGGGCAGGGCCAAGCTTGACAAACATGCTATTCTATAAATAGAAACGGAAACAGAAGGTCAATATATGAAACGAATGCTCGCTATTTTACTATGTGCCGCGCTGCTGCCCCTGACCGGGTGCGCAGCCGAGCCCCGAGCCGATATTGCCGCCACCACACTGCCGGTGGCGGAATTTACCCAGCGGCTCTGCCAGGGTACCGGCCTGACCGTGACCCGGCTGGTGACGGAGCCGGTTTCCTGCCTCCACGATTACTCCCTGAATGTCAGCCAGGTAAAGGCCGCCGAGGCGGCGAAAACCATCGTCATCTCCGGCGCCGGACTGGAGGATTTTCTCGAGGGCGTAATCGACGAAGAAAAAACCATTGACGCCTCCGCCGGGATTCCTTTGCTGTGCCCGGAAGCGCACGACGAGGATCACGCGGAAGAACACGAGGGGCACCACCACGAGGAAGATCCCCACATCTGGCTCTCCCCCGCGGGTGCCGCCAAAATGGCGGAAAACATCTGTGCCGGGCTTTCCCAACGCTATCCTGAGTACGCCCAGGTTTTCGCGGACAATCTCGCGCCCTTGCTGGAAGAGCTTGATGCCCTGCAGCGCTATGGGGATGATACTTTGTCCAACCTTTCCTGCCGGGAGCTCATTACGTTCCACGACGGCTTTTCCTATTTTGCCCAAAGCTTTGGCCTGACAATCCTGGCTGCGGTGGAGGAGGAATCCGGCAGCGAAGCCTCCGCCCGGGAGCTGATTGAATTGATCGGGCTTACCCGGGAGCACCGTCTTCCCGCCATTTTTACCGAGGTAAACGGCAGCCCCTCCGCAGCCTCCGTCCTCTCCCGGGAGACTGGCGCCGCGGTTTTTTCCCTGGACATGGCAATGGCCGGGGACAGCTATTTTGATGCCATGTACCGCAACATTGACACCGTAAAGGAGGCCCTGGGATGAAAGAGCTTTCCCACGACCGGGACTGCGGACAGTCCTGCTGCCTGCGGGTGGAAAAACTGTCCGTGAAAATCGGAAATGATGAAATACTGAAAAACGCGGAGCTTCACGTCCACTGCGGGGAGCTGGCCGCCCTGATCGGCCCCAACGGCGCCGGGAAAAGCACCCTCTTAAAAGCCATTCTGGGCCAGCGGGAGTATACCGGGGTGATCGCGTTCAGCCAGCCGGGTCAGCGGAGCAAAAAGCCCCGGATCGGCTATGTGCCCCAAAGTCCCAGCTTTGACCCCAGCGAGCCCATCAGCGTGGCGGATCTGTTTGCCTGCTGCATGAGCCGCCGTCCCGCGTTCCTGGGCCTGTCGGGGTCCATGCGCCGGACGGTACAAACCTGTCTGCAGCGGGTACACGGGGAGGACCTGATCGACAAGCGGGTGGGCACCCTCTCCGGCGGCGAGCTGCAGCGGGTGCTGCTTGCCCTGGCCTTGGAGCCGATCCCCAATATTCTCATTCTGGACGAGCCCCTGTCCGGCGTGGATGTGGAGGGCATGAACGCCCTTATGGACATGCTGGATGAAATCCGGAAAACCTACGACCTGTCCATTCTCATGACCACCCACGACTTTTCCATGCTCTCCCGGTACGCTGATCAGGTGGCCCTCATTGACCATACCGTGGTATGCCGGGGCACGCCCCAGGAGGTCCTTTCCTCGGAGGCTTTCCGGAAGACCTTCCACATGCAAGGAGGCAGTCTATGAGCGTCTGGTATTCTCTTTTGGATTTTCTCCCGGTGGAAATGCTCCGGTGGGATTTTATGAAAAATGCCCTCCTTGCCCTGCTGCTGATGGCCCCTCTGTTTGGGATCCTCTCCACCATGATCGTTACCGGGCGTATGAGCTTTTTCTCCGACGCCCTGGGACACTCCGCCTTTACGGGCATCGCTATCGGCTGCATTGCGGGGATGTCCATGCCTCTGGGGGCAGCGGTCCTGTTCAGTCTTGCCTTTTCCCTGCTGTTTTCCTTTGTCCGCAGCCGGAGCAGCCAGTCGGCGGACACCCTGATCGGTGTGTTTTCCAGCACAGCGGTGGCACTGGGTATTTTCGCCGCCACCCTGGGCGGCGGCAGCTTCACAAAGTATAACCGGTATCTCATCGGCGATGTGCTGTCCATCTCCCCCGCGGAGATCGGCATGCTGGCCCTGGTGCTGGTTTTCGTACTGGTGTTCTGGTTCTTTTATGCCAACCGGCTGACCCTTTCCGCGGTCCACCCCCAGCTGGCTTCCTCCCGGGGCATTCCCGTTGGGCTGTCCCAGACCCTGTTCACCGCCGCCATCGCGGTCGTTGTGACTCTGTCCATTTCCAGCATGGGACTGCTGATCCTCAACTCCCTGCTGGTGCTTCCCGCAGCCGCCTCCCGGAACGTGGCCCGGAACGTAAGGCTGTATACCCTGTTTTCCGTACTGTTTGCCCTCATTGCGGGGATTGGCGGCCTTACCGTTTCCTATTACCTGGGCTGCTCCGCAGGCGCCGCGATCAGCTTGCTTCTGGCAGCCATTTTCGCCGTGACTTTCTGCCTGAGAAAGCGGGTGGGCTGATGGCGGACATTCAGCCGATTGCCTATATGCGAAGTGATTTTGGGGGCAAGTTCGGGATCCCCCGGCAAAGCGGTCTTGTGGAATCCCTGCGCTCCACCATCGTCTTCCAGCCGGAATTCCGGAACGCCGACGCCCTCAGGGGGATCGAGGGTTTTTCCCATCTGTGGATCATCTGGCAGTTTTCCCAGGCGGTGGGAAAAGAATGGTCCCCCACCGTCCGACCGCCCCGGCTGGGCGGGAACACCCGGATGGGGGTTTTCGCCACCCGTTCCCCTTTTCGTCCCAACAATCTGGGGCTGTCCTGCGTGACGCTTCTGGGAGTGGAACAGACGGAGAACCAGGGCACCGTGCTCCATGTGGGCGGAGCCGACCTGCTGGACGGCACCCCGATTTTTGATATCAAGCCCTATATTCCCTACTGCGACTGCCATCCGGATGCCCTGGGAGGCTTCACAAGGGCGGCAGGAGACTATCTATTGCAGGTGGATTTTCCGGCGGAGCTGCTGGAAATCCTGCCGGAAGAAAAGCGGGAGGCTGCCGTGGGTGTCCTGTCCCACGACCCCAGACCCTCCTACCAGCAGCAGCCGGGCAGAGTGTACGGCATGACCTTCGCCGGCTGCAATATCCGCTTTACCGTGGAGGCCGGTGTGCTGCATGTCGTGTCAGTGGAACGGGCCGGCAATTAATTCTCAGCGGTGATTCCTTTCCAAAAGGGATCACCGCTGTGTTTGTCTGTCCGGGTTACGCGTTTTGCCGGATACTGTTCCGCCGCGTCGGGGAAAAGGCAGAAAATGATCGTTTAGCGTACTGGCGCGGGAGCGCCCCAAGGCTCCCTTGTGCAA
>CAZVDH010000109.1:0-6387 GCA_964625595.1 uncultured Oscillospiraceae bacterium | reverse complement strand
GTATGGGTTCATTTCGCCGAAAGAAATACGAATGTCGAAGCTTTCCTTGCCGGGCACTCAATGAGCGCCCCTACGGAGTGTGGCGTCTGTGATTCGGACATTCGAGGGAGATTGCCACGGAAGTCGGAGCACTGGCTCGCAATGACCTGGAATTCGACAAATACCAATTTCCGCACTGCTGTGCTGATACGATATGCACATAACAAAATAACCCTCACCGGTAGGGTGAGGATTATTATAGCAAATGTTCCGGTTTTCGTCAACGAACAGACTGTAAATAAAACCGGTCTTTCATGAAAATGTCTTTAAGATTTGCGAAGAGGAAGCTGTTTCCGGAAAAGCGCCGCAGAAACCGCGTCTTCCCGGCAAATCAGCCGATTCCCGCCAGGGCCAGCAGCCACTGGGTAATCAGCACCGCGCAGGAGCTGCTGAGAGCCACGGTAATAAGGCTTTTGCCGCAGTAGGCAAGAATCACCGCGACAATAAGCGCCGCGCCGCCGGAAATCACATTTCCCGTACTGGTCAGGATACCGGGAAAGGTCATGGCAGCCAGGCACGCATAGGGAACATAGCGCAGAAATGACTTCAGAAACCGGCTGCGGATGGGCTTGCGGAAGATGGTCATGGGGAGCAGGCGGATGAGGTAGGTGGTAAGGGCCATGGCCGCGATATGCAGATAAATACTCATGCGTCCTCCTCCACCGGAAAGAGTATTGCGCACACCGAAGCCGCCGCCACGGTGCACACCACAATGGAAATGCCGGGAGACACCCGGTCCAAGCCCGGCACCCAGGCAAAGAGGCTGCTGCACAAAAGGGCCAGAAGCGCGGCAATCAGCACCGGGCGCTCCTGCTTTGCCGGAGGCACCACAATGGCAATGAACATGCCGTAGAGCATAACCCCCAGGGCGGTGCGGATATTCCCGGGGAGCACGGACCCCGCCAGGGCCCCCAGGAGGGTGCCGCCGGTCCAGCCCACCACGGGCAGCGCCCCCAGGCCCAGCAGGTAGGGCGTGGTCAGCGGCTCCTGCCGGGACATGGCCAGGGCAAAGATCTCGTCGGTATTGATAAAGGCTACAAAGAAGCGGGGCAGCAGGCCGATTTTCTCCCCCATCCGCTGGCTGAGAGCCAGGCTCATGAGGGCGTAGCGGCTGTTGATCACCAGCTGGGTCAGCACCATTTCCCACAGCCCCGCCGAGGCCAGGATCAAGGTCAGTCCGGCAAACTGTCCGGCGCTGGTAAGGTTCGTAACGGAGATCAGGGCCGCGTCCAGCGCCCGGATCCCCTGTGATGCCGCGAGAGCCCCGAAGCCGAAGCTGACGGAAAAATATCCCATTCCCACGGGAAGTCCCCGGCGCACGCCGAGGCTGTATTCTTTACGGTTCATAACATCTCTCACTTGCGGAAATTGGGGCGGCTAAATGCCGCCCCGTTTTTATCTTAGAAAATGGGCACAACCGCGCCGGAGTAGGTATTGTTGATGTAGTCCTTGACCTCCTGGCTGAGAAGCGCCTTCTTCAGGGCCTCGGTCTTGGGGGTGTTCTCGTTGCCCTCCTTCACCACCAGGATGTTGGCGAAAGTGGTAGCAGCCAGAGAATCGGAAGACTCAACCGCCAAAGCATCGGTGCCGGCATTCAGTCCCGCGCCCAGGGCGTAGTTGCCGTTGATTACGCCCATGGCAACACTGTCCAGAACATTGGGGATCTGAGCAGCTTCCAGCTCCACGATGTCCAGATTCAGGGGGTTCTCCACAATGTCCAGCTTGGTAGCGGTAAGGCCAACGCCCTCTTTCAGCTTGATCAAGCCCTGGGCCTCCAGCAGCTGCAGGCCGCGGGCACGGTTGGTAGCATCGTTGTCAACGGCAATCTTGTCGCCCGCGCCAAGGTCGGCGATGGCGCTCTTGGTGCCGGCATACAGGCCCAGCGGCTCATAGTGGATTGCGGCAACGCTCACCAGATGGGTGCCGTTCTCGGCGTTGAAAGTATCGAGATAGGGCTGGTGCTGGAAGTAGTTGGCGTCAATTTCGCCGTCCTCCACCACATTGTTGGGCACCACATAGTCATTGTACTCGGTGACTTTCAGGGTCCAGCCGTCCTTGGCAAGGACATCGGCGGCAACCTTCAGGATCTCTGCGTGGGGAGCGGGGGTAGCGGCGACGGTGATGACCTTATCGTCGGCTTTCTTGCCGCAGCCTGCCAGCAGGCCGATGCACAGGACACATACCAGGGCGATTGCAAGAATCTTTTTCATAACATTACACTCCTTTTCTTATTTCAGGCGCTCACGCGCCGGGAATACGGTTTTGGTTTTTTCGGGTCAACGAGGCAAATTGGAATTTTTCGCTTCGCTGTAAGTTGACAGTTGACAGTGGAAAGTGGAAAGTTTAGGTATCCCCTTCGGGGATGATTGAAAATATAAAGGCCCCCAAATGCCTCGTTTTATCTTAAAAACGTAGCAACGGTTGAATTTTATTATTTTTAATTGTCCCGAAGGGACTCCTTAATTGTCCACTGTCAACTGTCCACTGTCCACTCGGGCTCTGTCCGCCAAATTCCAATTTATATGTTTGCCGGCTTATCTTCCCCGCAGGCGCTTGTCGCTCTTGGCGGCAAGTCTTGTACCGGCGGACTGGAAAATCTGAACCAGCAGGATCAGTCCAATGACGGCCGCCCACATGACGATGAACTTAAAATTGTAATAGCCGTAGTTGATGGCGAGCTTGCCCAGGCCGCCGCCGCCCAACGCTGCGGACATTGCGCCGTAGCCCAGGATGGTTCCCAGGGTGATGGTGCCGCCGGAGATCAGGCTGGGGGTTGCCTCCGGAAGCATCACCTTGGTCACGATCTGCCAGGTGGAAGCGCCCATGGACTGGGCCGCCTCAATGACGCCCTGGTCAAGCTCCCGCAACGAGGACTCCACCATCCGGGCCACCAGCGGGAACGCGGCGATGACCATGGGAGGAATGGTCGCGATGGTGCCCACTTTGGTGCCCACCAGGAGCTTGCTCAGGGGCAGCACAATAATCATCAGAATCAGGAACGGTACGCTGCGAAGAATATTGATGACCCAGTTGATAATCTTCATAAACCAGCCGGGCAGGGGGTGGATACCCTCCCGCTCTCCTGTAACCAGCAGCACGCCCAGGGGCAAGCCGATCACATAGGCAAATACGGTTTCCAGCACCAGGGAGTACATGGTTTCCCAGACGGCAAAGCCGTATTCACTGGCAATGATCTGAAGCTGCTGGGCAACCTTTACGGGATCCGAAAACAAATCAAACATCCTTATGTACCTCCTCCGCCGTGATGCCCGCGTGGCTGTTCAGGAAATCCAGCACTGACTTTTTTGCTTCTTCTTCCTCCGGCAGGGAGATCAGCATGGTGCCGAAAGCCTTGCCGTCCACGTTCCGGGTGTCCGCGCCCAGGATGCTCACGAGGATTCCCTTTTCCTTTGCCAGAGAGGCGATCACCGGCTCCTCCGTCATGGTGCCGTTAAAGGCGATCCGGGCCACGGGGGTGTCCCAGTCCACAACAGGCAGGGCCACATCCGGGCTGACCAGCCGCCGGCCGGCCTTGGACTGGGGATTGGAAAATACGCTCTCCACCGCTCCCACTTCCGCCACCACACCGGAATCCAGGATGGCGACCCGGTTGCAGATCTGCTCAATGACGGACATCTGGTGGGTGATAATGATGACGGTGATGCCCCGCTCCCGGTTGATTTTCTGCAGGAGCTTCAAAATGGAGTCCGTGGTCTTGGGGTCCAGGGCGGAGGTTGCCTCGTCGCACAGCAGCACCTCCGGATCCGACGCCAGCGCCCGGGCGATGGCGATGCGCTGCTTCTGACCGCCGGACAGCTGCACGGGGTAGCTCCCGGCCTTATCCGGCAGACCCACGGTTTCGAGAAGCTCCATGGCCCGTTTCCGCGCGTCTTTCTTGGAAACCCCGGAAAGCTCCAGGGGGAAGCAGATATTGTCCAGGGAAGTCCGCTGATCCAACAGGTTAAAGCTCTGGAAGATCATGGAGATCTTCCGCCGCCGCTGCCGCAGCTCCCGGTCTGTTAGCTTCGTCAGGTCCTCCCCGTGGAAAAGCACCTTTCCCGCGTCCGGCCGCTCCAGCAGATTCACGCAGCGCACCAGGGTGCTCTTACCCGCGCCGCTGAGGCCAATGATCCCGAAGATCTCTCCGGGGTTTACCGCAACGGATACATTCTGCAGCGCCGCCACCTGATTATCACCGGACCCGAAGGTCTTGGACAGCGCCTGTAATTCAATAATCGGTTCCATTTTTCATCCTCCTAAGCTTCCGGCAGAAGTCCCGCCGGAACCGGCGGCCGCTTTCTTTTTCCAACAAAAAATCCGTCCATGTGCACACGCACAAGGACGGACAGAATCCGTGTTACCACCTTGCTTCGCCCCAGCCTCACGGCGGGAGCCTCCGGGAGTACCAGCATACTCCTGCGCTTTAACGGGCGCACCCGTCGCAGGCTAAAATATCACCTGCGCGGCTCCGGGACCATGTTCGGCGCGCCTATCCGTACCCCTTTCCACCAACCGGGGCTCTCTGAACGGCATCCGCGAGCTTACTCTTCCTTTCACTGCCTTGCTCTATGAATGTTGGGGCTATCTTACTGCTTTTTTTTACGTTTGTCAAGGGCTTTTTTGAAAAAAGTTCGCCGGGCGCAGCGGAATGTGCGTCCGGCAAAGACGAGTTCAGGCTGCCGGCTGAAAACAAAAGGCAGGGAAATTGGAATTTGACGCATCGTCAGAACGTGTCATTCCGAACCAGTCCGCAGACTGGTGTGGGAATCTCCATCGAATTCCAGGCAGCTTATCGTCATACAGGCCGTTCTTTCCCGCTGTTTTTCGGAATTTATCCACGAAAAGTGGTACTTCTATTCGGGGGATTGCCACGCCAGTGTGATCACTGGCTCGCAATGACCGGGAATTCGACAAATTCCAATTTTCTTTACTAAGGCAGCACCGCATAATTTGGCAAGGAAGCTCAGCGAGAGATTTTGTGCCGGTACAAAGTTTCAAAAACAAGGGAATACTGTATGTATTTCCCGTTTTGGAAACTGCAGAACTGGTGCAAAAGATCCGCTGAGATCCGCAGACGTAATTGTGCGGTGCTGCCCTAAAAAAAGACGAATTAATCAGAGGCTCCCTGAATGTCCAGCAGCTCCAGGACCTGCTGGCCCCGGTTTGTCAGACTGATGCTGCCCCGGATGGGGTAGGCTTCATACCCGGCAGGATACCGCTTCATGGGAATATCGTAGTCCAGAGAAATCAGGCCCTTGCGCTCCATACTCAGAAGCAGCGCGGCATAAGCTTCCCGGTTTTCCTCCCCCGCTTCCAGATACACGGGCGTTTCCTCCGATGCTTCCCGGGCCACCGGAAGAAAGGGGATCTGGGCAAGCTCCATGAGAAAGTCCCGCTCCCCGGCTGTCAGGGTCAGCGCGCCGCCGCAGCCGGAACAGCCGCCCCCGGAAGCGCAGCCGGAACAGTTTTCACATCCGGACATGTTCATTTCTCCTTTCGCCGGGGTCTTCACATCCGCGCTTTCAGGCGGCTGCACAGAAGATTCACCGCGTAGTACATGGTTTCGTAGCGGATATACATAAGGGCGTTTTCGTCCCAATAGTACCGCAGGGCAGCAGGAAAATCCTCGTCCTCCCGCCACAGTGCCACGGCAATTTTCAGCCCGTCAAACAGCTCGATGGCAAAGCCCATGTCCCCCATGGGGACAGGCGTGCCGCCCAGGCTCCGGCAGGCCAGTTCAAACCGGTCCATATTCTGGGCAAACCGTTCCGCAGCCGCGTCCCTGGGCTGCTCCAATAGATTTGTGTGGATCTGGTTTCCAAAGGCCTGCATACTCTTCCAGTTTCCAGTGAGGAACCGGTCCTCCCGGCTGTCGCACAGAATATCCAGCAGGGTCATCACCTCGGCGTGGGTATTGGCATCCGCCCAGGTATCCCCAACCTGCCGGGACAGGTCCCCGGTGGTGCGGCTGAGCCGGTAGGTATCCGACAGCATCACAGGATACAGATAGTTTTCATCCGCCCGCAGGCGGAATTTCCGGATCAGGACTTCCTGATCGTAATGAAGAAAGCTCTCCTTTGCTTTTTCCGCCTGCATGGCATAGTTATCTCTGCGCTCCATAGGATTTCCCCCTTTGGGAGGATTATAGCACATTTAATAAGAAATTGAAACGGCTTTTTTAAGTTGACAATGCGACAACTTGGAATTTGTCGGCAGGGCCGACAGCCAAGCCGTGCGCGAGATTTGTGTTGTCGTTCTTTCCCTGACCCGCTCGGTATCGTTTTGTGGTTCGATAAATTGGAATTTGTCGGCAGGGCCGACAGCCAAGTCGTGCGCAAGATATGTGTA
>CAZVDH010000108.1:0-6536 GCA_964625595.1 uncultured Oscillospiraceae bacterium | reverse complement strand
AGTATACCATGGATAAATATAAAAGTAAAGAATTATGAGTTACGCACTACTACGGAGTGTGGCGTCTGTGATTCGGAAATTCGAGGGGGATTGCCACGCCAGTGTGAGCTACTTTATCGCAATGACCGAGAATTCGATAGTTCGCAAAATTCCAATTTGCCGGTTTGCTGAGGTAAGCCGATAAGCACATTTTGAAATTCACCTTGCTTTTCCGGTGCTTTTGTGCTAACCTAACCTCAGTTTACAGAATCGGAGGCCCGCTTTTATGAATATTTACGAATCTGCCGAAGACTATCTGGAAGCCATCCTGGCGCTGAAAGAGCGCCTGGGCTCGGTGCGTTCCATTGATATTGTGCGGGAAAAGAATATTACAAAGCCGTCTGTCAGCATTGCCATGAAAAAGCTGCGGGAGAACGGCTATATTGAGATGGATGCCGACGGCCTGATCACGCTTCTGCCCCCTGGGGAGGAGATTGCCCGGCGGATCTATAACCGGCACCGCCTGCTGCGGCTGTTTCTGGAGGGGCTGGGCGTCAGCCGGGAGAACGCCGACGCCGATGCCTGCAAAATAGAACATGACATCAGTGACGAATCCTTTGATAAAATCGTAGCCCACGCCCGCAAGCAGGGTATGATCGAATAAAATATTTGCATATCGGGCTTGCGCGGTTAACAGATAAATTGGAATTTATTTGCCGCACTGGCGTGTCAGCAAAAAAATATAAAAAATCCAACCCTCCACCTGGGGGAAGGGGTTGCTCATGACGCTGCGTCATGTTGTATAGTGGCAGCGTAGGAGGTGAGGGCTATGTCAAAATACACCACGGGAGAGATGGCAAAGCTCTGCGGCGTGACGGTGCGGACGGTGCAGTACTATGATGCCCGGGGCATTCTTGTTCCCAGCGAGCTGAGCGAGGGCGGCAGACGGCTGTACTCGGAGGAGAACCTGAAGCGCCTGAAGCTCATCTGCTTTCTCCGGGAATTGGGGCTGCCGATTGATTCCATCTCCCAACTCTTTTCCGAGGAGGACCCGGGCAGCGTGATCTCCCTGCTCATTGATCAGCAGGAGGCAGCTGTGCGGGAGGAACTGGAAAAAGAGCAGAGGAAGCTGGATAAGCTGACGGAGCTGCAGCGGGAGCTGAAAGCGATGCGCCATTTTTCCCTGGAATCCATCGCCGACATAGCCCAAGTTATGGAAAACCGAAAGAATCTTCAAAGGGTACATACCGTCATGCTGGCAACAGGGATCCCCCTGAGCCTGCTGGAGGTGGGGGCCATTATCCTGTGGATCGTTACGGGGATCTGGTGGCCCGCTGCCGTGTACCTGGCGGCGGCAGTGCCCTACGGCATCTGGGTATCCCGGTACTATTTCAGCCATGTGGCTTACATCTGTCCCCAGTGCCATGAGATATTCAGACCGAATTTCAAGGAGGCGTTTTTCGCCCGGCACACGCCCCATACCCGGAAGCTGACCTGCACGGCCTGCGGCCATCACGGCTTCTGTGTGGAAACCTGGGGAGGGAAAGCATCATGAAGAAAACACTGACTTCTTATCTTGCCTGGGCCTTTGGGATTGCCTGGGTTCTGCAGGTGACAGCCGTTATTCTGCTGCGCAAGGGGTTTGCCATGGCTTACACCGGAGTGTTGTCCGTGTCCATGTTTGCCCCCATGGCTGCCGGGCTCCTGTCCGGCGCGGGACTGAAAGGATTGGGCTGGAAACCCCGGCTTCGGGGGAATGTGCGGTACCTTGCCGCGGCCTGGTTCCTGCCCGCCGTGCTGGGCACCCTGGGCGCCGCCCTGTTCTTTGTCCTGTTCCCGGCATCCTTTGATACGTCGCTGTCCTATCTTGTCACAAGCCTGGGGCAGGAGGCCATAGCCCAGATGGAAGATAGCGGAATGAGCCTGCCCATGTACGCGGTTTCCGCGTGTCTGGCATCCTGCCTGTGGGCCCCCTGGTTCAATATGCTCTTTGCCGTGGGGGAGGAAGCCGGCTGGCGGGGCGTTATGAATCCCATGCTGAAAGAAAAGCTGGGAAGCGTCAAGGGACGCCTGGTCAGCGGCGTCATCTGGGGCATCTGGCATTGGCCGCTGATCGTCCTGGCAGGCTACGAATACGGAAGCTATTATTGGGGCGCGCCGGTCACGGGGCCGCTGCTGTTCTGTGTAATCACTATCGCCATGGGCACACTGCTGGACTGGCTGTACGAAAGGACGGGCAGCGTCTGGTACCCGGCCCTGTGCCACGGGGCAATCAATGCCTTTGCCGGGATCCCCACCCTGTTCCTGGCGCCGGCTTACAGCAACTGGCTGCTCCTGGGACCGCTGATGATCGGCCTGATTGGCGGACTGCCGATGATTGTGACCGCGGTGTTCCTCCTGCTGCGCAAACCTTTGGATAAAAACTGACAGAAAGAAACTGTCTGCAAACTGCGTGGTACGCATTTTGCGGGCAGTTTTTTTGTGGGCGTATGGATGAGACGCTGAGAAGAAAATGTTTCCGTTTGGATACAACTGGGATACAGTTCCGATGCCCGGCGGTGGAAAATAAAGGATGTAAACAATTCAGCTGTATGCAGACAAGAAAGATAAATGATCGTTTAGCGGAGCACCCCTTGGCTCGTGGCAAGCTCCACCGTATAGCAGGCTGCGTTCCAATTTATGTGTCATTCCGAACCAGCGCGCACGCTGGTGTGGGAATCTCCCTCGTCATTGTGACCGCTTTCTTCTAAAGATGGGGATTGCCACGCCAATGTGCGCTACTTTATCGCAATGACCGGGAATTCGTACTCCCCCCGCCACCAGTTTGCGAACTGGTGGCACCCCCCTCACAAGTGCGGGG
Organism: uncultured Oscillospiraceae bacterium; assembly: GCA_964625595.1. Taxonomy (GTDB): domain Bacteria; phylum Bacillota; class Clostridia; order Oscillospirales; family Oscillospiraceae; genus Faecousia. The sequence continues at coordinate 3,697 of CAZVDH010000108.1, read as the reverse complement.
GGCAAGGCGTCTAACCACCCGCACACCATTTGGGGCAAGTGCGCTAAACGATCATTTATCACAAAAACTCAGGCGCGGCTGAAAAAGCAACAAAGAAAAAGCAACAAAGAAAAAACAACTTAGGAGGGAACCATATGAAACGAATGCTGATTGCTGTTTGCGTCCTTGCGCTCCTGTTTACAGGCTGTGCCGCTTCCCGGGAAGCATCTGCGGGGGAAAAGACGGAGGACCATTTTTCCTTTCAGGCAGGGGAGGTCACCGTGACCCTGAACGCCCCTGCCGGGGCTATCCTGGAAGCGCTGGGGGAGCCCCAAAACCATGCCGAGGCGGGAAGCTGCGGCGTGTGCGCCGCGGTGGACACCTACAGCTATAACGGCTTTTTCCTGAATGTGCAGACTGACGGGGAGGGCGAGGACAGAATTACCGGCTTCTGGTTTACGGACGGCTCCGTAAAAACGCCGGAGGGCATCGGTATCGGCGACAGCCGGGACGCGGTGAAGACGGCCTACGGCAGCTTCTCCGGCGATGTGTACATGCGGAGGAAAGGGGAGGAGCGGATGATGATTCTCCTGGATGGGGATAGGGTCAGCTCCATTCAGTGCTTTGTGGATACCGGCTGTGATCCCTGCGGCGGCTCGGCTGCGGACAATGCCAGCTGTAATCCCTGCGGCGGTTCGGTGACGGATAACGTCTGCCCCGGAAGCGCCGTCTGCCCCCAGCCGGACAGGACCCCCATTCCGGGCAGCTGAGCTGAAAAACCTATAACAGAGCCCTGCGCTGTTCCCCAGGGGGAACGGCGCAGGGCTTTTATGATGCGGTTTATGCAAGATAGCTTTCCGCGATTTCGGCAAGGAGGGTTTCCGTTGCCTTTTCCGCGTCAGCCGTGGTGCCTGCCCGGCTGGACAGGTACACCTTGATCTTGGGCTCCGTTCCGGAGGGACGGACCAGAACCTTACCGCTTCCGGACCGGAATTCCAGCACGTTGCTCCTGGGCAGTCCCCGAACGCCCCGGCTGTAGTCGGTGACTTCCGTTACCGGTTCCCCGGCAAGGGTTTTCGGAGGATTGGCCCGGAGGGTGTCCATGATAGCCTGCATTTTTGCCATGCCGTCGGCGCCCTCGTAGGTAAAGCTTCCCAGGCGGTTGTGGTAGCAGCCGTATTTTTCGTACAGGGCGTCCATGGCCTGGGCCAGAGTCAGACCCTGCTCCCGATACCAGGCGGTCATCTCACAGCAGAGCATGCTGGCGTTGACCGCATCCTTATCCCGGACATGGGCGCCGGAGAGATAGCCGTAGCTTTCCTCAAAGCCGAAGATGAACCGCTCGGAGTGCCCCTCCGCTTCCAGCAGTGCAATTTGCTCACCGATAAACTTGAAGCCTGTGAGCACCCGGCGCAGCTCCACGCCGTAGCTTGCCGCCACCGCGTCCGCCATATCTGTGGAGACAATGGTGGTCACAGCTACAGCCCTTTCGGGCATGGTTCCGGCGGAAATACGCTTGCGGCAGAGGTAGTCCAGCAGCAGAACGCCCATTTCATTGCCGGTGATCAGCCGGTAGTCGTCTCCCTGGGGAACGGCAACGCCCATCCGGTCACAGTCCGGATCGGTGCCCAGCAGCAGGTCGGGCTTTACGGTGCGGCAGAGCTTCAGTCCCGTTTCCATTGCCTCCCGGATCTCCGGGTTGGGGTAGGGACAGGTGGGGAAATGCCCGTCGGGCTTTTCCTGTTCCGGAACCACGGTGACATCGGTGATGCCGATGCGGCCCAGGATCTTGGTAACGCATTCCAGACCGGCGCCGTTCAGGGGCGTGTAGACCACTTTCAGGTCCAGCTTGCCGCCTCCCGCCGCGCTCTGGGCATGGACCGCGTCCAGGAACGCTTCCAGGCAGTCCTCACCGATGGAGACGATCCGTCCGGCAGCCCGGGCATCGTTTTCGTCCATGACCAGGGGGCCGTCAAACATATCCACTTTCTGGATTTCGCCCAGAACCGCCGCTGCGTCCTCCAGGGTGATCTGGCAGCCGTCGGGGCCGTAGACCTTGTAGCCGTTATACTTGGCGGGGTTGTGGCTGGCGGTGACGCAGATGCCCGCTCCCGCGCCGTAGTACCGTACTGCCCAGCTCAGAGCGGGTGTGGGCTCCAGGCGGGGATACAGGTAGGCGGTGAGGCCGTTGGCGGCGATGACCTTGGCGGCTTCCAGGGCGAACAGGCCGCTCTTGATCCGGCTGTCGTAGCCGATGGCCACTTTCCCGGGCAGCTTCGCCGCTTTCAGGTAGGCGCACAGGCCCTGGGTGGCCCGGCGGATGACATAAATATTCATCCGGTTGGTGCCCGCGCCGATGACGCCCCGCAGTCCGCCGGTGCCGAATTCCAGATCCCGGTAAAACCGGTCGCTGATGGCGTCATTATCCTTTTCGGGGTCCAGGGAAGCCAGCTCTGCTATAAGATCCGGATCCGCCTGGGCACGTTCCAGCCAAAGACGGTAAAGCGCTTGTGTATGCATTTTGATTACCTCCTGGTTTGCGTTTATCGGTTGTCAAAACAGCAGTGCGATAAATTGGAATTTGGCACATCGTCGGAACGTGTCATTCCGAACCAGTCCTCTTAAGTGGTGTGGGAATCTCCATCGAATTCCAGGCAGCCTATCGTCATCCATTCGTAGGGGCGGTCATTGACCGCCCGCAAAAATGTACCGAATTCCAGAATAAAATTACGTTGAATGGCACCTTTTCGCCGAAAGAAATACGAATACAGAACCTTTCCCTGCCGGGCGCTCAATGAGCGCCCCCACGGAGGTAGACGTTCGTGATTCGGAAATTCGAGGGGGATTGCCACAGAAGTCGGAGCACTGGCTCGCAATGACCGGGAATTCGATAACCCGTCAAATTGGAATTTGTAGGGAAGACGGGGCATCGAACAACATTGTCATTCCGAACCAGTGCGCACTACTTTCGTGGGAATCTCCATCGAATCCTGGGCAGCCTATCGTCATACAGACTGTTCTATCCTGCCGTTTCCTGGAATTCAACCATGAGAAATGGTGCTTCTATCCAGGAGATTGCCACGCCAGTTTGCGAACTGGCTCGCAATGACCGGAAATTCGATAGCTCGCCAAATTACAATCTTTCAGTTTGCCGCATAAAGATACCTAAATTTATGGTTGTTTTTTCAATCAGTCCGGGTGGTCCAGCCTTGCGGCGGTGAGCAGCTCCCGCATGGTATTGGCGCAGCCGATGAAATCCCCGCTGCGGCGGTAGGGGAGGACCTCGCAGGACACTTCGGGGATGTCCGTGATCTCCCCCCGGGAAAAGGCTGCCATCCGCTCTCCCGCGGTAGCCAGCCGGGCGCGGACGCCGCCCGGGCGAAAGTCAATGCCTTCAAAGCCAAAGGGCTTGTTGGTGCTCTCATCCTATTTTAAGCATTATCCACCAAATTCTGCTGAAAGGGAAGTCTGAAATGATAAAAAAATAATTTTTGTCATTTTTGATATTTCAAGAACATTTCATTTGTAAAATATGTATAATATTTAAATGATTGAAAATTATGAAAAAATGAATGTGCTTATCGGTTTTGCTCAGCAAGTATACAAATTGGAATTAAGGTTATCGGCTTTAATAAGCTGATCGTGAAATTGTAAATTGGCGGGCCAATACCTTCCCCCGGGGGGAAGGTGCCCCGTAGGGGCGGATGAGGATCGGCGA
>CAZVDH010000107.1:0-6608 GCA_964625595.1 uncultured Oscillospiraceae bacterium | reverse complement strand
AATCACAGGTTTCCTGTTTGCTGTTTTAAGCCGATAACCTAAATTCCAATTTGTCAAACTGCAATGGAACGACACCGAGCGTGTCATGGCAAGAACGGCTGCACAAATTCGGCGCGCGGCAGAAAAATGCCGGGGGGCGACAGCAAAAACCCTTGCGCGGCAGACATGCTTCGGGTATAATAATTAGAACGTACACGCCGGAAAGGGGGAGCGGGATGAAACATATGCATATACTGCGCCCCGTTTGCGCCCTGCTGATTCTCGCCGTCCTGACCGGGTGCGCCGCCCCCGGGGCGGAGGCCGCCCAGACCCCGCAGGGCACCGCTCCCGTGACGCGGACGCCCCAAACCACGGCAGCCTCCGCCCCGACCGCTGCGGATACCGCCCTGCCCTCCGGCGCCGCCGGGGGCTACGAGATTCCGCCTTTCCATGACGCGGCGTTTGACCCCGGGGCGGCGGAAACCCAGGGAACCGTCCGGGCGGACTTCTCCGGCCTGGGAAATGGGTATATCGCCATAGAAGCCACTTCCGATAGAAGGCTTAAATTCCAGGTGATTCTGGGCGACATCAAATACAATTACGACCTGCCCGGTGACGGCACGCCAACCGTCTTTCCCCTGAGCCTGGGCTCCGGCAGCTATACCTTTCGTGTCATGGAAAACGCCGCGGACAGCCAGTATCTGTGTATCTGGAAAGAGACACGGGATGTAGCTTTGGCGGACGAATTCCAGCCGTTCCTCCGGCCCTCCCAGATGAGCGCCTATTCGGAAAGCTCCCAATGCGTTCTGAAAGCCCGGGAGCTGGCATCCTCCTGCGGCACCGACACGGAGGTTGCTTCCGCAATCTACGAATACCTGTCGGACACCATCCGCTACGACTACCCCAAGGCCAGTTCCGTCCAGTCCGGATACCTGCCGGATCCGGACGAAACCCTGGAAACGGGCAAGGGCATCTGCTTTGACTATGCCAGTCTGGCCGCCGCCATGCTCCGCTCCCTGGGGATTCCCTGCAAGCTCATTGTGGGCTATGTGCAAAACGGCGGCGGTGAGCTGTACCACGCCTGGAACAGCTTTTATTTAAAGGAACAGGGCTGGGTCACCGTGGAGATCAAGGCCAAGCCCAACATCTGGCAGCGGGTGGACATCACCTTTGCCGCCGCCGGGGTGGATGCCAAGTCGCTGACCGACGACTCCCTGTACACCACCCGCTACACCTATTAAGGAGGGACCGGCTATGCAGACAATAACGCCCACCCAGGAGAAGAAAGAGAAGCTCACCGCCATGCAGCTGTGTGATTTCTGCGCCCAGACCGCCGCCATGCTCCACAGCGGCTGCTCCCTGGAAGATATTTGCGCCGCCCTTGCCCAGGACGGGGCGGACGAAACCGCCCGGGCCGCCGGGGAAATCGCGGGCTATCTGGAAGCGGGAAAAGCCTTCGCCGAAAGTGCGGAGCTTACCGGGGTATTCCCGGACTACGCTCTGGGGGTCCTGAGTACGGCGGAGCTGGCCGGACGGCTGGACGAGAGCCTGGAGCGGCTTTCCGACTACTACCGCCGTCAGGAGGAAATGCAGCAGAAAATCCGCACCTCCCTGACCTATCCCGCCGCGCTGCTCGGCATGATGTGCGCGGTGCTGGGCGTGCTGGTTTTCTGGGTGCTGCCCATGTTCCGGGGGGTGTATGACAGCCTGACCGGGAGTCTCAATGCCTCTGCCTATTCCTACGTTTCCGCCGCGGGGATCATCGGTGTTGTGGGCCTGGTGGTTTCCGCTGTGCTTGCCCTTTCGCTGCTGGTGCTGACCTGCGTCATGCGCCGGGAAGCGGGCCGGGAGGCCCTGCGCGGGCCCCTGGAAAAGCTGCCCCTGACCCGGGACGCGGTCTTCCGCCTTGCCCTGTCCCGGCTGACGGACACCCTGTCCACCCTCCTTGCCAGCGGCACGGACCCCCGGGAGGCCATGGAGTTATCCCTTGCCCAGTGCGGCCATGACGGTCTGCGGGATAAGCTCGCCGAAGCCCCGGAGCGCCTTGCCCTGGGGGAAGGCTTTGCCCCGGTTCTCGGCGGGGTGCTGCCTGCCCGCTATGCCCGGATGCTCCGGGTGGGGGAGACCGGCGGCAGCCTGACGGATGCTCTGGAGCAGCTGTCCGGGCAGCTGGGAAAAGAGGCCGGAGACAGCATCACAAAGCTCATTGATAGTGTGGAGCCCGCCCTCATGGGTTTTCTGACGGTGTCCGTGGGACTGACCCTGCTGTCCGTCATGCTTCCGCTGCTGGGCATCCTGGGCGCGGTTTGAGGTTTGGCTATGAAAAAGCTGTATTGCGCCATACTTGCGGCGCTGATTCTTGTGCTGGTATTGCTGATGCCTGTGTTCTCCCGGGACATCCGGGAGGGCAGCGCCGCCTCCATCCGGGAGACGGTGCTCCGGGCCGCCGCCCAGTGCTACGCGGTGGAGGGAGCGTATCCGCCCAGCCTTTCCTATCTGGAAGAACACTACCACCTGGTCATCAACCACCGGGACTTTATCGTCTCCTATGAGGCTTTTGCCAGCAATCTGCCCCCGGATGTCCGGGTGCTGGTGCGGGGGGAGGCGGGCGCATGAAAAAAACATCCCTGATTCTTCTTTTCCTGTACGCCATTCTGATTCTGGCCCTGCTGGTGCTGGTGGTGGCGGGGGCAAGGCTCTATGCCGGCGCGGTGGACAGGCGTGCCAGCCACGATAACCAGCGCCTGGCCCTGGCCTATATCCAGAGCCAGACCGCGGGGAATGAGACCCAGGTCCGGACTGCGGACATGGCCTTTGGTCAGGCTCTGCTGCTTTCCGAGGGAGAAGATTTGCAAACGGTCATTTACTTATACGGCGGCCAGCTTCGGACCCAGCTTTGGCGCAGCACCATGAACTTTTTCCCGGAGGAGGGAAATGTGCTGTGCGACCTGGACAGCCTGGATTTTACCTGGGAAGCGCCGGGGCTTCTGAAAATTACCGCCGGGGACAATACGGGCTACGCCCGGTGCGGAGGTGGCAGCGGTGAACGGTGAACGCAGTCGGCTGGGGTATCTCGTGCCGGTGATTTGCTTTGTGGCCTTTTTCATGGCCTGCTGCGCCGTCTGCGCCTGTGTCTTTGCCCGGGCGGCGGCAGTGACCAAGGAGGCAGAGCATTTAAACGCCGCCGTGCAGCTGTGCCGGAACCAGGCGGAGCTGTGCAGGGCGGGCCTGGGCTGGGAGGAAGAAGTGAGCGAAGCCCGCTTTGAGGGCAGCTTCCGGGAAACGGAAGCGGGCGCCTATTGGGTGCGGGTAACGCGGAGCCTTTCAGAAGACGGCCTGGGTACGGCGGTTATTTCCGCCGGGACGGAGGGCGGCGAGGCTCTTTGCACCCTGGAGGTCAAGGTGTACCTGCCCGGAAGGGAGGCCCAATATGGAACATAGACGGATTCGGGTGGGGAGCATCGCGGTGCTCTTTACCGTGGTGGTGGTCTGCGCCGCCATTTTCGCGGTGCTGACCCTGGTAACGGCCGGCAGCGACCTGCGCACGGCCCGCAGCTACGAGCAGCGGGTGGAGGCCCTTTACGCATGTGAAAACCTTGGGGAGCAGTGGCTTGCCCAGGTCAGCGGATATCTGGCAGGCAGTCAGGCCCTGCCGGAAAATACCTGGGAAGACCGGGGGGAGCTGGGCACCGAGATCACCTTGGGGCCCATGCATCTGACCGCCCGGGTGGACGCCGCCACAGGGGCGCTTCTGGAATGGAGCTGCACCGCCCTGTGGGAGCCGGAGGAGGATTTGGACCTATGGAAATGAATTCCAACAATACGGATATGCGGCAGATCCTGCGCCTTGCCATAGAGCAGGGGGCATCGGATATCTTTGCCGTCGCCGGCCTGCCCCTGACCTTTAAGATCAAGGGCAATCAGCTGCGGCTTTCCGAAACGGGGGTTCTCACCCCCCAGCGCACCCAGGCCTTTGCCCGGGAGATTTACGAAATCGCCGGACGGGAGCCGCTGTGCCTGGGAAGTGTGACCGACGATGATTTTTCCTTTTCCGTAAGTGGTATCGGCCGGTTCCGGGTGAACCTGTTCCGCCAGCGGGGCAGTCTTGCCGCCGTGGTCCGGGTGATTCGGTTCGGCCTGCCCTCCGCCGAGGAAAACCATATCCCCCCGGAGGTCATGAAAGCCGCCGGACTGAAAAAGGGCATCGTGCTGGTCACCGGCCCTGCCGGGTCGGGAAAATCCACCACCCTGGCCTGCATGCTCCAAAGAATCAACCAGACCCGCACCGGGCACATCCTCACCCTGGAGGACCCGGTGGAGTATATTCACAAGCATGACAAGTGCATCGTCAGCCAGCGGGAGATCCATACCGACTGCCCCAGCTATGTGGCGGCTCTGCGCAGCGCCCTGCGGGAAAGCCCGGATGTGATCCTCCTGGGAGAGATGCGGGACAGGGAGACCATGGAGGTTGCCATGACCGCCGCCGAGACCGGGCAGCTGCTCTTTGCCAGCCTGCATACCACCGGGGCGGCCAACACCATCGACCGGATCATTGACGCCTTCCCCCCGGAGCAGCAGCGCCAGGTGCGGCTGCAGCTTTCCATGGTGCTCCAGGCGGTCATCAGCCAGCAGCTCATTCCCGACGTGGAGGGTAACCCCATCCCCGCCTTTGAAATCATGTACATGAACCTGGCGATAAGGAACCTGATCCGGGAGAGTAAGACCCACCAGCTGGACGCCGCCATTGCCTCCGGCGCTTCCCAGGGCATGTGCACCATGGACGCGTCCCTGATGAAGCTCTATGGGGAGAAGAAGATCACCCGGGAGACGGTGCTGACCTACTGCTCAAACTATGACGCCGTTTCCAAGCGGCTGGGGGTGTGAAGCGTCCCATGGGCAGAGAACTGGAACTGAAATTCGCGGCATCCAGTGAAACCCTGGATGCCATGGAAGAAAAATACGGCCCCTTTACCCCCATCACCATGCATACCCGGTATTTTGACACTCCTGACAGGGAATTCCGGAAAAGAAAGTGGACCCTGCGGCTCCGGCTGGAAAACGGGCGGCCCATCTGCACCCTGAAAACCCGCCTGCCCGACGGCAGCCGGGGGGAGTTCGAGACGGAAAGCGCCGATATTGTCTCCGCCATCCCGGCCCTCCTGGCATTAGGCGCCCCGGCGGAGCTGGAAGCGCTGATCCAAAAGGGACTGGAAGAGGTCTGCGGCGCCCGGTTTACCCGGCGGGTTCGGCTTTTGGATGTGTCCGGCGGACAGGTGGAGCTGGCCCTGGACCGGGGGGAATTTACGGGCGGCGGGAAGACCCTCCCCTTTACCGAGGCGGAGGCGGAGCTGAAAGCCGGCCCCGATGAAGCCCTTATGCGTTTTGGCCGCGCCCTGGCGGCGGAATTTTCCCTCCGGGAAGAGCCCCGCTCCAAAATCCAGCGGGCCATGGCTTTGGCGGTTCCGCCGAATTGACAATTGACAATTGACAGTTAACAATTATTGTGTCCCTACGGGACGATTTTGAAATAATTCCTATTGTTTTCATCCAAATTCTTTTTATTTTAAATCATCCCGAAGGGATTCCTTCATTGTCAATTGTTCATTGTCAATTGTCAATTAAAATCTGATTTGCCCCTTTCAATAACAGGAACATAGGTATTTATGAAAGAGATATTTAAAAAATACCCGAAAATACTGGTTTTCGACACGGAGACCACGGGGATTCATCCCAAAACCAACGAGATCATTCAGTTTTCCTCGGTGACGGCGGAGCTGACCCCCGATGGAATGGCCGTCACCGGGAGCTTTGACACCCTCATATCCCTGACCCCGGGGCGGACCGTCCCGCCGGAGATCGTCCGGCTCACCGGGATTACAGACGGGGATATTGCTGCCCGGGGCATCCCCAAGGCGGATGCCTGCGCGAAAATTTCCGCGTTGATCCGGGAAAGCGATCTGCTGGCGGCCTATAACGCCCAGTTTGACCTGACCTTTCTCTATTATCTGCTGGCTTTCCATGGGGACGCCTCCTGCCTTGCGGGAAAGGACAAGCTGGATCTGCTCACGGTCTACCGGGACCGGCGGCCCTACCCCCACCGGCTGGCAAACGCCATCGAGGGCTACGGCCTTTCTGGGGTGTGCAACTCCCACCAGGCCCAGGACGATGCCCTGGCCGCCGCCCGGCTGATGGAAGCCATGGAGGCGGAGCGGCAGGATTTATTGAATTATGTAAACTTATTTGGCTACAATCCCCGGTACGGCGCCCCCACTCCCGGGATCCGCTCCGTCACCTACCGCCCCCAGAGCTTCCAGCCCACCGCACCGCTTTATAGGAATTGACAATTGACAATGGACAATTAAGGTGCGCGGGCGGATAGACGCCTCGCCCCCCGCACTTGTGAGGGGGGTGTCCCTGCGCCAGCGCAGGGACGGGGGGAGCACGACAGAAGATATGAGATATAAGATATGAGATGTGGTGCCGCTTCGCGGCGATTTAAAAAAGGGCGGTTTGGGCGATCGGCTTTCGTAAGCTGATCGGTAAATTGGAATTTGTAGGGCAGTTAAGGCACGCAGGTGGATAGACGCCTTGCCCCCCGCATTTATGAGGGGGGTGCCCCAGTGCGCACA
>CAZVDH010000106.1:0-6708 GCA_964625595.1 uncultured Oscillospiraceae bacterium | reverse complement strand
AGCGCAGGGACACCCCCCTCACAAGTGCGGGGGGCAAGGCGTCTAACCACCCGCGTGCTTTAACCGCGCGCCAAATTCCAATTTACCGAATTGTTGAATTAACTTATCTGTAATACAGTATAGCACATTTTTCCCCGGCCCGAAAGAGCCGGGGAAAACTTTCATAAAGCAGCCTTACGCCTCGGGGCCTGTAAACACCGCGAAGCCCCCGGCGGACAAAGTACCGTCCCGCAGGCCCTCGGACCAGTAGAGCTCGCCAGCAGCGGAGGGAAGCGGCGCATCGGGGCCTCCCCGGTTGATGCAGACCGTCACGGCTTCCCCCGCATAGACCCGGCGGAACACGAGCAGTCCGCTGCCCGGCTCTGCCAGGAGCATCCGGAAGCTGCCTCGCCGCAGGGGCGCCAGCTCCCGACGCATGACAATCGCCTTTTTGAAGAAATCCAGCAGCACACCGCTGCCGCCGTCCCAGGGCATTGGCTGCCGATATTCTTCCTCCCGGACCCCCTGCAAACCCAGCTCATCGCCATAAAACACCGTGGGCATCCCCACAAAAGACATCATGAAAAGAACAGCCAGTTTGTATCTGGAAATATCTCCGCCGCAGACAGACAGGAACCGGCTCACATCATGGCTGTCCAGCAGATTGAGCTGGGCCGGGACAGTCTGTACCTTGTAGCGCATGCGCATATTGGTGATGCGTCCGGCGAAATCTGCCGCGTCAATGGACTGCTCCCCGAAAAACAGACCGCAGTGCTTCCGGAAATCGTAGTTCATGGAGGAATCGAACATATCTCCCTGAAGCCAGTGGCCCGCGCTCTCCCAGACCTCTCCAATCAGCAGGGCATCGGGCTTCACCTCTTTCACGGCTTTCCGGAATGCCCGCCAGAAGCCGTCGTCCACCTCGCTGGCAACGTCCAGCCGCCAGCCGTCAATATCGAACGTTTCCACCCAGTAGCGGCCAACCTTACAGAAGTAGTCCCGTACTTCCGGGTTTGCGGTATTGAGCTTGGGCATCATCCGCTCGTAAGCGAAGCAGGCATAGGTGGGATAGGTTTCCGGGGTCTCAGGCCGCAGCACCGGAAATTCCAGATGGTAGAACCAGTCCCGGTATCTGGATGTTTCCTGTTTCTTCACCACATCGTCGAAGGCGAAGAAATACCAGCCGCAGTGGTTGAACACCCCGTCGATGATAACCCGGATTCCGTTTTCGTGGAGCGTGTTCACCAGCTCCCGGAAAGCTTCGTCGCCGCCGAAGCAGGGATCCACATGGAAATAGTCCAGAAGATCATATTTGTGGTATTCCCCGGCAGCGAAGATGGGGTTCACGTAGACACAGTTGATACCCAGGTCTTTCAGATAATCCACATTCTCCGCAATGCCCCGGAGGGTTCCGCCAAGCCTGCCTTTGACAATCTGACCGTCGTAGTCCATTTCGGCGGGCTCCAGAGAAATATGCTTATGGGCCGTGGCGAAGCTGTCCGGGAAAATGTTATAGACCACCGCGTCATGCACCCAGTCGGGCACCCTGGCAATATCCGCCCGGTGGTTGAAAGGGAGCTTAAAATACTGAGAGCGGTCGTCTACCAGATGATCGGTAAAGACATCGCCATAGTACAGCTTGGTTTCCCCACCGTCATCCAGCTCAAAATAGTAGTAAACCCGGTTAAAGGGGCTGTCCACAATCACCTGCCAGTAATCATGCAGCAGATCACCGGCTACCAGCTCCATAGAAACCGGCGTAAAGAGGATGGGCGTCACACGGCAGGCCGTATCGCCGTAGTAAAGGGTCACTTTCTTCAAATCACCCCTTGCGGAGCGCATACGGTAGACAATTCTTTTTTCGTCCAGTCCGTGGCAGTACTCCGACATGGGAATATGCAAGACCGCGTCCAGCTTCATCCTTTCACACCTCCCGCGGTCAGACCGGAGGTCATATATTTCTGGCACAGGAAGAAAATGATCAGCACCGGGATGGAGACCGTGATGGAAGCGGCGGCGAATACCGGCCAGGAACCGGTCATTTCTGTTGCCTGCAGGGAGTTGAGGCCTGCGGCCAGGGTATACTTGCTTTCCCCGGTCATAAAGGTGGTGGCATAGATGTACTCATTCCAGACATAGATGAGCACCTGCAGGGCGGTGGTGATAATGCTGGGCTTTGCCAGCGGCAGGACAATCTTCCAAACCACCTGAATATCGCTGGCGCCGTCCATTCTGGCAGCTTCCTCGATCTCCGTGGGGATGGTATCAAAGTAGCCCTTGGTGTTCCACAGGCTGAACACCGCCATGGTTCCGGTATAGACCAGAATCAGACCAACCCGGTGATTGATCAGTCCCATAGGCCGCAGCAGGCGGTAAATCGCGAACATGGAGAGAATCGCCGGGAAGGAGTTCAGCAGCACCAGACATTTGAGGATCATTTTCCGTCCGGGGAACCGCCGGCGGGAGAAGCAGTAAGCCGCGGGTACAGCAAACAGCAGCGATAAAAACACTGTCACCACCGCCAGAAACACCGTGTTTTGAAACCAGATAATGATATTTTCGCCGAAGATCACTTCCTTATAGTTTCTCAGCGTAAAGTCATGGGGAATAAAGGAAAAATCGGAGCTGAGCAGGCTGTTCTGGCCGTTCAGGGATACGCTGAGCGCGTACAGAATGGGAATCAGGGTTACGAAACAGAGAACGATGAAGAAGATATTCAGCGCGGTTAAGGCAATCCCCTCCCGGATTCTTTTTTTCGTCATCTGTCGCCCTCCTCCCGCATCTGATACCGGGCAGAGAATACCAGCAGCAGAATGAAAATAATCATGGAAATGGCGGAGCTGTAACCGTAGTTGTTGGTAATAAAGGCGTTTTCGTAGGCGTAGGTCAAAATCGTGTGGAATCCGGAGCCGGTCTTGGCCCCCGCCTGCTGGGTCAGCAGGTAAACCACATCAAACTGCTTGAACGTGGTAAAGACGGTGATAATGACTGCGGGAGCGATGATTGGGGTGATGGCCGGTATGGTGATATACCGGGTGCGCTCCAGCCATGTGGCACCGTCCAGAACGGCACTTTCAAAGTAGCTCCGGTCGATGGACTGCATGGCCCCGTCCATAATCATGATCATAAACGGCAGGGCCAGCCACAGGTTTACCACCGTACAGCAGATAAAGGCGGACACATCGGAGGAAAGCCACCGTACCGCTTCGTGCCCCAGCTTTTCCATCCACTGGTTCAACAGCCCGAACTGGGTGTTGAACATTCCGGTTTTCCAGAGCAGTATGGACACATACCCGGGCATGGCCCAGGGAAACATCAGCAGCGTCTTGTAGAGCCTGCGCAGCTTCAGCTTCCGGACATTCAGCAGGCTTACCAGCACAAAGGCGATCACAAGCTGGAAGATCATGTTTACCACAGTCCACAGGGTCGTAGCAAGCAGCGCCGACAGGAAGCCGGAGTCAAACACGAACAGAGCCCGGAAGTAGTTATCAAGCCCGATGATGGTAAAGTCAAACCAGTGATACACATTCATGTTGGTCAGACTGATGTACGCGGTATACAAAATGGGAAATACCACCATCAGGGCAATGAGAATCAGGGACGGGCCGGACCAGGCATAGGAAATCAGCGTATCTTTCCTGCGGTTTTTCATAGGCGGTGCCTCCAAATTACTTCATAGCGCCGATCAGCTGATTTGCCTGTGCCAGGGCGGCAGTAAAGCTTTCGTCAACGCCCTTGCCGGACAGGTTCACATCCGTCAGAAGATTTCCCACCACCGTCCACATCACATCCATTTCCGGGATGTTGGGCATGGGAACCGCGATCTCGGCGGTGGCGCGCATGGACTGTACCAGTTCATCCTCTGCGACGCGCGCGTCTTCATAGCTCAGCGCGTTGGCAGGCGCGCAGCCGCTGGCCAGCGCCAGATCGATGCCGATGTCAGGATCGGTCAGGGCGGAAAGGAGCTTCCTGACCGCATCCGTCTTTCCTTCCGAGGCAAATTTCAGGACATGGATGCCCTGCACACCGGAGTACGGTGCCAGAGCCTTGCCGGTGGCATCCACCGTGGGCATCGGCGCAATGCCCAGATCGATCTGGGCGGCTCTCGCGGAGGGAACCATCCAGGGTCCGCCGATGGTAGCGTCTGCCTTGCCCTCCAGGAACAATGTGTTCACGGTGTTGTATTCCGTCTCGCCGGGCATCAGCGCTACGAATTGGGCGTGGTAATTGAGGGCATCCTTGACCGCCTGGGGGTTCGGGAACGGAACACCGGTATCGTCAATGATGGAACCGCCGAAGCCGTGAATCCAGGCGGCGGAATAATAGGCGGTGCTGTGCTGTTCCACAAAACCGAAACGCCCCCGGCCTGTATTATTTTCCATGTAGGAAAGCAGCGCATCGGTAGTTGCGGGCACTTCCTCGTCCTGCATATAGCGGCGGTTGTACATGAAAAGCAGCGTCTCAAAGTATAACGGAAGCTGATACAAGGTGTCCTTATAGGTCGCCGCGTCAAGCGTCATTGGCAGGAAGTTGACCAGGGATTTTTCCTCCAACAGCGGCTCTATGGGCGCGAGAATACCCATTTCCGCAAATACGCCGATTTTGTCATGGGCAAAGATAAAAAGATCCGGGGCTGCGCTGGGGTCATTGCCCACCAGCTTCAGGGAATCCGTCAGACTGGTTTTCTTTTCAAAAACAATCTGAAGCTCCGGAACAGCAGCCGCAAGATAATCTTCCAGCGCCGCGGCAACAGCATCTTCCTTGTCGTGCCAGATCACAAGCCTGTTAGCCTCGGCGGGATCCAACGCTTTCTCACCGCAGGCTGTCAGACACAGCAGCAGGCAGACGCACAGGAAAGCAGAAAGTAACCGTTTCATAGGGGACCTCCTTTTGCGTCAAGCGGGCACACGGTAACCGTGCACCCGCTTGACGGACAATTTGTTCCTATCCAAGTATACGCGTATATATTACTTCTTTTTCTTCTTGAGGGCAACTGCCGCGCCGCCGATCACTGCCGCTGCCGCCGCAACGCCGATGATCACGCCGGTATTGCTGCCGCCTTTTTCCGCGGGCTGCTCCGACGGAGCTTCCGTTGCGGGTACTTCGGTCACAGGCGCTTCCGTTTCCTCAGGAACCGCGGGAGCCGCAGGCTCCTCGTAAGTAACAGCAGCATTCTCCGGATCCGTGACAACGATCCAGATGTCCTTTCCGGCCTCCACCGACAGATCGGTGGTCTGGACGCTGCCTGCGTTGCCGTTGATGATCACGGAGTTGATCCAGCCGGGAACCTGGATGGTGTACCAGTCGCCCTCCATGGTCAGCGCTTCGCCTGGCCAGGCGGTAAACGCGTTGGTGCCGTCGGGGGCGGACCAGGCCCAGCAGCAGGGATCTGCCCAGTCGGCGGGAACCTGTGCATGGACCGTGATGTCGTCCACAGCCTTATTGGGGTCCTCATAGCTCAGGTCGTAGGTCAGATCCTCGTAAACCGTGAGCCACAGTTCTTTGCCCTCAACGGAGATATCCGCGGTCTGAACGGTGCCCTCATTGCCGTTTACGATCAGGGAGTTGATCCAGGTGGGCGCCTTGCCGGTGAACCAGCCGTCCTCTCCCTCGGTCATGGCCTGACCGGGCCAGCTTTCGAAAGCGTTGGTGCCGTCGGGGGCGGACCAGGCCCACATATTCACAGTCTTCCAGGACAGGGGCACATAGGCGTGAACCACGAACTTCTCCACATATGCGGGAATCTCGCCCCGCAGCTGCGCCTCGTAGGAAACGGCAGCGGTCTTATCCTCCGCGACGGTGATCCAGACCTCCTTACCGGCTTCCACGACAATGCCGTCGGTCTGTACCCCGGCGTCGGTGCCCTGGTTGGCGTTGACGATGATGTTCTGAACAAAACCAGGTACATAGACGTAGTACCAGCCCTCGGCCAGAGCCTCCATCTCCTCACCGGGCCAGGCAGCGAAAGCGTTGGTACCGTCATCTGCCCAGGCCCAAACGTGAGGCGCATCCCACCCCTCCGGAACCTTGACCACAACGGGAACCATTTCCGCGTCTTCAGCAGCGAAAGCCGTCAAAGACAAGCAAGATACCATAAGCATGACAGCAATGAGTGCAGCGATTGTCTTTTTCATAGATTTTCCCTCCTGTTTTTTATCGCTGAGCCCAATATAGCACCCGTATTTTGCACCGTCAACGGAAGTTTGCGAAAGTAATTTCCTTTATTTAAAGGTGTTATTTACTAATATTTGAAGCGTCATTTTGTTGATAATGACCACATTTTCCAGGATTTATGTGACCATATCTCTTCCAGCCATTCTTGCCCGCCGCCGCAATAAAGGAAAGCAATTTCGCAATTCGTGCAGAGCTTCCCCAGCTTCCTTTATGAAAAACAAAACCCAAAACAGATTATCGGTTTTCGTAAGCTGATTGTGAAATTGGAATTTGCCCGCAGGGTGGGCGGCCAAGTCGTGACAAACGTGGTCTGTTTTCGTTCCCTGCCTTTTAATTTCGGTATGATTGCCACCGGCAATCATTAAGATTTTGATTCACTGCGTGCAGCACCACCCGCTCGGTATCGTTCTGTAGTGCGCGAGCTAACGCGGTACGCGTCCTTGCCCCCCGCACTTGTGAGGGGGGTGGCACCAGTCCGCAGACTGGTGCCGGGGGGAGTTCTGTTTAGTGCAGTAACATAGTTTACAGAATGTGCAACCACATGGTTTACAGTTC
>CAZVDH010000105.1:0-6743 GCA_964625595.1 uncultured Oscillospiraceae bacterium | reverse complement strand
CAATCCCTTATTCAATTTTTCTCCGGTGGCCGTTGTAACGTAACCTTAGGAGGCGCACGCTCTATCCAGGTGAGCTACGGGGGCATATAAAGGTTACCCTACGGGAACGCTTACTTATTTTACCCGGAATATGCCGTCCTGTCAAGGAAAATCGGGAGTTTTTTTCACGGAAAAAGAAGAGGGTATTCCAACAGAGAATTTGGGAAAAAGGCGCTTAACCAAACAGGAATATCGCTGTCACAAAAAAATAATATCGGTACAGAAAATCCGGCACGTTTTTTGCGGCAGGTATCATATACTGGCCTGGAGTTTTTTCGAAAGGAGCGAAGACAATGCCAGACTGTACGGATCCCTGGGGCGACCTGGATGACCTCATCTTCGATCAGGAAGACGGCGGACCAAGCGAGCGATAAAAGAAAACCATGCAGAAATGCCCGACCGCAGCGGCGGATATTTTTATCACATGCTCTCCCAATGCAGGATGAGCGGAATGCGGTCAAGGCATTTCTTGACTTTCTTTTTTTCGGGGTCAATTTACATGCCCCGTTTTTTATGGGAAGAATGCATTTTCCATCTCGCTGAATTAGCTACAAACAGGCGGTCATGCTTTATGCGTGACCGCCAAAAAACTGCCCATATTGGGGAGCCCTTTTGTGCCGGATAGGTACATTCCAACGCAAGACGCACCTACGGCTCATGGCACTTTATCCTCCGTTTTTTTAAAACGGATTTTCCTATTTTTCCCCTTTACATATGCCGGCGTTTCCGCTATAATACTTGTAACTGCGCTATTTTATAGAAATGAGAGTATGCACTATGAATATTGCCTTTGATACCTATAAGCAGAAGCTTAACGACTGCCGTCCGGCTCTGGACGGCCTGGCGGATTCCCTCAATCTGGAGGGGGCGAAGAATGAGCTGGAGCGGCTTCACGCCATGCAGGAAGCGCCCGGTTTCTGGGACGACCCGGAGAGAAGCCAGAAGATCACCGTGAAAACCCGCCAGCTGGAATCCAAGCTGGAGCGCTACAAAAAGATGGTAAATGCCTGGGATGACCTTACCACCATCTGCCAGATGGCGGAGGAAGAGGACGACGACTCCATGCTGGAGGAGCTGAAAGAGGGCTTTGCCAAGCTGGAGGAGGAGATGGAGGTCTGCCGCCTGGAGACCCTGCTCACCGGGCACTATGACAAAAACAATGCCCTGATGAGCTTCCACGCCGGTGCGGGCGGAACGGAAGCACAGGACTGGTGCCAGATGCTCTACCGGATGTATACCCGCTGGGCGGAGGCCCACGGCTTCACCTACAAGATCCTGGACTATCTGGAAGGGGACGAGGCGGGCCTGAAATCCGCCGATATTATGATTGAGGGTGAGAATGCCTACGGCTTCCTGAAAGGGGAAAACGGCGTCCACCGGCTGGTGCGGATCTCTCCCTTTGATGCCAACGCCCGGCGGCAGACCTCTTTCTCTGCCGTGGAGGTTATTCCCGATATTGCCGACGACAGCCAGGATGTGGAAATCAAGCCTGAGGACTACGAGATGCAGGTATACCGTTCCTCCGGCGCCGGCGGCCAGCACATCAACAAGACTTCCTCTGCCGTCCGGCTGATCCACAAGGCTACGGGCATTGTGGTGTCCTGCCAGACCGAGCGGAGTCAGTTCCAGAACAAGGAGACCTGCCTGCGTATGCTGCGCAGCAAGCTGGTGGAGATCAAGGAGCGGGAGCACCTGGACAAGATCTCCGACATCAAGGGTGTGCAGCAGAAGATCGAATGGGGCAGCCAGATCCGAAACTATGTATTTATGCCCTACACCCTGGTAAAGGACACCCGCACCGGCTGTGAGACCTCCAATGTGAACGCCGTTATGGACGGAGCGCTGGATCCCTTTATTGAGAGCTACCTGAACTGCCTGGCTACCGGTAACTGGGTGCAGAAGTAAGAACCGGCGAATAATCAGAAAAAGTACCGATTTCCTCTTGCTTTTTTTGATTACCTGTGGTATACTGTACAGGCTATCGAGAATTTTGTGCTTTTTGGCACATTGCGAGAATCCTTCACAAAGGAGGTTAGTTACATGGGTGTTGTTAAGACGATTCTGATCGTGCTGGAGGCCATCGCCAGCTTGGCACTGATCGTTGTGGTGCTGCTGCAGTCCGGCAAGGAGGCTGGCCTGTCCGGTGCGCTGTCCGGTTCCTCCGACTCTTATCTGAGCAAGAATAAGAACGGCAGCCTGGATCATATTCTGGCTACTTCCACCAAGTGGATCGCCATTGGCTGGATTCTGCTGACCCTGATTCTGAGCCTGGTGTAAGCGCCTCCGGAAAAAATGAACATACGACCACAGGATTTTGTCCTGTGGTCTTTGTTATTTTGCCTGATGACTTTTTGTCCTGTTTGTGATAGAATAGCCTACGGGAAGAAATTGGAAACGTTTTCATACCTATTCCCACGGAGGCGTATAGCTTCCGATAAACAGAACCAGACTCTGATTGTAAAGGAGCGGAAATGATATGGAAGCACAGAAATTGGCGGGTATTGAGCCGCAGGAAGTGTTTGCCTGCTTTGAAAAGCTCTGCGCCATCCCCCACGGGTCCCGAAACACCAAGGCCATCAGTGACTATTTGGTAGCCTTTGCCCGGGAGCAGGGGATCCGGTGCATCCAGGACGATCTGAACAATGTGATCCTCTTTGGGGAGGGAACCTGCGGCATGGAAAACCACGCGCCGGTGATCCTTCAGGGTCATATGGATATGGTGTGCGAGAAAGACCCGGGCTGTTCCCTGGACATGACTTCCGAGGGGCTGGATGTGACCCATGACGATACCTGCGTCTATGCAAAGGGCACCACCCTGGGCGGCGACGACGGTATTGCCGTGGCTTATGCCATGGCGCTGCTGATGGATAAGACCATACCCCATCCTCCGCTGGAGGTCATCATCACCGTGGATGAGGAAATTGGTATGCTGGGTGCCGCGGAAATCGACCTGAGCATGCTGAAAGGCCGCCGGATGATCAACCTGGACTCTGAGGAAGAGGGAATCTTCACGGTGTCCTGCGCGGGGGGCGCCACTGCGGTCCTCTCTTTGCCCAATAACCGCCATGCGGTATATGGCCCTTGTATCCGTCTGGCTGTGGACGGCCTGCAGGGCGGTCATTCCGGCGCGGAGATCCATAAGAACCGGGCCAACGCCAACAAGGTAATGGGCGAGTTCCTGGGAAGAATCCAGAAGCTGATGCCCCTGTGCCTGACCTCGTTTTCCGGAGGCTCCAAGGACAATGCCATTCCCAGGTCCTGTCAGGCTACGGCGGTTGCCATGGGCATCCATCTGGAACGGATCAATGAAGTGGCAGCTGCCCTCCAGGCGGAGATCCGGGAGAAATACGATGAGCCGGAAGCCACGGTGCAGGCCTTTGATGTTGACGCTCTGGGCGGCAACGGCCTTTCTACCGAGGATACCGCCAAGGTCGTTGCTCTGCTCTGCGCGGCGCCCAACGGGGTGCAGGCCTATTCCGCCGACATTCCGGGTCTCGTGCAGACCAGCCTGAATCTGGGCATTGCCAAGCTGGGAGAGCGGTTTACCGCCACTTTCTCCGTCCGCAGCAGCGTGAACCAGGAGAAGCATGCACTGCTGGATAAGCTCCGCGAGCTGGCTGCGTTTTACGGCGGAAGCTACTCCCAGATGGGAGAGTACCCCGCCTGGGAGTACCGGAAAGACTCCCAGCTCCGGGACACCATGGTCCGGATATACCGCCAGATGTTCGGGAAAGAACCCGAGGTGCTGGCCATCCACGCGGGCCTGGAATGCGGTCTTCTGGGCCAGAAGATCCCCGGCCTTGACTGCGTGTCCATCGGACCCCAGATGCACGATATTCACACCAGCCGGGAAAAGCTGGAGATCGCCTCCACGGAGCGCACCTGGCGCTTCCTGCTGGAAGTGCTCAAGGCCCTTTAATACCAGAAAACACGGTACGGTTTCCAGAAAACCGTACCGTGTTTTGCTGTCAGCGGGAGGAATCCGCCGGGTAAAAGCGGTTATACAATATTATCTTTCTTTGCTTACCGGATCATAGAAAGGTTGCCGCGTCTTTCATTCCCTCTATATCTCCGGTACGGAGGAAATGCTGCATGAGCCTGCGCATGGTTTCGCTGCTCAAGAACGGATACAGGGGCGTGAGATCCTTTATACTGCAACCCTTGTCCAGTTCGCGGTTCACGATCTCGTCCAGTGTTTCATCTTCCAGAAAGGGCGCCAGTCTTACAAGGGCGTGCAGGTCAATGTCTTCGATTTTTTGTGCCATTTTGGACAGCGTCTGATCGCTGAGGAAAGGAGCAAGCTGGGTAAGCTTGTGTTCATCCACTTCCTCCATGCAGCGCTCTGCCAGGCCGTCCAGGGTGTCATCACTTAAAAAAGGCGCGAGGGCCAGAATGCCTTCCCAGTCGCTGGTGTCCGCCCTGGAGACCAGAGCATCCAGCTGACTTTCACTGAGAAAAGGCGCGGCGCAGGCAAGCTCTGTCAGGCTGTTATAGTGGATGTTTCCGATGATCTCGTCGGTCATGTCCTCATCCAGAAAGGGAAGCAGAGGGATGATGTCCTTGAGGGCTGTCTTTGCTTCGCTGTTCTGGGTTGACTTTTTCGTCTCGGCGTGGACCTGGGCAGGGGGGAGGATGGGCGCCACCTCGGCCAGTTCCTCCACGGAGAGGGCTGCTTCCGGCTCTGTCAGTATCTTTTCAACGGCCATAGAGGCCTGGGACTGGCCGCCGAGGAGCAGATGAATGTCCAGGTCCAGGATCTGGCTCAGCGTCTCCAGCTTGGCAATATCCGGCATGGAGTTTCCCCGCTCCCAGTTGCTTACCGCCTGATAGCTGACACCCATCTGATCCGCCAGATCCATTTGCGTCATGTTCTTGCCGATCCGCGCTGTGCGGATAGCCTTTCCGATACGGTTCATGTCAAACATTTTGGAATTCTTCCTTTCATTTTTTACGGGCAGGTCCTGTCGTGTGCCAACAGAATACCACACACAGGGCGTATTCGTCAATCAAGCGGTGCTTGAATCGGGAATTCTATCAGCGGTTGAATCATTCATAGTTGCATTTCCGGGCGAAAAGGAGTATCATTAGAGAACAGAAACAGTAATACAGGAGGATTCTTCATGAAACCGGATCAGATTATGCAGATTTTCCATGACACAGCCTATGTCCGCATGGGCGGAACTCAGGAGGAACTGGACACGGCGGAGTATATCCGGCGGCGGGTGGCCGATATGGGCCTGGAAGCAAGCCTGGAAGCATTCAGCGTGGATATGGCGGATATGGAAGCGGACGGACTGTGGGTGGACGGAGAAGCGGTCACCTGCAAGGGCTACCGGAACGCGGGCAGCGGCACTGTGGAAGCGCCCCTCTATTACCTGCGGGCACGGGATCCCTGGTCTCTCAGTCAGTGCCGGGACAAGATCGTTTTGGTGGACGGCTACATGGGCTACTGGCTCTACCAGGATCTGCTGGAAAACGGCGCGGTGGGCTTTATTACCTATGACGGCAATGTCAACTATGCGGACTTTGATATTGACCAGCGGGAACTGCGGAGCTACGTTCACAAGGGAAACAAGATCCCCGGTGTGAATATCAATGCCAAGGCTGCGGTTGACCTTGTGAACCGGGGGGCAAAAACAGCGAAGATCACACTGCAGCAGCGGGAATATCAGGGCGAAAGCCACAACGTTGTCCTGGATATGCCCGGGCAGAGGAAAGAGTACATCGTCTTTACCGCCCACTATGACTCCACCTCCCTTTCCCAGGGTGCCTACGACAACATGTCCGGCTCTGTGGGACTTCTGGGGATCGCGGAGTATTTCACCACCCACCCCCACAGCTACAGTCTGCGGTTTGTCTGGTGCGGCAGTGAGGAACGGGGCCTGCTCGGCTCCAAGGCCTACTGTGAGGCCCACAACGAAGAGCTGAAAGACGTGGTCCTGAACATCAACCTGGATATGATCGGCTGCATCATGGGCAAGTTCATCTACTGCGCCACGACAGAGGAAAAGCTCTGCCATTATTTGGATTACTTTGCCGCTGAGCAGGGGATGGGCATTGAGGGAAGGCAGGATGTCTATTCCAGCGATTCCACCCCATTTGCCGACCGCGGCGTTCCCGCGGTATCCTTTGCCCGGATAGCGCCCCACAACACCGCGACCATACATAACAGTTACGACACCTTGGCGGTTATGAGCGGGGAGCAGATGGCGGAGGATATTGACTTCCTGATCGCTTTTTCGGACCGGATGGCCAATGCCGCCCACTGCCCGGTATCCCGGGAGATCCCCGAGAATATGAAGCAGAAGCTGGACGAATACCTCTGCCGCAAGCGGCCCAAGAAGTGACCGAACAGCTTATCCACAGAGAAAACCCAAATTACATAAAAGCAGCGGACCGGCAAAGCCGGTCCGCTGTTTTTGAGGTTATATTTCGCAGTTGCCCACGGTACGGGGGAAAGGAAGCACATCCCGGATGTTGCTCATGCCGGTGAGGTACATGACGCAGCGCTCGAAGCCTAGGCCGAAACCGGCGTGACGGGCGGAGCCATACTTGCGCAGATCCATATAGAAGTCGTAGTCCTCAGCCCGCATGCCCAGTTCCTCGATCCGGCTCTTCAGCAGATCGTAGTTGTCCTCACGCTGGGAGCCGCCGATGATCTCGCCGATGCCGGGAACCAGGCAGTCCATGGCAGCCACGGTCTT
>CAZVDH010000104.1:0-6788 GCA_964625595.1 uncultured Oscillospiraceae bacterium | reverse complement strand
AATCACAGGTTTCCTATTTGCTGTTTTAAGCCGATAACCTAAATTCCAATTTGTCAGTGTGCATACGAAAGCCGATAGCCTAAATATGAATTACTATATTTATATTTTGATAAATGATAACAGAAATGTGATCTATACGGGAGTAACCAATGATCTGGTAAGAAGAATGTACGAGCATAGGCAACATATGGATAAAAACAGTTTTACAGCAAGATATAACGTAACAAGACTTGTTTATTATGAGGATGCTTCTGATCCCGTTACTGCGATTGAACGGGAAAAACAAATTAAAAGTTGGAACAGAAAAAGAAAGAATAGGTTAGTTGAGAGTAGAAACCCGGATTGGCTGGATTTATATGAGGAAATTATGAAATAAAGCAGTCATTGAATAATAAAATGGAATTTGTAGGGGAAGACAGGGCTTGAACAATACTGTCATTCCGAGAAAGTAGCGCACACTGGTGTGGGAAATCTCCATCGAATTTCAGAAAGCCTTTCGTCATACAGGCCGTCCCTTTTACATTGTTTTTCTAATATGGCTGTCTGTTATTGAAAAGTTATACTTCTATCAAGGAGATTGCCACGCCAGTGTGCGCACTGGCTCGCAATGACACGAATATTAATTGTACGCACCAGGAGGACAACTATGTCTGATGAAACCAAGGTAACCCAGGAATACGGCGCGGAGCAGATCCAGGTGCTGGAAGGCCTGGAGGCGGTGCGCAAGCGCCCCGGTATGTATATCGGCTCCACCTCTTCTTCCGGCCTGCACCATCTGGTCTACGAGATCGTGGACAACGCCATTGACGAGGCCCTGGCGGGCTACTGCAAGCATATCACCGTGACCATCAACCCCGGCGACTCCATCACCGTCACCGACGACGGCCGGGGCATCCCCGTGGACATTCAGCCCCAGACCGGGCGGCCCGCTTTGGAGGTTGTGTACACGGTGCTCCACGCCGGCGGCAAGTTCGGCGGCGGGGGCTACAAGGTCTCCGGCGGCCTCCACGGCGTGGGCGCGTCTGTCGTCAACGCCCTGTCGGAGTGGCTCCGGGTCCGGGTCCACAAGAACGGGCAGATCTATGAAATGAAATTCAGCCGGGGGGCCATCACCCAGGAAATGCGGGTGGTGGGAAAGACCGACAAAACCGGCACCGAGGTCACTTTCCAGCCCGACCCGGAGATGTTCGACACCCTCCACTATGACTACGAAATCCTCCACGAGCGGATGCGGGAGGAAGCCTTCCTGAACGCGGGGCTTTCCATCACCATCACCGACGACCGGGAGGAAGAAAAGCGCCGGGACGTGATGTGCTTCGAGGGCGGCATCCGGGAGTTTGCCGCCTGGGCCAACCGGAACAAGACCCCCATCCACCAGGACATCATCTATATGAAAGGAACCCGTGGGGACGCCAGCGCGGAAATCGCGGTGCAGTATAACGACGGGTACAATGAATTCCTCATGTCCTTTGCCAACGATGTCCGCACTCCCGAGGGCGGTATGCACGAGACGGGCTTCAAGACGGCTCTGACAAGGGTTCTCAATGCCTACGGCGTGAAAAACGGCATCATCAAGGGCGACGACAAGGTCACAGGCGACGACTGCCGGGAGGGCATCACCGCCATCATTTCCGTGAAGCTGACGGATGCCCAGTTCGAGGGCCAGACCAAGGCCAAGCTGGGTAACGCCTATATTAGGACATTGGTTGACCAGGTGGTAAACGACCAGCTCACCACCTACTTTGAAGAGCACCCCGCCACGGCGAAGATCATCCTGGATAAGGCGTTGACAGCCAACCGTGCCCGGGAGGCCGCTCGGAAAGCCCGGGACTCCATCCGCCGGAAGACCGGCCTGGAATCCGGCCAGATGCCGGACAAGCTCCAGGACTGCAACGAGCGGGACCCCAGCCTGTGCGAAATCTACATCGTGGAGGGCGACTCCGCGGCAGGCTCCGCCATCCAGGGCCGGGACTCCCGGTTCCAGGCCATCCTCGCCATGTGGGGCAAAATGCTGAACGTGGAAAAGGCCCGGGCGGACAAGATTTACGGAAACGATAAGCTGTATCCTCTGATCGTGGCCCTGGGGGCGGGCATCGGGGAGGAGTTTGACCTGGGTAAGCTTCGCTATCACAAGGTCATCATCATGGCCGATGCCGATGTGGACGGCGCCCATATCCGGACGCTGCTGCTGACTTTCTTCTTCCGGTACATGCGGCCCCTCATTGAGCAGGGTTATGTCTACTCCGCCGTGCCGCCCCTGTACAAGCTCACCCGGGGCAAGACCGTAAAGGTTGCCTACTCCGACGAACAGCGGGACCAGGTCTCCGCCCAGCTCCGCTCCGACAACCCCAACGCCAAGGTGGACATTGCCCGGTACAAGGGCCTGGGCGAAATGGACCCCCACGAGCTGTGGGAGACCACCATGGACCCGGAGAAGCGGAGCCTGCGCCGGATCACCCTGGACGACGCCGCCCGGGCCGACGAGATCTTCACCATCCTCATGGGCGAGCAGGTGGAGCCGAGAAAAGACTGGATCGAGCGGAACGCAAGATACGCGGTGAATATCGATATTTAAAGTCGTGCGCAAGATTTGTGTGATCGTTCTTTCCCTGCCCCACTCGGTATCGTTCTGTGGCGCGCGGCCCGATGCGGTACGCGTCCTTGCCCCCCGCATTTATGAGGGGGGTGCCACCAGTGCGCACACTGGTGGCGGGGGGAGTCCGTACAGCAGGCCACAAAACAAGTAAGGTGTCATTCCAAACCAGTGTGCGCTACTTTATCGCAATGACCGGAAATTCGGAACATGGAATCTCCTGTTTCTGCCGTAGGGAATGCATTTATGCATTCCGCCAATGAAGACGGTCAGGTGAGGAATGCATAAATGCATTCCCTACAGTATTGATTGCCCGCGAAGCGGCACCTTATCTCATATCTTATATCTCGTATCTCATATCTAACCAATATGGAGGTGCTGTATGGCACATAATCGCAGCTACAAACCGGAGGACATCGCCTTTCCGGATCAGGTGATTACCGAATCCCACCTGGTGGAGGAAATGGAGCGGTCCTACATTGAATACGCCATGTCCGTCATTGTGGGCAGGGCCCTGCCGGATGTGCGGGACGGATTGAAGCCCGTTCACCGCCGGATCCTGTACACCATGTACGAAAGCGGCCTGACCTCCGACAAGCCCTTTAAAAAGTCCGCCACCTGCGTGGGCGATGTGCTGGGTAAGTATCACCCCCATGGCGACAGCTCTGTCTACGATGCCATGGTCCGTCTTGCCCAGGATTTCTCCATGCGCTATATGCTGGTGGACGGCCACGGCAACTTCGGCTCCGTGGACGGCGACCCCCCGGCGGCTTACCGTTACACCGAAGCAAGACTGAGTAAAATCTCCAACGAAATGCTCCGGGACATTGACAAGGACACCGTGGACTGGGACCCCAACTTTGACGAAAGCCGGAAAGAGCCGCGCGTGCTCCCCAGCCGGTTTCCAAACCTGCTGGTCAACGGTTCCTCCGGCATCGCCGTGGGCATGGCCACCAACATCCCGCCCCACAACCTGACGGAGGTCATCAACGCCTGCGTCTGCGTGCTGGACGACCCGGAGTGCACCCTGCCGGACCTGATGGAGCACATCACCGGCCCGGATTTTCCCACCGGCGGCATTATCATGGGCCGCAGCGGCATCCGCGCCGCCTACGCGACGGGCCGGGGCAGGGTAGTGGTTCGGGCGAAAACCGAGTTTGAGGAATTTAATAATGGCCGTACCCGGATCATCGTCACCGAGCTTCCCTACCAGGTGAACAAGCGGCAGCTGATTAAAAATATCGCCGAGCAGGTCAAGGACAAGCGCCTGGACGGCATCTCCGACCTGCGGGACGAGACGGACCGGAACGGTATGCGCATCGTCATCGAACTGAAAAAGGACGCAAACGGCCAGGTGGTGCTCAATAACCTCTTCCATCAGACCGCCCTGCAGTCCAATTTCTCCGTCATCATGCTGGCGCTGGTGGACAACCAGAAGCAGCCCAAGATTCTGTCCCTGCGGCAGATTCTGGACGAGTACCTGCGCTACCAGATGGAGGTGCTGACCCGGAGAACCCAGTACGACCTGCGCAAGGCCCAGGAGCGTGCCCATTTACTCGAGGGCCTGCTCATTGCCCAGGACAATATTGACGAGGTCATTCACATCATCCGCTCCTCCTACGACAACGCCAAGGAGAACCTGATGAACCGCTTCGGTCTGGACGATGTTCAGGCCCAGGCCATCTGCGATATGCGGCTCATTTCCCTGCAGGGCCTGAACCGGGAGAAGCTGGAAGCGGAGTACAAGGAGCTGGAGGGAAAGATCGCCTACTACCAGGAGCTTTTGGCGGATGAAAGCAAGCTTCGCGGTGTCCTGCGGCAGGAGCTGATCGACCTGCGGGACAAGTTCGGCGACAAGCGGAAGACCACCATTCAGGACGTGGAAGACGAAATCGATGTGGAGGACCTCATCGAGGAGGAGACCTGCGCCTTTACCCTGAGTAATCACGGCTATATCAAGCGGATGCCCGTGGACACCTACCGCACCCAGAGCCGGGGCGGCCGGGGCATCAGCGCCCAGAACCTGAAAGAGGAAGATTATGTAAAGTCCCTGAATATCGCCTCCACCCATGACCATATCCTGTTCTTTACCGACCGGGGCCGTGTCCATCACCGCAAGGGCTACCAGATTCCCGAGGCGGGCCGCACCGCCCGGGGCACCGCCATTGTGAACGTGCTGCCCCTGGACGCCGGAGAGACCGTCACCGCCATGGTGGTTACGAGAGAATTTGACGAAAACGAGTTCCTGGTCATGGCGACAAGAAAGGGAACCGTGAAGCGCCTGCCCTTTATCAGCCTGAAAACCAACCGCAAGGGCGGCATCCGGGCAATCACCCTGGACGAGGACGACGTGCTGGTGAACGTGATGCGCACAAACGGCAATGACAATATCCTCCTTGCCACAGCCCAGGGTATGGCCATCTGCTTTAACGAGACGGACATCCGCTGCACCGGACGGGAGGCCGCGGGTGTCAGAGGTATTTTGCTGGACGCGGGAGACTATGTGGTGGGCGCCCAGCGGGCAGAGGAGGGGAAGACCCTGCTCACCGTCACCCAGAACGGCTACGGCAAGCGCACCGAGCTTCCCGAGTACCTGCGTCTTGGCCCGGATGGAGAGAAAATCCCCCAGAGCCGGGGCGGCAAGGGCCTGAAAAACTACAATATCACTCCCAAGACCGGCCTTGTTGCCGGGTGCTGCGTGGTGGGGGAGACCGACGATGTGATGCTCATTGAAAACGGCGGCGTCATCATCCGGGTGCCCGCGTCCTCCATCAATGTCTACAAGCGCAGCGTCCAGGGCGTCATTGTCATGCGCATCGAGGAGGGCAGCCAGGTGGTGGCCCTGGAGCGGGTGGAAAACGAGGAAACGGAAGCATGAAAACCGTGACCCTGTATACCGACGGGGCCTGCTCCGGAAACCCCGGCCCCGGGGGCTGGGGGGCCATTCTGGAGTTTAACGGGGTGCAAAAGGAGCTTTCCGGCGGGGAGGCGAAAACCACCAACAACCGCATGGAGCTCACCGCCGTGATTGAGGGCCTGCGGGCGCTGAAAGAGCCCTGCAATGTGGAGCTGTACTCGGACTCCAAGTATGTGGTGGATGCCCTGGAAAAGGGCTGGGCCGTGGGCTGGCAGAAAAGGGGATGGGTCAAGTCCGATAAATCCCCGGCTCTGAATCCGGATCTTTGGGAGACTCTGCTGGAATTATGTAAACTCCATAAGGTCACCTGCCACTGGGTCAAGGGACACGCCCAGAACGAAAAGAACAACCGCTGCGACGAGCTGGCTGTGGCGGAAAGCCGGAAGTTTCTTTAGAATGGACAATTGACAATGGAAAATTGACAATTCCCCGCCCGGTATCGATCCAAAGTATACGGGTGGACGCGGCAAAGGCTCCCTTGTGTAAAGGGAGCTGGCCCGGAGGGCCTGAGGGATTGTGCAGTAGATTTTTCCGGTTCTGACGAGGGGAACATTCGGAAGTCCGCTATTACAGCCCCTCAGTCACCAGTTTGAGAACTGGTGACAGCTCCCCTTACACAGGGGAGCCCTTGCCGTGTACCGCATCGGAACGAGCACCGTTGTATGAAACAGCTTTCAAAGCAAGATGTATTTTTTTGTTATGTTACCCCAGCTTTGCTCCATGGGCGCGACAGGAGGCTAATCATGTATCTTTCCATCGGTGATGATCTGGCGGTGCGGAGCGCCGCGGTGATCGGCATTTTTGATCTGGACAACACCACTACCTCCAAGCGCACCCGGGAATTCCTCCAAAAAGCGGAAGCGGAGGGTCAGGTGGTGCCCTGCAACGATCTTCCGAAATCCTTTCTGCTCACCGCCGAGTATGGCCTGCCTAAGGTTTACCTGACCACCCTCTCCGCCGCGACGCTGGAAAAGCGTTTGCGGGGATAATCTCAAAAAACGCACCCCTGCCGAGACTCCGGCAGGGGTGCTCCCATAGAAACGGGTATGCGCCTGAAGTTGAAAAATTGGAATTTGTCGGCAGGGCCGACAGCCAAGTCGTGACGAGCGTGGTCTGTAATCGTTCCCAACCTTTAAATTTAGGTATGATTGCCACCGGCAATCATTAAGATTTTGATTCACTGCGTGCAGCACCACCCGCTCGGTATCGTTCTGTAGTGCTGTAAATTGGAATTTGTCGGCTTCGCCGAATTGACAATTGACAATTGACAGTTGACAA
>CAZVDH010000103.1:0-6889 GCA_964625595.1 uncultured Oscillospiraceae bacterium | reverse complement strand
GGGCAAGGCGTCTATCCACCCGCGTGCCTTAACTGCCCTACAAATTCCAATTTGTCGTTTTGCTGAGTGCAGCCGATATGCATGATACAATATATCTTTTCGGCCAAACGCGTCCTTTGCGGGAAATGATTGCCGAAGAGAAAGGGATGACCTGTATGAGCGAGATGTTCCTGGAATTCTACAAGATCCTTTCCATCCTGATCGCCGGAGCGGATATTTTTCTGGCCGTGAAAGCCTTGCAAAAGAAAACGCCTGCCGGGCAGTTTCTGGGGGCAGCCTGTTTGGGCGCTGCCGTTGTGGATGTCAGCTACCTGGTCAGTATTCTCAACAGCGGTTATCTCTGCATGTCCATCATGTCCAGCATTTATTTTTCCACAATCGACGTGATGCTCATTTGTCTTCTGGGCTTTACCGTTTATTTCACCAAAGGGAAATTCACACCTGTCGGAAAAGCGTTCATAAAGTTCTGCTGCCTGTATACACTGTTTGAAATTCTGATTTTTTCCATCAATCCCTTTTACGAGATCGCGATTCATTATGTCCCGAGAAATACTGTGATCGCGATGTACAGCTATCAGATGAAGCCGCTTTACTACCTGCATCTGGCGTTTACCTATATGCTTGTGACGACGGTTGTGGTTCTTATGGTGCGAAAAATGTGCAGAATTCCCCAGGAATACCGCTCCCAGTACCGCTTTGTGATCCTGGGGATCCTCACCATCGTTTCCGTAAACGGCGTATTCCTTTTCTGGCCGGAGGAAAGTGTATACAGTCTTCTGGATTACTCCATCTGCGGTTACAGCTTTACGGCCTTTCTGCTGTACTGGAGCTGCTTTGACTATTCCACCCACGGGATGCTGAACTGTCTGAAAACCAGCATCTTTGACAGCATCGGCCAGGGCATCGTTCTTTTCGATTATGACGACCATCTGATCCTGCATAACAAGCGGGCGGATGACCTGCTGGGACGGATTCCTCCGGAGCAGTGTACCAGCCTTCGGGACTTCATGAACTATTATGATCTTCCCGTCAATTCCGCCGGAGAGGATGACGGCATTTCCCTGCAGTGCTATATCAAAAGCGGCGAAGCGGAAAGGCCTCTGCGCTGTGATATTCGCG
This sequence comes from uncultured Oscillospiraceae bacterium, assembly GCA_964625595.1. GTDB lineage: Bacteria > Bacillota > Clostridia > Oscillospirales > Oscillospiraceae > Faecousia. The sequence goes on along the minus strand of CAZVDH010000103.1, from coordinate 5,770 downwards.
CGCTGAAAAACAAAAGTGGGCAGCTGCTCGGTCAGTTGTTTGTCTTTTCCGATGCCGCCATGGAGACGGACCTGCTGACAGGCTTCCAGGACTGGGAAAGCTTCCAAATATTTGCCCAAAGCAATCAGAGCACCTTTCCCATTCCCACCGCCGTGGCAGTATGCGACATCAACAGTCTGTCCGTGATCAACAGCACCTTGGGAAACCAGGCGGGAAACCAGAAGATCCGCTCCCTTGCCGATGCCATGCGGCAGTGTTTTCCCAAGCAAACCTACTATGTGCGCGGACTGGAAGCGAATCTCATTGCCCTGTGCGGCCACAGCAGCGAAGCGGCCATGCAGGACTGCATGGGGAGGGTAAAGGAACACTTTCACGGCAAGATGCAGTATGCCGTCACCATCACCACGGAGGAGGCTCCGGATATTCTCAAGGCAGTTCAGGCGGCATCCGCTGCCATGCGGGCAAAGAAGCTGCTTGACCGGGAATCCATCCATTCGGAAATGCTCACCTCCCTGGTCCGGGCGCTCCAGGAATGCGACAGGGACACCGAGCATCATGTTCGCCGCACTCAGCAGCTGGGTGCCGAGCTGGGGAAACGCATTGAGCTTTCTGATATTCAGCAAAGCAAGCTTTCCCTGCTCTGCCTGCTGCATGATATCGGGAAAATCGGCATCCCCCTGGAGATCCTGAACAAGCCGGGAAAGCTGTCCGATGAGGAATGGAAGATCCTCCAGTCCCACACCCAGAAAGGCTACGATATTGCCAACAGCAACAACGAGCTCAAAGGCATCGCCGACGAGATCCGCCATCACCATGAGCGTTGGGACGGCAAAGGCTATCCCGACGGCCTGAGCAGGGAGAGCATTCCCCTGCTGTCCAGGGTCATTGCCGTGGTGGATGCCTATGACGCCATGACCAACAACCGCTCTTACCGCCACGCCATGTCCCCCGCGGGCGCCATGGCAGAGCTGAAACGGTGTGCCGGCACTCAGTTTGATCCTTTTATTGTATCCGAATTCCTCCGTACTCTGAAAGAAAACCCGCCTGTCCAGCCGGAAGAGACGGACGTTCCCTCCGTAAACATTGCAGGCAGAGATTATCCGGCGTACCCGGAGACCGGCGGAGAGAGTGTGAGTACCGTCAGCCATGTCCATCCGGTTCCTTACAGCCGGTATGTGCTGGACGAAAACATGCGCATCGTCTCCGTGGATGCCAGTTTTCAAAAAATGACCGGGTACACCCAGGAAGAGATCCGGGAAACCGCCATCTACCAAGCGGATCTGCTTCCGGAGGATGAGCGCATTGAATACCTCTGCCACACCAACGCCTGCCTTGCCAAAAGTCCCCAGGTATTTCAGGAACATAAGCTTCGCCGCAAGGACGGCTCCGACATCTATGTTTTCTGCTTTGGGCGGGTCTATTTTGATTCCGCGGTCCGGGCGGAGCGGTCGGAGATCATCATTGCCGATATATCCAAAACCTATTCCATGAAGATGATGACGGACGCGGAAGCAAACAAAGCCCAGATTCGGCTGAAGCAGTGGGAAAGCACCTACCGAAAGGATTCCCTCACCGGTCTTCTGAATCACGCCGCTTTCCGCAGCGATGTGGAGCTGAAGCTTCTGGAGGGAAAATACAAAACCCTGATGATGATGGCGGATGTGGATAGATTCAAAGCATACAATGATAGCTTTGGGCACCACAACGGCGACAAGTTCCTGATTCTGGTAGCCCAGGCATTGAACGCCGCCCTGAGAAAGAACGACTGTGCCTGCCGCATGGGAGGCGACGAGTTCGCCGCCGCCATGTTCTTTGACACGGATATTTCCGATTCCGCCATTTATGCCCGGGCACAGCAGGTTTTTGACAAGGTGAGCCTTACCCTGAAAAGCGCGGACGCGGGAACGGGCATTTCCATGGGCGTGACCATCGCCCAGCCGGACACGACCTTTACCCAGCTGTATGAAATATCGGATAAGGCCCTGTATCAGGCGAAAGAAAGCGGTCGGGGCAGAATGCTCATTCTGTAGCAGCCCCCCTTGAAACGGAAAATCCGTTTCAAGGCCTATGGTTTTCCGTCACGCCCCGTTTTTTCTCTGTTTTCCAGGCAGGTAACAAAAAGCGGCATGACGCCGCTTCTGAAAACATGGCCGCCGGTCAATTCCGGCGGCCATGTTTTATGTTCAGATTTGGGAATAGCCGAAGCTATTGACCAGGGCGTCGATACGCTGGCCGGCCTTGCAGTAGGGGCAGTCCCGATAGTCGTAGCTGGCGTAACCGGGCAGGTCGTTGATGGTATACACGGAGCGGACAGGATAGCCCGCCACTTCCTCCACCGCACTGTAGATGGCGGCAACCCCCGCCACATGGCCGCCGTAGTAACCGATGGCTTCAATGGACCGCTTGGCGGTGAAGCCCGTGGTCACGGAAGCCATGAGCACCAGCACATGCTTTCCCCGGATCATGGGCTGCACGTTGTCCCGGAAGATGATCTGGGAATTGGCATTGTACTCCGGCTCCAGCACATAGATGGTCTGGTGGGCGTTAATTGTCCGGAAGCCGCTCTTCGTCAGCTCCCTGGCGACGCAGGTACCCAGCACCGCCGTTCCGTCCAGACACAATATGGTATCCACGGGGGTATCATTAATGAAATGAGACACCAGCTGCTGGGCGCTGTCCTCCGCCTCGCTCAGGCGGGTCTTCTGGAACGTGATGTCCACATAATAATTGATATGGGAGTGGTTGGTGGCAAAATGCCCCCGGGCGATACGCAGCGGCGCGTTGCCCCGGCGGATGGGAAGATTCATCAGGGTAATCATAGGTTCAGCCTCCTGTAAAGAATAAAAAAGAAAGCGTCCCGACGATGCCAGATCCCGGCCGCCGAAAAGGCTTTTTTTCATCATACCCTACCCGAGCCAAAAACGCAAGTAGAATCTGCACAAAAAATAACCAAAAATTACCGGTAATGCTTAGGCATATTGCGTAGTTTCAGAAGCGGTTCCTGGCGAAGAAACTGTCCGGCAATGATCCGGCAGATCCTGCGGGTGCGGATCATCCAATGGATTTTCCCGTAGCTTGCCCACATGATCCCGTCGGTTTCCCCGGGAAGAAGCACCGTATCCTTCAGGGAAACCGGGCGGTGCAGGCAGTAGAAATCATAAATCGTATTCCGGTCCCGGTCCGTACTCAGCAGTTCAAATTCCTCCGGATCTGCCCGGATCCCAGTCTCCTCAAACAGCTCCCGGCTGATGGCTTCCCGGCTGGTCTCCCCCGCCTTGGCGGCGCCGCCGGAATTTTCCCAGGTTCCGGCAAAGCTCTTTCCCGGCGAGCGGCGGGTGAGCAGCAGACGGCCCCTGCCGTCGTAGACCCACACGCATACCACAAGGCCGTACTCCCCCGGCTTCCAGGGCGTTCCCCGCAGGTGCACCCGTCCGGTGGGATGCCGGTCTTCATCATAGATGTCATTCCATTCGGGTTTCAATATCGGCTCCTCGATTCTCTGTTCACTGTATGGCATGTATTGTACCACATTCCGGGCGCAATGGCAAGCATTTCCCCAAACTGGCCGGGATGCGCCCAAGCCTCCTTTTTTCGCTCCGCCCATAGGCAACGGCGCTTTTTCTCCCGTAAGGCAGGGAAAACACCCGGTTTTCGTACGTTTCGTGCAGGTTTTTCCGCCATTCGTGCAATACAGCTTGCAATTGATCCCGCAGATACTGTATAATATATTAAATACTATACTTATCATCTTTTCTTAGCAAACAGTTCAATTGGAATTTGGCGGCGAGTCGCCGCTGACAAGTCGTGACGAGCGTGGTCTGTTTTCGTTTCCAACCTGACCCGCTCGGTATCGTTCTGCGGTTCGGCAAATTGGATTTTGGCGAATTCCCGGTCATTGCGAGCCAGTGCTCCGACTTCCGTGGCAATCCCCCTCGAATTTCCGAATCACAGACGCCACACTCCGCAGGGGCGCTCATTGAGCGCCCGGCAAGGAAAGCTTCGACATTCGTATTTCTTTCGGCGAAAAGGTTCCATTTTACATGAATTAATGCTGGAATTCGGTACGTTTTTGCGGGCGGTCAATGACCGCCCCTACGAATGGATGACGATAGGCTGCCCGGAATTCGATGGAGATTCCCACGAAAGTAGTGCACACTGGTTCGGAATGACACGTTCTGACGGTGCGCCAATCGCAATGACCGGGAATTCGATAGCCCGCCAAATTCCAATTTACCGCAATGTAGCGTTAATCCCATAAGCATCATTAAAACAGAAAAGGAGGGACGGATATGCCCCAGACAATCCAGGTAAATATGCTTGGCAAGTTTACCATTGCGCCGGAGGGCCAGGCTCCCGAAAAGGAGCTGAGCTTCACCTGCCGTTCCCGCCGGATCTGGACGCTGCTGGCTTACTTCATTATCCACCGGGACCGGGGAATCCCGCCCCAGGAGCTCATCGACCTGCTCTGGCCGGACGGGGAAGCCGACCTCATCACACTGCAAAATAATATCAGCCGGGCCCGCACAGCTTTGGGGACCCTGGGTCTGAGCGACAGCCAACATCTGATTACCTGCCGGGACGGCCTGTACCGTTGGTCTTCCCAGGCGGAAACCGAAGTGGACGCGGATTTTTTTCAGGAACTTTATACAAAAGCCACCACCTGTCAGGATACCAACCAGGCTGTGGCCTATGCCCTGAAAGCCATTGAGCTTTATAAAGGGGACTTTCTGCCCGAGGCCGCCATGGAGCCCTGGTGCGTCCATCTGAATGCCTACTTCCGCTCCATCTATCTGAAACTGTGCCGCGGCACCGTGGACTGGCTCATGGAGCTGGGGCGGAAAGAAGAAGCCGCCCAGATCTGCACCCAGGTGGTCCGCCTGGACCCCATGGTGGAGGAATTCAGCGTCCTGCTGATGAAGATCGACACCCTGTTGGGGGAATCCAGAAAAGCGCTGGACCACTACACCTACATCAAGGATCTGTACAAGCAGACCTTTAACGTTTCCGTCTCTCCGGAAATGGAGGCAGCCCATGCCGCCGCCATCCGTTCCCTGTACGGCAAGGAGCTGGGGCTGGAGGATGTCCGCAGTTTTCTGAGTCAGGGAGGCCCCATCACCGGTGCGTTTCCCTGCGACAATATGGTATTCCGGGGCATTGTCGGCCTGTGCCTGCGGGAGATCCGGCGCAGCGGCCAACCCGCCCAGATCGCAATTCTCTCCCTGGATCCCAGAGGCCAGCTGCCGGAGGAACAGTCCGTGGATATGAAACGGCTGGAGCTTGCCATCACCGCAACCTTACGGGCCGGTGATCCTTTTACCAAGATCAGCGCCAACCAGTTCATGGCCCTCCTGTCCGGTGCCAATGCCGACGGAGCTGCCGCCGCCATGGCCCGCACCGCCAGCCGCCTGCGCCGTTTCTATCCCAAGATCGCCTCCGGCTTTTCCTATCACCTGTACGATATGAAAGATCTGGATCCGGATACATCCAGGTAAAAAAGCAGTCCATTTTTCAAGAATACCGGCGTACCGCGCTTTTCCCCGTGGTACGCCGATTTCATTTTATTTCATGTATATCCTCTTTCCGCAGCCAACAGAGAAATCGGAATTTGGCGCATCGTCAGAACGTGTCATTCCGAACCAGTGCGCACTACTTTCGTGGGAATCTCCATCGAATTTCTGTCAGCCTATCGTCATGCAGACTGTTCTAAGGAACCTCTGATACTAATCTTTAATTAAAACATCCCGAAATCCATTGTCTACCAGTAATGGAT
>CAZVDH010000102.1:0-6893 GCA_964625595.1 uncultured Oscillospiraceae bacterium | reverse complement strand
CAAAAAGCGCAGGATAAAATGGTATTAACCATTTTATCGAGAAATAGTATGAAAATATAAAAGCCCCCAAATGCCTCGTTTTATCTTAAAAACGTAGCAACGGTTGAATTTTATTTTTTAAATTGTCCCGAAGGGACTCCTTAACTGTCCACTGTCAACTGTCCACTGTCAACTTGGGCTCTGCCAGACAAATTCCTATTTCCCGGCGGCCTGCTTCTCCTGCTCCCGGCAGGTAAAGACGATGACCTGTCGGTCCTGCGCCAGGGTTTTCAGCAGCGCCATGGCCGCCCGGAGGCGTTCATCGTCAAAGCGGATGAGCGCATCGTCCAGCACCACCGGCGCGCCGGGGGTCAGGGCCTCCGCCACCGCCAGCCGCAATGCCAGGTAAAGCTGATCCACCGTTCCGTCACTGCGCCAGGAAACGGGGCGGGCCACATCCTCCCGCTCCGCCTCCGCCCCCAGGGAGAAGTCCTCCCCCAGGGTCAGGCGGCAATACCTTCCCCGGGTCAGCAGTCCCAGGTACTCCTGAGCCCGGCGGGTGATCTGGGGCGCAAACCGGCGCTGCAGCTCGGCAGCAGCTTCCGCCAGGGTCTCCTGGGCCAGGGTCAGGGCATCCACAAACTGCTCCAGCTTACCGATCCGCGCCCTGACCGCCGCCAGTTCCCGTTCCAGCTCTCCCCGGTCTCCCAGGGCTTCCATCCGGCCGTCAAGCTGCCCCAGCCGGGTGCGCAGCCGCTGCTGCTCCGCCTGGGCATCCAGCAGCAGCTTCTCCGTTTCCTCCGGGGTGTATTCCAGCGGGTCCGGGGACGCGGGGCGGACGGCCTGGGAGGCCATGGACCGCAGGGTTTTCCAGTGCTTTTCCAGACGCATGGTCTCCCGGCGGGCGGTGTCGAAGCTGTCCCAGCAGTTACCTGCCTGCTGCCAGCCTGCCAGCGCCTTTTCCGGGGTTTCTATGCCGCAGAGGGCCTCCCGCTCCCGGTTCAGATTCTCCAGGCGAATATCCAGCTCCGCCCGGTTTGCCCGGTACCGGGCAAGGGCAGCGGCTGCCTCCCGGCTTTCATCCCGGTAGTCTTCCGCCAGCATAAGCCACTGCTCCGGGTCGGGCGACGGGTACTGTCTGAGGATGCTTACCCGTTCCGAAGCTTTCCGGTGCCTGTCGGACAGGGCAAAGCCCGCCAGACCAAGCCCCAGTACGCAGGCAGCGATACCAAAAACGGTCCGCCGGAAAACCAGCAGAGCCGCCCCTGCCAGGAGCGCGGCGATCCCCAGCGCCAGGAACACCAGCCAGTTCTTTTTTTCCAGACTTTCGTACCGCAGCCCGTCCTCCCGGGCCTTTGCTTCCGCCCCGTCGGGGCTCAGATCCCGGAAAGGCGCGGGGGCTTCGGCGGGCGGAGGCGGGAGCGGCAGCATCTTTTCTTCCATCTGGGCCGCGCTCCACTGCTCAGCAAACTGGCTGGTCCTCCGAATCTTCTCCCGGGTTTCCTCCCGGGAGGGAAGCCGGGCGCAGGTCCGTTCCAGTTCCTCCGTCCGTTCCACCGCCCGGTCGTATTCCTCCCGGGCCTCCGCCACCTTGGCGGCGTCCGCCTCCGCCCCGGCATATCGCAGGGCCTGGGCGTGATTCCGGAGAGACTCCTGCCAGGCCGTTACCTCGCCCTGGCGGACGCGCAGCTTCTTTGCCTGGTCTTCCAGGCCCCCAAGCTCCGAAAGCTTCTGTTCTAATTGCTCCCGCTGCTGCTGGGCCTGGGGCAGCAGGCCGGAGCGGTTATAGCGGCAGCGGTTTTTCAGCTCCCGCAGGGCGCTGCCCAGCTTATCGCCGTCGCCGCTTTCGTCCCCGGTGGTGACGAGGGCGTTGAGCCGCCGCCGCAGGGCTTCATCCTGGGTCACGGGCAGGTCCGAAAACCGGATGAACCCCGCCCGGGCAAAGACGCTCCGCTCCACCCCCAGCAGCTGCTGTCCGCAGTTTGCCGCGTCCAGCTCCGGCACCTCCAGCCCCGAAGCCGTCTCATAGGCCCGGAACTGGCCCAGGGGCAAGCGCCCCTTGGTGGAGCGCTCGATGGTAATGTCCCGGCCGTTCCAGTTCAGATCCATGCGTCCCGCCATGGGCGCGCCGGACCAGGGGGCGTACCGGTCCTTGTCGGCAAGGCTCCCCTTGGTGGATTTGGCCCGGGTATCCAGGCCGTAGAGCATGGCAATGAGAAACGCGCACCAGGTGCTTTTCCCCCACTCGTTGGGCTGACACAGCACGTTAAGCCCCGGCTCCAGGGTCAGGGTCTCGTGCTCCAGCTTGCCGAAAGTGGCGGTCATGGAGTAGATTCTCACGGCAGCGCCACCTCCCTGCCCTCCAGAATATCCAGGGAAATTTCCCCGGCAAGCCTGGCAGCGGAAGCGCAGTCAGGCTCTTTCGTCAGTTCCAGCAACTTTCCGAAGTAGACCCCCCGGAGGGTGTCCTCACCGGAAAGCGCCGAAAGGTCCACCGGGGGCCGGGTTCTGTCGATAAGCTCCAGCCGGGAATACCGGCGGAACTGTTCTGCCAGCGCTGCCATGTCCACGGTTCCCCGGCCTGTCAGGGTGACCCGGTAGAAGTTATTTTCTCCGGCGGGGGGCAGAAGCCTTTCCAGGGCGGCAGCCGGCTCATCCCCAATCTCCGCCTGGAAAGTGTAAAAGCAGGGCATGTCCAGCTTCACCGGGCGCAGGGCCGTGTCCTCCCCCAGTGTCACCACCAGGACGCCCTTTTCCCCCGTCTCGTCCCAGCCCCGTCCCATGGGACAGCCGGGCCAAGCGCACAGGGTATCCCCTGCCCGGAAGCCGTCCGCCCGGTGGATATGGCCCAGGGCCAGATACTTAAGACCCGACTGCTTGACCTGGGCGGCGGTCACCGTACAATAGGGGGAGGCGGCAGCCCCGGCGTCCCCGTGGAGCACCCCCACCTGATATTTAGGCCCCTCCCCGGCGTGGAAATCTTCCAGCAGGGGCGGACAGTCCATGCTGCGGTAGCCCGCGCCCCAGACCCGCACATCCAGCTCCGGCACATCCACCGCTTCCAGGCCCCCGGTAAAAATATGCACGTTTTCCGGCCAGCGTTCCTGCGTCCAGGGGCTGTCGGGACCAACATAGTCGTGGTTGCCCGGGGAAATGAACACCGGCACCCCGGCGTATTTGAGTGCCTCCCGCAGCTCGGTCAGACTCTCCTGAGTATAGGGGCCGTCAAACAGATCCCCGGCCAGGAGCATCAGGTCGCACCCCTCCCGGCGGCAGAGCTGGGCAATCTCCCCGGGGATCCGGCGGCTTTGCCGGCGCAGATAATCCCCGTCCTCCGGGGCAAAGGCGGCAAAGGGGGAATCCAGGTGCCAGTCGGCACTGTGCAGTATTTTCAGTCCCACGTTTCCACCCTCTCCGCTTTCAGGCATTTTCCGGTGGCGGTGTCAATGGTAAACAGCGCCCCCTCCAGCTTGGTTTCTCCCTCCGCCCAGCGGTACCGCTCCGGCAGGTCCCCCCGGAACCGGGCAATGGACAGCTCCGGGCGGATGCCCAGCACCGAGTCCCTGGGGCCGGTCATACCCAGATCGGTGATGTAGCCCGTCCCCTGGGGCAGTACCCGAATATCCGCCGTGGGCACATGGGTGTGGGTGCCCCATACGGCGGAAACCCTGCCGTCCAGCATATAGCCCATGGCCAGCTTCTCCGAGGTGGCCTCCGCGTGGAGCTCCACCAGAATCAGCCGGGTGTCCAGCTTCTTGAGAAGCTTCTCTGCCAGCAGAAAGGGATTGTCCGGGCCGTAGTCCATATTGCACCTGCCGATGAGGTCAATGACACCGACGGGCCCGAAGCGGGTCTCATACACCGCCCAGCCCCGGCCGGGGGTCTGGGGGGCGTAGTTTGCAGGGCGCAAAATCCGGTCGGTGTCCTCCAGATAGGGGACGATCTCCCGTTTGCTGAAGCTGTGGTTTCCCAGGGTGATCACATCCGCCCCGGCATCCAGAATTTCTTCCGCCTGCCGGGGGGTGATCCCCACCACGCTGGCGTTTTCCCCGTTCACCACGGTGAAATCCGCGCCCGTCTTCCGGATAAGCCGCCGCAGGCTTTTCCGGATCCGCTCCATGCCGGGGTTTCCCACCACGTCGCCCACTGCCAATACCCGAAGCTCCATAATACCGCCTCCTGTTATTCCCTGACCGCTTTACCAGCGCAGCAGGGTGCTGTTGTTAAGAACCAAAGTGCTGTAGAGAAACAGCGCGTCCGCGCCGGAAATGTCCACATAGTCTTGAAGCGAACTTCCTGGCATGTAGCGCAGGTCCGCAAGGATCACCCGCCCGTAGCCCTCCACCAGCAGCGGCACCAGGCTGCTGCCGAAGGAGTCCCGGAACACCACCAGGGTCTTATCCGCCGGCCCCGCCGGATTCGTAATTTCCAGCAGGCTCACCGGGCCGGACAGGAACACATCATAAAGGTCCCGGCTGTCCAGCTTGGAAAGATCATAGACCTCTGCGGTCTTTCCCGTTTCATAGTTATAAACCGTGCAGTTATCCAGCACGGGACTTGTCATCATAACGAGGGTATCGGCTTTCATGGGAAGCGCCGCCTGCCCCCGGTACACCCCGTAAAAGGGCGTTTCCAAAGGCTTTGGGGTGTAGCTTTCCCCGGTGGGCACTGCCGAACCCAGGGCCAGCGCCAGCTTTTCCGCCGCGGGAAGCAAAGCCTCCTGCCGCCAGTGGGTATCGGTTCTGTAATAGCTGTCCGCTGTCAGGCAGTCCGTCAGGTCCACATACTCCGCCCAGGTCTGCTCTTTCATTCTGTCAAAGAGGGCGCCGTAGTCCATGGCAGGATACCCGCCGGGAGCTGCCAGGTAGTAGCCCTTGTCCGGCACCACCGCGAAAACCGCTTTCCCGCCGCCATTCGCAAAATACCCGTCGTAAACCTTTTGGAAAAGGTTTGCCGCCCGATCTCCCGCGCTTTCGTTATAGGGATATTCCAGCTTGGCGGCGTGTCCCTGGGACAGGTAGATCCCGTTGTTGTCCCCCTGCCGGAACACACCATAGCTTGCCGCCGCTTTCACCGCCCGAAAGCCCTCCCGGAAGGGAAACTGGTCCTGGGCGGCGGTCTCGAACTTTGCCATAAAGCTGCCGTCCAGCACACTGCCGAGCGTCAGCACCGGCTTTTGGGTGAGCGCCCGCCGTTCCGCTTCGGATTCTGCCCGGGCAGGGTACACCCAGGCAAGCACCGCCAGACACAGCCACACCGCCGCCGCCAGGAAAACGCCGTATAATCTTGTTTTTTTCATAGGCTGCTCCTTTTAGAAGCGGAAATAGAGGAAGGGATTAAAGGACCCGTCCACCAGATACGCCGTACACACCAGCAGCAGAAGCATCAGGGCAATGGGCTCCAGCACCGTGAAAACGGGACTTTTGGAAAGCTTTTCATACAGCCGACGGGGCCAGGGGGTGGCCCCCAGAGCGGAAACCGTCAGCAGCACCAGATTGCTCCGCAGAAAATACAGGCTTTCCCCGTTTGCCCCCGGCAGTCCCGGCAGGCCAAACAGGGACATGAAATCCCTCCCCGCCTGGGAAAGACTTTCGGCGTTAAAGAGCACAAAGCTCAGCATCACGACGAATACCACATACACGCTTCCCAGGAACCCGGGGAGCTTTTTAAGGCCGGGAACCGCCTTTTCCAGCAGCAGGAGTCCGGCAAAGAGCAGGCCCCACAGGACAAAATTCCAGCTTGCCCCGTGCCACAGGCCGGTGAGCATCCACACCACCAGAATATTGCGCACCCATTTTACCCGGCTCACCCGGCTGCCTCCCAGGGGGATATACACATAGTCCCGGAACCAGGTGCCCAAACTCATGTGCCAGCGCCGCCAGAATTCCGTAATACTCCGGGAGCAGTAGGGGTAATTGAAGTTTTCCGGGAACCGGAAGCCCAAAATCCGCCCCAAGCCGATGGCCATATCCGAGTAGCCGGAAAAGTCAAAGTAAATCTGCAGCGCAAATGCCGCCGCGTACAGCCAGGCAAAGAGCACCGTCTTTTCCGTGGACGCCCGGTAGCTTTCGGTGAGGGCTCCCAGCTGGTTTGCCAGGAGGATCTTCTTTCCCAGACCCACGAGAAAACGGCGCAGGCCCAGGGCCGCTTCCTCCCGGCTGTGACGGCGGTTATCCAGGGCCGGAGCTACGTCCACATACCGGACGATGGGCCCCGCGATGAGCTGGGGGAACATGGAAACATAGGCCCCAAAGGAGATGAAGTTCCGCTGGGGCGCTGCATCCCCCCGGTACACATCGGCGGCATAGCTGATGCACTGAAAGGTATAGAAGCTGATGCCCACAGGAAGAGCCAGCCGCAGCAGGGGGATTTGGCTTCCCAGGATCCCGTTCACCGTGGTCACAGCAAAGTCGGCGTACTTGAAAATGCCCAGCAGTGCCGCCCCCAGCACCACGGAAAGAACCAGGAACGCCCTCTTCCATTCCGGCCACCGTCCCATTGCCAGGCCGCACAGATAGAAGAGGGTGATGGTAAGGAGCATCAGCGCCACATATTTTGGCTCGCCCCAGCCGTAGAACAGGAGGCTCGCCAGCAGCAGCACCGCGTTCTTCCCCCGGTCCGGCACGAGAAAATACACAATCAGCACCGCCGGGAGGAAATAATACAGAAAAGTAAGACTGGAAAAGAGCATAAAAATCTCCTTTTCCGGAGGGATACCCCCGGTTCCGGACGGATGATGCCATTGACCGGAGGGCGGGCAATTCCCGTCCCCCGGCCTGCGGCTCATATTTTTGTGTTTGTCGGCTGAACGCGGCAGTGCGGCAAATTAGAATTTGCAGAGCTGTTTGATGAATGGTGCGCGGGTGGATGTGGTACGCGTCCTTGCCCCCCGCACTTGTGAGGGGGGTGGTACC
>CAZVDH010000101.1:0-6929 GCA_964625595.1 uncultured Oscillospiraceae bacterium | reverse complement strand
TCTAAATTGTCCCGTAGGGACACAATAATTGTCAATTGTCAATTCGGCGAAGCCGGCAAATTCCAATTTGTCGCACTGCGGATAACCGTTTTACTGCTGATCGGCACGGGCAGATTGTTCCATGCGCTCCAGACGCTCCCGCTCTGCCTGGCTCAGCCGCAGATAGTTGGGAACCAGCTCGGCACCGCTTGGGCGCGCACCGGTTTCCAGGATCCGGGCAGTCTCCAACGCCACGCCAGCCGCCCGCTGGTGGCGGCGGTGCTCCGGCGGCAGCACCAGGCCGGGCACGGTTTCCAGCAGTGTATTATAGCACAAAACGCTGCCGTCTCCAACCAAAAAAATCGGCCCGGGCAAATTTTTTACATCCTCCCCCAAATCCCGGAGGGAAATGGCCCGATCTTCCCGGATTCTTGTATAGTTTCCACAATCCACCCGGAACAGGGCGTTATACACCTGGCTCCGCCGGGCGTCCATCACCGGGCAGACATACCCCTGCCAGGCCCCAAAGCCAACCGCCATGGCAGCCAGGGTGCTGACCCCCACGCAGGGGAGCTCCCGGCCCCAGGCAAAGCCCTTGGCCGCCGCCACGCCGATACGCACCCCGGTAAAGGAGCCGGGACCGGCGGCCACGCCCACAGCGTCAATATCCCCCGGGGCCACGCCGCAGCTTGCCATTAAGCTTTCCGCCATGGAAAGCAGGGTCTGGCTGTGGGTCAGGCCGGTATTCTGGTAGGTTTCCCCCAGGAGCACACCCTCCCGGTAAAGGGCGGCGGACGCCGCCTTGGCGGAGGTTTCAAAGGCTAAGATCGTCATAGTGGCTTCCCTCCAGGGTGATTTCCCGGGCAGTGTCGTTAAGCTTGCGGATGGTAACGGTGACGGCATCCGCCAGAGCGTCCGCCACGTTTTCGCTCCACTCCACGGCGCATACGCCCCCCCGGTCCAGGTAGTCCTCCCAGCCGATGTCCCACAGGTCATCGGCTGAGTGCAGACGGTACATATCAAAATGGAACAGGGGGAGCCTGCCGCCCAGGTATTCATTGACAATGGTATAGGTGGGGCTGGTCACCGGTTCGGTATAGCCCAGGCCCCGGGCCAAACCCCGGGTAAAGGCGGTCTTCCCCGCCCCCAGCTCCCCCCGGTAGGCAAGCACCGTGCCGGGAGCCAGGCGCTTCCCCAGCGCCTCCCCCAGTTTTTCCGTTTCCTCAGGGGAATGGGTAATATAGGTCATGGAAATAAGCTTCCTTTCCAGGAGAATCAGATGGAATGATGAGATTCACGCGGCAAATTGGAATTTTTCGGGCAGTTAAAACGCACGGGTGGATAGGCGCCTTGCCCCCCGCGTTTACGAGGGGGGTGCCCCAGTGCGCACACTGGGGCGGGGGGAGCCCGTCACCCGCATACCTTTCACAAAAAGTGCGAAGAATAAGGACGGCAAACACAGAAAGATAATACTGTTTGACGCTCTGCTGCCGGAAATTCGTACTCCCCCCGCCACCAGTCTGAGGACTGGTGGCACCCCCCTCACAAGTGCGGGGGGCGAGGGCAGCTGCGCCGCCAGCCCGACAAATTCCAATTTCCCTGTTTGCTGCGTAAAGCCGGTCTGCCTACTAAATTTTAACGGATGGTAAAGCCGAAGTCAATGTCCTTTTCCGCAAGACGGTACTTTTCCGGCATTTCCGGGCCGCAGGAGTGGGAGCCCAGGCCGGAATCCTTGTAGTCCACCCGGACATGGGTCAACCCGTCCGCTTTCAGCTCGTCAATATGCTTCGCCTGGGTCAGAGCCTGGGCGCTGTACCGGGACACATTGATTTCAAACTCCCGGTCTGCCTCGAACCGGAGGCCCCCCGCCAGCTCCAGCCACCTGCAGCCGGTGTGGTTGCCGTGCTCCTGGGGCATGATGTAGGGCCAGTATTCCGCTCCGGCGGTGCTTTCAAAGATGCCGGTGGTGACATGCAAATTCATATCCCGGTAGTTTTCCCCGGGTCCCATGCCATAATACCGGAAAGCGCTGTCCGGTTCCGGCAGGGCAAATTCCATACCCAGCCGCTGGAGCCACATGCAGTTATCCCGGACCTTACCCCGGAGGGCCACATGGAGCTGCCCCCCGTCCCGGGGGGTAAACTCCAGGGTATAGCGGAGGAACGGCATTCTTCCCACACCCGCCGCCGCGGCCTCCACCCGGACCGTATCGCCATCCCGGGTAACGGACCGTACATTTTGGAAAATCCGGTCCAGGTTCTCTCCCTCCCAGGCGTTAAAATGGCCCCATTTCGCGGCCACATCCCGCTCGTTGTCTATGGGGGCCCGCCAGACGGTGAGCTCCATAGGCCCGGCGAGCAGCTCCTTTTCCCCCGCACGGATAGAAGTGAGCTTTCCCAAATCCTTGGAAACGGTGTAGACCCGATCCCCGGTGCGCAGGAAGAAGCTATGCTTATCCTCGGTAATGGCGGTATGCTCGCTTCCTGCCTCCGCGGGCCCTTTCACGGGAACGGGCAGGCGCAGCTCCGTCATGGCAGCTTCCCGGCCTGCCCCGTCATACATGCGGCAGACGGCGAAGGCACCCAGGGCGCAGCTTTCCGGCATTTCCACCGGCAGAAATGCGGTCTGCTTGGGGGCCAGGTCCAGACGGTACTCCCGGGTCTCCCCGGCCATGCCGTCCACATTCACCTGAACCGTCAGGCGGTAGTCACCCAGGCAGGTAAAGTCAAAGAGGTTCGTCACGGCGATTTTGTCCCCGGACAGCCGGAAGCGGACATTCTGGTAGGCGTACTTGGCGTTCAGGGAGCCTGCCTTGAAGCGCCGGTCATGGGTGACAAGACCATCGGCACAGAAGTTGCCGTCGTCGGTCAGCTCCCCAAAGTCCCCGCCGTATTGGGGAACGCCGTTTACCAGCACGGTGTGGTCCGCCCACTCCCAGATGCAGCCGCCGATGAGCTTAGGGCTGTTGTAGATCAGCTCCCAGTAGTCTTTCACGTCTCCGGGGCCGTTGCCCATGGCGTGGCTGTACTCACAGAAGAAATAGGTCTGTTTTGCCTCCGGATTCGCGGCGTATTTTGCCACGGATTCGTAGGAGGGGTACATTTCCGAGTGCAGGTCCGGCCACCGGCGGTCGGGCTTCTCGGTGCCGTCGGCATAGCGGGTGGCGTCCTCGCAGTGGACAAGACGCCGCTTGTCCGTATCGTGGAGCCAGCCGATCATCTCCCGGTTATTCTCGCAGAAGCCGCTTTCGTTTCCCGTGGACCAGGCGAAGATACAGGCGTGGTTCTTGTCCCGGTGGTAGGCCCGCTGGATTCTGTCCATGTAGGCAGGCAGCCACTGGGCCTGGTTGCCGATCCACTGGGGGTTATCTTCCGTATCATAGCCGGGGCCGGGGGTAAACCGGGTGGTAAAGCCGTGGGCCTCAATATCCGTTTCCAGCACCACATAGAAGCCCATCCGGTCGCACAGTTCCAGGAATTTGGGGCTGGGGGGATAGTGGGAGGTGCGGACGCAGTTGATATTCAGCTCTTTCATCCGGGTCAGATCCAGGTGAAGCTCCTCCTCGGTCATGGCGTAGCCGTTCATGGGGTGGGTGTCGTGGTGGTTGACGCCCTTGAGCTTCACCTCCACCCCGTTTACGGTAAAGGCGGAGCGTTCATTGATGGCATAGGTGACGAAGCCCACCGCCTGACGGATGACTTCGCCCTTGCTTTCAAAGACCAGGGTATAGAGCTTAGGGTGCTCCGCGTTCCACAGGACGGGGTGTTCCACGGTAAATTCCAGGGCGTTTTCCCCGGCTTTCCGGTCCAGCAGACGATTCTCCGGGTCATAGAGAGAAACCTCCGCCGTGCCCTCCATGGCAACGCGGATGACATTCCCCTCCGTCCGGATGTCAATATCCCGGATATGGCCCTGGGGCCGGGACAGCAGGTACACATCCCGGAAGATGCCGTTCATCCGGAAAAAGTCCTGATCTTCCAAAAAGCTTCCGCTGCACCATTTGCGCACCTTGGCGGTGACGGTGTTCTCCCCGGCCTTTACAAAATCCGTAATGTCAAACTCCGCCTGCAGGTGGCTTCCCTGGGAGTAGCCGGCATAGCTGCCGTTGATGTACAGCTCCACACAGGAGGAAACCCCCTCAAACACGATGTAGTGGCGGCGGGCGGTGTCCGAAACGGAAAAGGTTCTTTCGTACACGCCCATGGGATTTTCGCTGGGCACATAGGGCGGGTCCACCGGGTAGGGGTAGACCACGTTGGTATAGTAGGGCTTTTCATAGCCCCGGCACTGCCAGCAGGAGGGCACGTCAATCTGTCCGGCGGTGGTGGGAGTTTCGTCAAAGTCCCGGGCATAGAATGAAAAGTCCCAGATGCCGTTGAGGCTCACCATGGCCCCATCATTTTCGGGGATGTAATAGGCCCGCTGCTTCAGGCGGTTTTCCTGAATGTGCTGCAAATCTTCGTAGTGTCGCATAATATATCCTCTCTTTGGGATGTAGTTTTATTTGTGGAAAGATAACCAGGAACTTGGCGAGCTGTTTGGGCAGTGGTATGCGGGCCGATGCGGCACACGGCAAGGGCTCCCCTGTGTAAGGGGAGCTGTCAGCGTAGCTGACTGAGGGGTTGTAACGTTGGACTTTCAAATCTGCCCATCGTCAGAACGGACAGCGTCCTTTGCAGTCCCTTTTCGCCGATTCGTTGTCAGTTTAAAACGTTTTACTGCACAATCCCTCAGGCGCTTCGCGCCAGCTCCCTTTACACAAGGGAGCCCTTGCCGTGTCCCATTTTCCACCCGCTCGCCACTGCCCAAACAGCCCTACAAATTCACAACTTATCAACCGATGGTTTCTTACACAAACGCTTCGTTGGTTTCCCCGGCGGCGGGCTGACTGGCGACGGGGCGGATGGTGATGACACGGCGGAAAGGCGTGTAGTCCGTCATATACACCGTGGCGGCGCCGGGGGTCTTGGCTTCGCTGTCCTCCTTGCCCTCGGTGAAGTGGTGGACGCCGAAAGCGGGGCCAACCTCCATGGAGGAAGCGGCGTTAGATACGGTAAAGTCGGAATCCCGGAGCACCAGCACCTCGTCGCCGTGAACGGGCATGGTCATGTGGGGGTTGGAGATCCGGTCGATGCCGGTGAACGCCAGCTCCACCCGCCAGGGAGCGCCGGACACGCCGGAGGTGGTGAGGGACACTTCCAGGGCGTCATTAACCTCCCGGATGCACACCTCGATGTCCATATCCGGACCCAGCTTCTTTTCCCGGGAGGCATTGTCCATCTTCCACCAGTCGGAGGTGGCGGGCTTCTCCCGGAAAGGCAGGTAGTACCAGCCCCGCATAATCTGGCGCAAATGGAACGCACCGTTTTCATCCTGGGTCATGGTCTCCGGGATAAAGGCCCGGTGCTCGCAGAAGCTTCCCGCCAGCTTTACGGCTACCTTGATGGAGCCGTTGTGCACATACAGGAAATTGGACTTGGTGCCCATGACCGTGTAGGTCCAGCTTCCGTGGCGGACCCGGGCAATGGAAGAATTGGGATAGTAGGCGGAGTACTCCCGGGGAGTGCCGCAGAGCTCGGACTCATAAGCGATATACGCCGGGTGGAGCATGTATTCAATCAGGAAGTCCGGGGTCGCCAGCCGCTTCCGGGCGGCGATGTCCATGATGTAGTTTGCCATGGCAATGAATTCCGGGATATTATAGCGGATGCCCAGGTCCAGATATTCAAAGTAATAGGCGCTGGGGTAGACCAGCCGGTCCTTGTCAAACCGGGTGGAGTTGGCGGTGAACACGCTGTCGTCCGGCTCCCAGTAGGTGAGCATCATTTTCAGGTTCCGAATGGCGTTTTGCTCATAGCTGGGGTCGCCCAGGCTCTCGGACAGCAGGAGCATGGCGTCGTTATTGACCAGGTTATAGTTGCCCGCACTCTTTTCGGCGTACTCCCCGTCTTCATTGCAGTCCATACCCTCGTTCAGGTAAATTTGCGCCGCCTGGGTCAGGTCGTCCTCTCCGAAGAGCTTGCCGCAGCAGCTAAGCAGAGAGGCAATGGCCCAGCGGTGGTTGGGGGTATGAAAGCCCCCCTCCAGCAGTCCCCTGCCCCCCAGGTGGACGGTATGGGCCATGCGCGCCTTGATCTTCGCCTCTCCCGGGGTCAGGTCCTTCTTTCCCATCAGGTACTTGAGGTGGGGCACCCAGGCCAGGATGCAGAAAGCGGTATCCGGGGCGGAAAAGAAATTGCAGGTCACATAGTCAAAAAGGCCGTTTTCGTGCTGCACCCGGTCCACATAGTCAAAGCCCAATTCCGCCCGGGAAAGGACGGTCTCATTCTGATAAAACCGGCTGTCGGGATTGCAGTAGGCCGTTACCAGGGACGCTACGGCGTACATGGTGGACTTGGCCTGGAACACGCCGTCGGGCTGAACCACCGCGCCGCAGAACGGGCTGCTCTTGTCCAATACCTGGGACCCCATCGCCTGGATCGCCCGTTCCTCAATTCCCCGGACCATTTTGTCATAATGTGCTTTCATGCTTACTTGCTCCTTACCGTATTTGATAATTGACAGTGGAAAGTTGAATGCGCATATCAGTCTTGCGCGGCAGGTATATAAATTGGGAATTTGTCGAATTCCCGGTCATTGCGATAAAGTAGCTCACACTGGCGTGGCAATCTCCCTCGAATTTCCGAATCACGATCTTCTATCTCCGTAGGGGCGCTCATTGAGCGCCCGGAAGGGAAATGTGACCTATTCGTATTTCTTTCGGCGAAAAGGTTCCATTTTACATGAATTAATGCTGGAATTCGGTACGTTTTTGCGGGCGGTCAATGACCGCCCCTACGAATGGATGACGATAGGCTGCCTGGAATTCGATGGAGATTCCCACACCAGTTTGAGAACTGGTTCGGAATGACAGTGTTGTTCGGGGCCTTGGCTCCCCCTATGGGGGAGCT
>CAZVDH010000100.1:0-7000 GCA_964625595.1 uncultured Oscillospiraceae bacterium | reverse complement strand
GATACCACAACTGTCCACTTTCCACTGTCAACTGTCAACTTACAGCGATGCGACAAATTCCAATTTGTATACGTTCTGACTAAAACCGATAAGCACATTACACTATTTCCATCGTCTTTACCAAATCGCTCATGGAATCAACCTTGAAAACGATGGTCTTCTTCTCGGTGAATACCATACATCCTGCGTATTCATCATCAGGATGCTCAATGATTCTGAGCTTCGGCTTCATCATGGCAGGAGCCTTGCGGATTTTATCCACTTGGATAACGATAATGGGACAGACATCATCGCAGGCAACAAATTCAGCACACCAATCATCGGGGATGTTGTATTTTACAATGCTTTCACCCACAGTTCCGCACACATAATCACAGCCAAATTCATCCATACTTTGCCCCCCATCCATGGTGTTATTTCTTGGAACCACGGATATTTTAGAACAAAATATTCAAAATGTCAATAGAACAAATCGTTCTAGGATATAGTGTCCATGGTGATTGAAATGGCTGAAAAATACGAACGCATTCGCAACCTAAGAGAAGATTCTGACCTCACGCAAGCTGAACTTGGCAAGCAAATCAATGTTCCTCAAAGAACCTATGCTTATTATGAGAGTGGCGAACGCATGATCCCGCCTCAGGTCCTCGTTGCCTTGGCGCAGTTCTATCATGTCAGTGTTGACTATCTTCTTGGGTTGACTGACCAAAAGGCACCATACCCACGCAAGAAATAAACATAAAAGGTGTAAGAATCAGTTTTTTGCTGTTTTCTTTCCCAAAATACAAAAACCCAGTTTTTGCCTGACATAAAACAGGATTCTTTGACAGACTGGAATGCCCGGAACCAAGATCGGTTCCGGGCATTTGTTTATCTACTTCCGCTGCATTTCCAGCGCCAGGCGGACTGCCGCTTCCACGGCGGCGGCGCGGACCTGCTCCCGGCTGCCGGGAAAATGGTACTCCCGGGACAATGTGCTTGCTTCGTCGCTGTAGCCGATGAACACTGTACCTACCGGATGGCCAAAATCGTCACCTGCAGGTCCGGCAAGGCCGGTGACGGAAATCGCAGCATCCGCTTCCATCGTCTCCCGGGCACCTTTCGCCATGGCTTCCGCCACAGGAGCGGACACCGCGCCAACCGTATCAAGAAGCTTCCTGTCCACATGGAGAAAATGCTCCTTGACCCAGTTGGTATAGCTGATGATGCCGCCCTTGTACACCGACGAACTGCCGGGGACCCCGGTCAGCGCCGCGCCGATGCCGCCTCCGGTACAGCTCTCCGCCGTGACCAGGGTCTTCCCTGCCAGAGCGGAAAGCAGCTCAGAGCAAAGCGCCGTCATGGTAGGCCACCTTTACCTTTTCCACCCCTGCAATGGCCCGGGCAATCAGCGCCTCCCGGTCCAGAGGTTCCTCCGCGTGGAGCACACCGCCCAGGGAGGGCTTGGTCTTGGGGTGCTTGGGGGTGAAGACCGTGCAGCAGTCCTCATAGGGCAGGATGGAAGTCTCCATGGTGCCGATCTTTCGTGCAATGGTGATGATCTCTTCCTTGTCCATTCCCACCAGGGGCATAAACACAGGAATATCCACCACAGCCCCGGTCACCGCCATAGCCTCCATGGTCTGGGATGCCACCTGACCCAGGTTCTCGCCGGTGATCAGGCAGCCGCAGCCGTCCTCCTTGGCGATGCGCTGGGCAATCTCCATCATAAACCGGCGCATGACCAGGGTGAAGTATTCCTCCGGGCAGTTATCCCGGATGGCCTCCTGGATTTCCGTAAAGGGCACCACATTCACCGTCATCCGGCCGCTGAACCGGGTAACGAGGCGGGCAAGCTCCAGAACCTTGTCTTTCGCAAGCTGGGAGGTGTAGGGATAGGAGAAGAAATGCACCGTCTCGATCTCCAGTCCCCGCTTTGCCATCATATAGGCCGCCACGGGAGAGTCGATGCCGCCGGAGAGCAGGCACATGCCCCGTCCGCCCACGCCGGTGGGCAGGCCGCCGGCACCGGGCTCCGCCGGGCCGTGGACATAGGCCGAAAAATCCCGGACCTCCACATACACCGTATAGGCCGGATGGTGCACATCCACCTGGCAATTGGGGTGTGCTTCGGCGATCCGCCCGCCGATCTCCTGGGAAATCTGAATGGAGGTAAGCGGGAACTGCTTGTCGGAGCGCTTGGACTCCACCTTAAAGGAGGCTGCCATATCCAGGTCCTCCCCCAGATACGCTTCCACCGCTTCGAAGATCGCATCCACGTTCTTCTCGCAGGGACGGCAGCGGCACAGACTCACAACACCGAAAATGGACTTGCAGGCCTCCCAGGCTCCGTCCACGTCAGCGCAGTCATCCTTGGGCTCCACATACACCGTGGACTGGAGGATATACACATCAAAATTACCGTAGGGCTTCATCCGCCGCCGGACATTGCCCCGGAGGCGGTTTTCAA
The DNA here is from genome assembly GCA_964625595.1 of uncultured Oscillospiraceae bacterium. Lineage (GTDB taxonomy): Bacteria > Bacillota > Clostridia > Oscillospirales > Oscillospiraceae > Faecousia. The sequence continues at coordinate 4,551 of CAZVDH010000100.1, read as the reverse complement.
ACTGGTGCTTATTGCCGCCCTTGAGGACGATCTCTCCCAGCTTCATCAAAAATATTTCGTTCATTTATTCCGCTCCTTACAGGTCTCCGGGCAGCCGCGCCACGGACTTCCGGGCATCAAAGCCCTCCGGATACCGTTTTTTCAGTTTCTCAAGATTCCCTTGGAATATGGTTTCCAGGGGAATGTCCAAAGCCGTGGCAGCTTCGGCAAGATACCAGGCCACATCTCCCAGCTCTTTCGCCAGCCGCTCTTTGTCCAGCGCATGTCCCTGGGCCAGCCATTTTTTCACAATGTCGATGGCCTCCCCGGACTCCCCGCACAGGCCCATCACACTGTTAATAAGCACCTCTTTCCGGTCCAGGTCCGGATTCAGTGTGGCCATGGCCAGGCGCTGATATTCATTTACCGTCATGCAAACACTCCCTTTACCGGTTGCCCAGCTTCACCGCCCGGTACTGAATGGCCTCCGCCAGGTGCATGGGCTGAATATCCCGGCTGCCGTCCAGATCCGCAATGGTTCGGGCAACCTTTAAAATCCGGTCATAGCTTCTGGCGGTAAGGCCCATGGCGTCAAAGGCCTGGCGCATAAGCTCCGCGCATTCGTCGGACAACGCGCAGAAAGCGCGCAGTTCCTCCGGCCCCATCCGGGCGTTGCACATTCCGCTTTTTACGCTGTACCGGCTGTTCTGGATCTGCCGTGCGGCATTCACCCGCTCCTTAATTTTTGCCGACGGCTCCGCCTCCGCCCGGACACGAAGCTCCTCAAAGTGGACGGCGCTAACCTCCACCATAATATCGATCCTATCCAGCATGGGGCCGGAGATCCGGCTCTGGTAGTTTTCCACCGACTGCTCGCTGCACCGGCACCGTCCGCTGGGGTCTCCGTACCAGCCGCATTTGCAGGGGTTCATGGCGCAGACCATCATAAATTCCGCAGGGTATGTCACCGAGCCGCTGGCCCGGGAAATGGTCACAATGCCATCTTCCAGAGGCTGGCGCATCAGGTCCAGGGCATCTTTCCGGAATTCCGGCAGTTCGTCAAGGAACAGCACGCCCTTGTGGGCCATGGAGATTTCCCCGGGCTTGGGGCTGCTGCCGCCGCCCACCAGTCCGGCATTGGACACGGTATGGTGGGGCCCACGGAATGGCCGCCGGGTCACAAGAGGGTTCTTCGCCGTGAGAAGTCCCATGACAGAGTAGATCTGGCTGACCTCCAGGGATTCCTCCCAGGTCATATCCGGCAAAATAGAGGGCAGGCGCTTGCTGAGCATGCTTTTTCCGGAGCCGGGAGGGCCGATAAGAAGAATATTGTGGCTTCCCGCCGCGGCAACCTCCAAAGCCCGCTTCACATTTTCCTGCCCCAGCACATCTTTGAAGTCCGGCCCGGTGTCTCCATTCCCCGCCGGAACCCAGACAGGCTCCGGTGAGAGTTCGATTTCCCCGTTCAGCCCCCGGACAAGCTCCTGCACCGTATGCACGGGGATAATGACCGGGCCCCGGGCCAGCGTCGCTTCGGCGGCATTCTGAGCAGGAACAAAAAGCCTGCGCACTCCCTCCTGTTTGGCGGCAAGGGCCATGGGAAGCACACCGGAAACGCTGCGCAGCTTTCCGTCCAGGCTCACTTCCCCCAAAAAGGCGTCGCCGGGTTCCGGCTTCTTTACCTCCCCGGAGGCGGCAAGAATGCTCAAAAGGATGGGAAGATCATAGTGGGTGCCCGCTTTCTTTTGACTGGCAGGGGCGAGATTCACGGTGATCCGGCTCACGGGAAACCGCAGTCCGCTGCTCTTCACCGCCGCCCGGACCCGTTCCCTCGCCTCTTTTACCGCCGCGTCCGGCAGACCTACAATATCAAAGCCCGGAAGACCGTTGGAAATGAAACACTCCGCCATCACGCCGTTTCCGCGGATGCCGTTAATACCCAGAGTGCGGACGCTGCAAACCATAGCTTTCTCTCCCGTCTTTCTTTTTTCCGTTCTGCCCGCGCAGGACTGCCCACGGGGCAATCATTAGGCAACCTTTAAATAGAATATCGCATTTACCCGGAAAACGCAATCTTTATTTTCGGAAAGGGGCCCTGCCGCCGCCGCAGTTTCCCCGCTGGCAGGCTAACAAAGTCCTCGGAAATAATCCAAAACTGGAGAATCTCCGGCTTTACAAACCCGACAAAAAGTGCTATGATAGAAACGACAAAAATTGAATCCTTTAGGAGGTAATTCGTTTTGGCAAGAAAATTTAAAACCATGGACGGCAACACCGCTGCCGCTCACGTCAGTTATGCCTTTACCGAGGTTGCTGGCATCTACCCCATCACCCCGTCCAGCCCCATGGCTGACAACGTGGACCAGTGGGCCGCTGCCGGCCGGAAAAACATCTTCGGCAATACCGTAAAGGTCGTCGAGATGCAGTCCGAGGCTGGCGCTGCCGGTACCGTTCACGGCTCTCTGGCCGCCGGCGCCCTCACCACCACCTACACCGCATCCCAGGGCCTGCTGCTGATGATCCCCAACATGTACAAGATCGCCGGTGAGCTGCTGCCCTGCGTGTTCCACGTCTCCGCCCGTACCGTGGCGGCCCAGGCGCTGAACATCTTCGGTGACCACTCCGACGTGTACGCCTGCCGTCAGACCGGCTTCGCCATGCTGTGCGAGACCAACGTGCAGGAAGTCATGGATCTGGGCGCTGTTGCCCACCTGGCTGCCATCGAGGGCCGCGTTCCCTTCATCAACTTCTTCGACGGCTTCCGTACTTCCCACGAGATCCAGAAGATCGCCATCTGGGACTACGAGGACCTGAAAGATATGGTGAACATGGATGCCGTGGACGCTTTCCGGAAGCACTCCCTGAACCCTGAGCGGCCCTCCATGCGTGGTTCTCACGAGAACGACGACATCTTCTTCCAGCACCGTGAGGCCTGCAACAAGTACTACGACGCCCTGCCCGCAGTGGTGGAGAAGTACATGCAGAAAGTCAACGAGAAGCTGGGCACCGACTATCAGCTGTTCAACTACTACGGCGCTCCCGATGCCGACCGCGTGATCGTGGCCATGGGCTCCATCAACGATGTGGCCGAGGAAGTCATCGACTACCTGAATGCCCACGGCGAAAAGGTCGGCCTGGTGAAGGTCCGTCTGTTCCGGCCCTTCTGCCCCCAGAAGCTGGTCGCCGCAATCCCCGCTACCGTCAAGAAAGTCGCTGTCCTGGACCGCACCAAGGAGCCCGGCTCCCAGGGCGAGCCTCTGTACCAGGATGTGGTCATGGCTCTTGCCAAGGCCGGCCGGAACGATATTACCGTCATCGGCGGCCGTTACGGCCTGGGCTCCAAGGACACCCACCCCGCTTCCGTCTTCGCCGTGTACGAAGAGCTGGCTAAGGATGCGCCCAAGGAAGAGTTCACAGTCGGTATCGTTGACGATGTGACCAACCTGTCCCTGGATGAGAAAGTCTCCCCCAACACTGCCGCGGAAGGCACCATCGAGTGCAAGTTCTGGGGCCTGGGCGGCGACGGCACCGTCGGCGCCAACAAGAACTCCATCAAGATCATCGGCGACCACACCGACAAGTACGTCCAGGCCTACTTCCAGTATGACTCCAAGAAGACCGGCGGCGTGACCATCAGCCACCTGCGCTTCGGTGACAAGCCCATCAAGTCCCCCTACTACATCAACAAGGCTGACTTCGTGGCCTGCCACAACCCCTCCTACATCACCAAGGGCTTTAAGATCGTTCAGGATGTGAAGCCCGGCGGCGTCTTCCTCATCAACTGCCAGTGGAACCTGGAGGAGCTGGAGCATCATCTGGATGCCGCTTCCAAGCGCTACATTGCCGAGAACAACATTCAGCTGTACACCATCAACGCCATTGACCTTGCCATCAAGGTCGGCATGGGCAAGCGCACCAACACCATTCTGCAGTCCGCTTTCTTCTCCCTGGCGAAGGTCATGCCCGCCGAGGATGCTGTGAAGTACATGAAGGATGCCGCCGAGCACTCCTACCTGAAGAAGGGCCGCGATGTCGTTGAAAAGAACTGGAACGCCATCGACGCCGGCGCCACCGCCTATGTGAAGATCGACGTGCCCGCTTCCTGGGCTGCCGCCGAGGCCGCTCCTGTGAATGATGCGCTGGAAGGCCCCGCCGACACCGTAAAGGTCGTCAAGAACATTCTGACCCCCATCGGCAAGATGGATGGCTACAGCCTGCCCGTGTCCGCTTTCGAGGATCTGCCCGACGGTCAGTTCCCCCTGGGTGCTTCCGCTTACGAGAAGCGCGGCGTTGCCGTTACCGTTCCCGCCTGGGACGCAAGCAAGTGCATCCAGTGCAACAACTGTGCTTATGTCTGCCCCCACGCCACCATCCGTCCCTACGCGCTGACCGCTGAAGAGGCTGCCGCCGCTCCCGCAGGCGCCAAGATCGTGCCCGTAAAGGCCGGCAAGGGCAAGGGTGTTTACAGCTTCACCATGGCCGTGTCTCCTCTGGACTGCATGGGCTGCGGTGTCTGTGTCGGCGTCTGCCCCACCAAGGCAATCACCATGGTTCCCCAGGAGTCTCAGCTGG
>CAZVDH010000099.1:0-7105 GCA_964625595.1 uncultured Oscillospiraceae bacterium | reverse complement strand
GTACACCAAAGTGCATTTTTCTGTTTGCTGCATAAAGCCGATAGCCTAAATTCCACTTTGTTGTTTACGAAAGCCGATATGCACAAAAACAAAAATGCGAGGACAGATATGGGACGTTTTTCTGATGTATTGCTGACGGTGGATTTTGACCGCACACTGACCGCTACGGACTCCTCCATTCCGGAGCGGAACCTGGAGGCTATCCGGTATTTTATGGCGGAGGGAGGGGCGTTTACGGTGAATACCGGCAGAAGCCTTGCCATGTCCCGGTGCTTTCTTAACAAGGTGCCCATGAACGCGCCGGTGCTCCTGTATAACGGCGGCGCCGCCTATGATGCCCAAAAAGAGACGTTCGTGTTTGCCCATGAGATTCCCCTGCCCCAGGGACCGACCCTGCGCCGGATCGCGGCGCTGTCCGAGGGCCAGATCCTGGAGGTTCAGGGAGGGGATTCCCACTATGTCTTTTCCCGGAACGAGGCCTATGAAAAGTACAGCGCGTGGACAGGGGTTCCTGTTGCCATGGTGAAAATGGAGGATGATCTGGGTCCGTTTCTCAAGGTCTGCGTTTTTGACGGCACGATCCGGGGCACGGTGGACAGCCTGTTCCATGCGGAACCGGAGGAGATCATCCGGATGGACCGGGTGGAAGCGGCCCTGCGCGCAGAGCTGGGGGACAATGCCACCGTTCTTCGGGTTGCAGCCCGGACCATAGATATTGTTGCCCCCGGCGTGTCCAAGGGCGGGGCGGCCCGGCAGCTCCAGGCGGCGCTGGGGAAAAAGCTTCTTGTTTGCGCGGGGGATGAGCAGAACGATATTTCCATGCTGGATATGGCGGATTTCAGCTTCTGTCCGGCGGGAAGCGCCGTGGCTGACCGGTATCCCAATGTGTGTTCTTGCGATGAAGGTGCGGTGGCGGATGTGATTTATAAAAAAATCCCTGCTATTTTGGAAAGAATGCCTTGACAACCGGGGGGAAATATGCTAGAATCTTCTAGCTGAAACCGCCAGAAGAAGGGCTTTCTGCGGGTGTAGTTCAATGGTAGAACACCAGCCTTCCAAGCTGGATACGCGGGTCCGATTCCCGTCACCCGCTCCATAGAAATGCGCCAGTAGCTCAGCTGGATAGAGCAACTGCCTTCTAAGCAGTAGGTCGGGGGTTCGAGTCCCTCCTGGCGTGCCAGCACTGCCTTCGGCAGTAGGTAATCAGTAATAGATAATAGTGAAAAAGTAAGGTGTCGGCGAAGCCGACTGATTCAAAATGTGCCGATGGCACACAACACTTCTTCACTTTTCCCTATTACTTTTCACTTCAAATATGGTGGATGTGGCCTAGTTGGCTAAGGCGTCAGATTGTGGCTCTGAAGACCGTGGGTTCGAGTCCCATCATCCACCCCATAAAAAAGAAGCACCTTTCGGTGCTTCTTTTTTATGGGGTGGATGATGAGACTCGAAAGCCCGCCCCCGGCGCAGCCGGGGAAGCGACAGTCCGGTGGACTGTTGCTTAGGGCGTGGGAGAGTCCCATGGCTTTCGGGACGCAGTCCGTAGGAGACGTGGAACGAAAGCCATGTTTTTCAGCAGAAAGGATCAACGGCCCGTGGGGGTGCTTTTTTCATGGGGTGGATGATGGGACTCGAAAAGAGCGGCCCGCCCGCAGGGCAGCTCCAGCCCGGCAGACCTGTAAGGCCGCCGGCTTCGGCGCGGAGAACTATGGAAGCTCTGAACAAATCGGCAAGAGCTGCGGGTGAAAGCTTTGGAGGAAAAGGTCCGTCCACAGCCGGGGGCGGTTTATTCAGAGTTCTTCTATCACACCGAAAAACCGGCACGGCCCAAGCTGTGTTCCTCAGACGCCTCCTTTCGCGCAGCGCGCATTCCGGTACGGGCGCTTTCAAGACGTGATGCTGAAAAATGCATAAAAAGTATGAATAAATGTATATAGATAATGGAATATACTTCCCGCAAAACACCCCGCACCGAGGCTGGACGGGGCTGCGAAGAATGAGAAAAACGCGGATACTGTGCAATATATAGATTATTTATATGTAAAGCATCAAAAAACTATGCAGTTTATCCCTTGACTTTTAAAACGAATAAAAATACAATATGCATACACACGACATTTCGACAAAAACAGGTTGGGGATGAGAAAATGGCGCAGAAAAAAAGCGAGCTGGTTCAGCCGGACGCATGGTATTCCGCCTTGCCGCGAAAGATCTTCGATACTCTGGAAAAGGTGGACGCAGGCGATGACTGGTTCTCGGTTTACCGAATCATGCCGAATATATACGCCATTTACGAGGACAGGCATTTTCAGGAAGTGATCTCCTATCTGGTGATCGGTTCCGAAAAAGCACTGATGGTGGACTCCGGATTGGGTATAGGGAATATCCGGGCTGTGGTGGAGAAGCTGTATACCGGCCAGATCATTCATGTGAATACCCATTCTCATTTTGACCATATCGGCGGCAACTGGCAGTTCCCCATGACCTACATATATCAAGACCCGGTGGCGGTGCGGCGGCTTTCTCAGGGACTTCCTCATGAGATGGTGGAAGATAATCTGGCTGGAGATTCCACGGTGCTTCCTTATCCCGAGGGCTTTGATCCGGAAAAATACGCAATCCGACCCTGCTGCTTCACACCCATTGACGAGAGCTTTGTTGCAGACCTTGGCGACTGGAAGTTCCGTGTCATGCACACCCCGGGCCATTCCCCGGACAGTATCATGATCTATGATCCCGAGCACAAGGTGGTCTTTACCGGCGATACCTACTATCCGGCAACCCTGTATGCGCACCTGAGCTCCCCCGACGGTTTGACCTCAGTTTTCGAGACCTACCGGCAGACCATGCACAAGGTCAGCAAAGCGTTTGACGGCTATACTGTGATCCCGTCCCACAACGAGCCGCTGCGAAGCAGTCAGGTGCTGCAGGATGTGGCAGACGCGTTTGATGCCATTGCGGCGGGCAATTTGGAAGCCGAATGCGCGGGCGGGCTGAAAAAATATCAATTCAACGATTTCGCTATCGTTACCCATTAAATGTCAATTATCAGAGGAGGAAAATGAAATGAAAAAGATGATTGCTGTGATGCTGGTGCTGGTTATGGCGCTGAGCCTGTGCGCCTGCGGAAAGAGCGACGAACCCAAGGAAGCGAGTCTGGATTCGCAGGTGCTCAAGACCGGCACGCTGGTCGTGGGTATCTGTGCCGACTATCCCCCCTTCGAGTATCTGGATGACGCGGGCAATCTGATCGGCTTTGACCCCGATATGATTACCTGGCTGGCTGAGCAGCTGAAGACCGCAGACGGCAAGGCCTATTCCGTGGAGTTTGTGCAGATCGACTTCTCCAATATCATCTCCGCCCTGCAGCTGGGTCAGGTAGATGTGGGCGTTGCGGCCTTCTCCTATGACCCCGAAAGACAGTGCGCGTTCACCGATCCCTACTATGCCTCCGCTCAGGTTGTGGCAGTGAGAGCCGACTCCGAGTTCACTAAGCCGGAGGACCTGATTAACGGCTATGAGATCGTGGCAGGCGAAGGCACCGTCGGTTATGACGCGGCGACTGAATTCTTTACCGGTTCCACCATTTCCACCGCCGGCGGCTCTTATCTGGCCATGTTCGAGCAGGTTGCTGCGGGCCAGAAGGATGCTATCGTGGCCGATGACATCGTTGCCCAGCAGTATGTGAACGCCGGCAACTTCAAGATCATCGGCAAGCTCTCCACCGATGAGCTGTGCATCACCGTTAAGGAAGGCAACGACAAGATCGTCGAGGCACTGAACGCGGCCATCAAGGAACTTTACGATTCCGGCAAGTACGAAGAGCTGAGAAATAAGTGGGGCGTGTAAGCGCGCGTTTCCCGGAATGATTCCCATCAGGAGTTCCTGGTATTTCAGGAACTCCTGATGTGCTGTGGTTTGGTATACAGGATAGGAGTTTGAATTTATGGATTTCAGTATTATCACATGGGACGTGTTCCTGAAAATGCTGGGAGCATTTCGGGTGTCGCTGATCGCGGCAGTGCTCATTTGCATTTTCGGAACCCTGCTTGGCATTGCCGGCGCGGCAATGAAGCTCTCCCGCAGCAGGATCCTCCACGCGATTTCCACGGTCTATGTGGAAATCTTCCGCGGCACCCCTATGCTGGTGCAGATCACCATCGCCTATCTGGCGGTTCCCGCTCTGGTGAAAGGGATTACCGGCAGCTATGTCCGCTTTGACCCTCTGACCACCGGTATCGTGGCAATGAGCCTGAACAGCGGCGCCTACTCCACGGAGACGATCCGTGCCGGCATCCTCTCCGTTGACAAGGGACAGTGGGAGGCGGCCGACACGCTGGGACTGTCCTACCGGCAGAAAATGGGCATGATCATCCTGCCGCAGGCGTTCAAACGGCTGGTTCCCATGATGGTCAACGAATTCATTACTCTGATCAAGGACACCTCGCTGCTGTCCTCTATCGGCGTGATTGAACTGATGAAGTCCGCGACCACCATCGGCGCCAACTACTATGCCTATATGCCTCCGCTGTTTACCGCTTCGGCGATCTATCTGGCGGCGACCCTGCTCATCTCCAAGCTGGCGAAAAAACTGGAAAGGAAGCTTGCAGAAAGTGATTGATGTTGTAAATATTACCAAATCCTTCGGCAAAGTAAATGCCGTCCGGGATTGCTCCCTCAGCGTGGAAAAAAGAGAGATCGTCTGCATCATCGGACCCTCCGGATCCGGAAAGAGCACACTGCTGCGGTGCATCGCCGGCCTGGAATGGCCCGAATCCGGCACAATTTCCATTGATGGTGAGCCGCTGTCCGCGGAACCCAAGGTGCTGCAGAAGCAGCGCACCAAAATGGGCTTTGTGTTCCAGCATTTCAACCTGTTTCCCCACAAGACGGTGCTGGAGAACCTGACTCTGGCACCTATCAATGTGCTGGGCATTGCCAAAGAAGAGGCCGAGGCAACGGCTGTGAAATACCTGGGCCGGGTAGGTCTGCTGGACAAAAAGGACGAATATCCCGCAAAGCTGTCCGGCGGCCAGAAGCAGCGTGTGGCCATTGCCCGCAGCCTGTGCATGAATCCGGAGATCATGCTCTTTGACGAGCCGACTTCCGCGCTGGACCCGGAAATGGTGGGCGAGGTGCTGGAGGTCATGCGGGAACTGGCAGAGGAAGGCATGACCATGATTGCCGTGACCCATGAGATGGGCTTTGCCAGAGAGGTTGCCTCCCGGGTCGTGTTTATTGACGAGGGCAGCATTTTGGAAGTGAATACCCCGCAGGAGATCTTCGGCAACCCCCAGAATCCCAGACTCCGGAATTTCCTCAGCAAAGTTCTGTAAAGGTTTGAAGAAAAGATGGGTAAGAAAATTGTATTGATCGGTGCGGGCAGCACCCAATTCGCGAAGCGGGTTATCGGCGATATTCTGTGGTTCCCGGATATGCAGATTGATGAGATCGCTTTGGTGGATATCAACGCCTACAAGTTGGGCGTTATGAAGCGTGTTGCGGAAAATCTTGTGAAGGTCACCGGAAAAAAGACTGTGATCACCGCGGCTGCGGACCGCTGCCAGGCGCTGCCCGGTGCGGATTTCGTTATCAACACCATCGGCGTCGGCGGCGCGGAACGGTATCGCAGGGATCTTGAAATTGCAGACCGCCATGGTGTGAACTACAACGTGGGCGATATCATCGGCGCCGCTGCCATCTTCCGTCTGATCCGGGAGTATCCCCATATTCTCGGTATGTGCCGGGATATGGAGCGGCTTTGCCCCAATGCCTATTTCTTTAATTACTCCAATCCCATGGCGCCGCTGATGACGGCTCTGCTGGAGGCAACAAAGATCAAAGCCTACGGCATCTGCCACAATGTTCAGGAGACCTGGGAGGCCCTTGCGCAGTATATGAACGTGGAGCCGGAGCGGGTCACCTACTGGTGCGCGGGCATTAACCACATGGACTGGTTCCTGCAGCTGAAAGTGGATGGAGAGGATGCCTACCCCCGGCTGTTTGAGATCGCCAAGTCCAGGGCCAGCATCGAGGAAGCCGCTTCCCGGGAGACCTGCTACCACGAAGATGATATTGACATGATCGACTATGTGCGCTTTCAGATCATGGAGGAGTTCGGCTTTTTCCCCTCGGAGTCTCCCTACCACATGTCGGAGTATTGCCCGTACTACCGGAAAAACGATGCGCTGATCCGGCAGTGGCATGTGTGGGACCGCTGGTGGCTGGACCATGAGATGGCCGCCGATACGACGATTGAGGGCTTTGAGAAGAAGCTGGCTGCCGGGGAGGATTTTGAAATCAAAAAGTCTGCGGAGTATGTGCCGGAGATTATCCATGCTTTGCTTACGGGAAAGATCTTCCGGGCCAATCTGAATGTGTCCAACAAGCCGGGCCTGATCGGTAATCTGCCCCGGGAGTGCGTGGTGGAGGTGCCCTGCTTTATTGACGGCGAGGGCATTCACGCTGTCCATGTGGGGGATCTTCCGGCTCAGTTGGCCGGTCTCAACAGCAGCAACTCCATGGAGCAGATTCTGATGGCCAAGGCGGTCAATACCCGGCAGAAGCGGTATATCTATCAGGCCGTCGCCCTGGATCCTGTGGCAGGTGCCAACCTGACATTGGGTCAGATCCGGGAAATGGTGGACGAGCTGATCGCGTCCAACGAAGCCGACGGCTATCTGAATGGCTGGACGGAGTGAGGAAAAAGAAACGGCCATTCCTGCGGCTTGGGGACGGGGGGTGACCTTTCCTGTACTGCCGAAAAGAGAACCGCTGCGATCCGAAAGAAAACGGCCCATCCGGAGGGCAGGTAAAAGGTGTCCGGCTGCCATTTTCAAGTTCCGTGGCTTTTGTCCCCCGGTCCATCGGACTGGGGGACGAAAGCCATATTTTTTATGTGCTTACCGGAATGACAGTGTTGTTCGATGCCCGGTCTTTCCCCGGCAAATTCGCAATTTGTGGCCCAGCTGAGTAAAATCAATAAACCTCGGGATCCTGTGTTTGCTTTTGCCCGGGCGATTTGGTATAATGATACAAAAGGGTGTGCTAATACTAATATGCGATTAAAACCAGACAGTCTTTCCGGCCTGAATCGCGCTAAAAT
>CAZVDH010000098.1:0-7254 GCA_964625595.1 uncultured Oscillospiraceae bacterium | reverse complement strand
CCGATAACCTTAACAATCATTTTATCGAATTTCTTAACTTAATGACATTGGTGTGAGCACTGGTTCGCAATGACCGGAAATTCGGGTTCGCAATGACCGGGAATTCGGCAAATTTCCATTTGTCTGCACGCGCATGCGGCATGTAGATTATCATCCATTTACCGACAGGCGGCGGCAGGCGCCTGTCAGCTCCCGGAGGGTGCTGCAGGGCACCATGGCGCACACAGAAGAAAAGGCCGTGACACTACGCAGGTACTTCCACTTGTTTTCCGGAATGGGGTTGAGCCACAGCACCCGGCCGGACATCCGTTTGGCATCCATCAGAGCCCCCAGCGCCCGCTGCTGGTCGATGGTCTTGGTGTCCGACAGAATAAGCAGAGTCGCCCCGGCCCCCAGCACCGCGGGCTTACAGGCGCAGAGCCTTTCCAGGGCGGTGCCCAGGTCCGTGCCCCGGCCGTAGATGTGAGACTCCCTGACATACTCCCGGAACCTGTCCATATTCTGCAGCCGGAAAGCGTCCGCCTCCATGAGCTTTTCCGAGAAGAGGAACACCCGGCTGTTTTCCGACACCCGGTTCAAAGACTGAATGAACCGCAGGGCGAATTCCGAAAACTGGACCATGGACCCGGACACGTCGCACAGCACCACCAGGTGCTTTCTTCTGGGAGGCTTGCGTCGAAAGCACAGGCGGTAGTTGACCCCGCCGGTTTCCAGTCCTCGGCGGATGGTCCGGCGGAAGTCCAGCTTGCCGGAATTGCCTGTCTTCCGTTTTCTCGCGGACAGCTCCCCGTTGATCCGCTGGGCTACCGCTTCAATGGCGGCAATGGCTTTCGGAATTTCGTTGTCCTGAAAGGCGCTGATGTCCCGGTACAAAATGCCCAGCTCCGGGTCAAGGCCCTCGCAGCCCTGGCCCGCGTCCTCCATGAGCATCTGCTGCTCCATGATGGTCCGGGCAAAGACGGAATGGATAAACTCACTGTACAGGGCCGGGTTCCGCTCGGCGTTTCCCCGATACCGGTCCATGAAGCTGCGCAGCCGCTGCCGGGCTTCCTCGCTCATAAGGGCGTAGGTCTCCTGCTGGGCTTCGGAGAGGGACACCTGGGAAGCCATGCTCTCCAGCTCCTCCCGGGCGGCCCGGCGCTGCTCCTGCTGCTTAACTTCCTGCTCCGCCTGCTCTTTCGCCTGGGCGCGCATGGCTTCCTCCGGCAGAAAGAAGCCGTCGAACACCCGGTCAAAGGTGAGCTGCTCCTCCCGGGACTTGGCGTACACCGTCCTGAGGGCGGTTTTCACCCGCTCCCGGTCATCAAAGCCCAAATCGGTCAGGATCCGGGCCGCGTCCGCCGTCTCCCCGGGGCCGATGGGAAGTCCTTTCATCCGCAGCAGCCGGGAGAAAGCGGAAAGCTTTGTAAGGTACACCCCGGGATCAGTCATGGGTATGTTCCCCGCAGTGTCCGCAGTGCCCGGTCAGCTCCCGCGTCACCGGTTCCGACGCCAGGACTTCCAGGTCCTCGTTGTTTTTGAGAACAAAGCCCGCAGTCTGCCGCAGGGCATCGGGGGTCAGCTCCCGGATGCCCAGGGCGTCCAGCGCCGCCGCCCAGTCCAGGGTCTCGGCAATAGAGGGCTTTTTGAGAATCGCCTCCTGGCTGCGCAGCTTCTGCACCGCGAGGGCCACTTGGGCGCAGAGCCGGTCGTCCACATGGGGCAGCTTCTCCCGGAGAATGGCAAGCTCCTTGGTAAGGTCGGGGTAGTCGATATAGAGATAAGCGCACCGGCGGCGCAGGGCCTCGCTGAGGGGCCGGGCCCGGTTGGAGGTCAGCACCACAAAGGGGGTGGTTTTGGCCCGGATGGTTCCCACCTCCGGCACCGTGACCTGCATTTCGGAAAGCATTTCCAGCAGGAAGGCTTCAAATTCCTCGTCCGCCTTGTCGATCTCGTCAATGAGAAGCACCACGGGCTTGGGGGAGCGAATGGATTTGAGCAGGGGCCGTTCCAGCATGTACTCGTCACTGAACAGGGAGTTTGTCAAAGCGTCCCGGTCCTCGCTTTGGTTCACCTGGATGGCAAGCAGCTGCTTCTGGTAGTTCCACTCGTACAGGGCCTTGCTTTCCTCCAGGCCCTCATAGCACTGCAGCCGCACCAGCTCCCGGTCCAGGGCGGCGGCCATGACCTTGGCCACCTCGGTCTTGCCCACACCGGCAGCGCCCTCAATGAGCAGGGGCCTGCCCAGGGTCAGGGCAACGTACAAAACCGTCGCCAGGGTGTCGTCGTAGACATAGTGGGCCCGGGACATTCTTTCTTTCAGTTCTTCCAGTGTCATAGCGTTCCTCCGGTTTTTTCGGTTTTCTGCCAGTATAGCACAAAAAGCGGATTTTCGCAATCCATAAGCCAGTTATTGCAAAGTCCGAATTCCCTGTCATTGCGAGCCAGTGATCACACTGGCGTGGCAATCTCCCGGTTAGAGGGACGCGGTCACAATGACGAGGGAGATTCCCACACCAGTTTGCGAACTGGTTCGGAATGACCGATACTTGGGAATGCAGCCTGCTGTACGGCCCCTCTCACAAGTGCGGGGGGCGAGGGCGCGTACCGTGTCACCCTCACACCATGTATCGATACCATCCGTTCCACTAATAGAGCGCAAAAGAAGCGAAGACATGTGCCTCCGCTTCTTTCAGCTGTTTCTTTACGCTTCTACCGGAATACCGGCTTTCCGCAGCTCCCGGCGCAGCCTGGACACATCGCCGTAGAAAACAGTACCGGAAAGGCCCGCTTCCATGGCCCCCTCCACGTTGGGGGGATAATCGTCCACAAAGAAGCACTCCTCCGCTTTGAGGCTGAACCGGGAAAGCAGCGCTTCAAAAATCTCATGCTGGGGCTTCAGGAGCCGTTCCTCCGCCGAGACCATCAGGCCGTCAAAGCACTCTGACCCGGGGATCCGGGGAAAGTAGCTGCGCAGCTTCAGGTTGGCGTTGGACAGCAGGTAAATATGCATTCCCTTTTCTTTCAGCTCTCTCAGAAGCTCCGCCATGCCCTCCATGGGCTCCAATACCCTGTCATGCCAGCGGGTAACCACCTCCCGGACGCAGGTGTGCAGGTTTTCCGGCAGTCTTTCGCATACCGCCCGGACCGCTCCTTCCTCCGTGATGGTGCCCCGGTCCAGCCGGACCCACTCCACGCTCTGAAACAGCTCCCGGATTACCAGTTCTTCCTCCCCCGCTGTCAGGTGAAAGGGGGTCAGCAGCAGATGGGGATTCCAGTGGATCAGCACCTGCCCCATATCAAAAACAACATTTCGGATCATTTTACAGCACTCTCCAATTCTTTCTTTCGGAACATTCCGGCAATTTTTTCCCGGCGCTTCCGGCGGCGGTCCCGGATCTCCAGACGCTCGCCCAGGTCCCGGCTGCCCACGCCGTAGACAAGGTACAGAATAATGCCGGACACGATCATAATAAACACCGTACTGGCGCACCGCCGTCCGGAGGCGTTCACGTTGTAGCCGTACATGCCTTCCTCGGCGCACATGCTCTGGATGACCATGGCGTAGGTGGTGCCGTAGGAGCTGGCAAAGGTGGCGGACATGTCGTACTCCGTAAACAGGGCATTAAAGTTCAGGGCAAATACCGCCATCACGCTGGGCAGGATAATGGGCAGCTTGACTTTCAGGAAAGTCATCACCTGGCTGGAGCCCAGGTTCCGGGCCGCGTCCTCCAGCTCCTCGTCGATGGCGTAGAAGCTGGCCTTGATCATGCGGAGTGAGAAAGGCAGCTTCGTCACGGTGTATGCCATGATAATGAGCAGCCGCACATTCTGGGCGTAGTACAGGTTTTTGCACCCCACATAGAACACGCTCTCGGAATTGAAGAAGGTCCGGTAGGAGTAGCAGATCAGGATGGTGGGCAGCAGCCAGGGGAAGAGCAGGCTGTATTCCAGCACCTTGCCGCTTGCCTTTTTCCGGTTCTTGAAAATGTAGTTGCAGGCAACCACCACAATGATGCAGGCCAGGGCCGCCGCAACGGCGGACATGACGAAGCTGAGCTTGATGCCCCCCAGAGTTGCCTCGTTGGAGAACAGACCCGAGATGGCTCCCTTGCGCAGCTTGTAGGTGCCCCGGGAGGTCAGATACTCGTAGTCCCGGGAGCCGAAGAAGTTGAGCATCGTCCAGGAGGTCAGATCCAGGGTCTTCATCCTTATGGCCTTGTAGGTCTGGAACGAGAACAGGACGATCATAACCACGGGGGTCATGTAGATGATGAAGAGGATATAGGCGTAGATGTGGGCAAGGATATTGCCCGCCTTACTGGTGATTTTCTGCTTCTGGAGCTTCGCCTTGGTCTTGGACACGGACAGGTAGTGGCCCTTGGACTCGTAGGCCGTCAGCACCGTGAGCAGGACGATGGTAAAGATGGCCAGGATCACCGACAGCAGCGCCGCCCGGGCCTGGGGGAAAGCCTCATCCGCCGCGGACGACCCGGCCAGACGGACGATCTCCGGGTTGATGGAGTCATAGCCCAGCAGCGTGGGGGCGGACATGGCGCACAGACCGGTGATGAAGGTCATGACGGTCAGGGAGAACATGGTGGGCACCAGGGTGGGAAATACCACCTTGAGAAGCACCTTGAAAGGCTTGGCGCCCATGTTCCGGGCGGCTTCCACGGTGTTGTAGTCGATACCCCGGATGGCGTTGCGCAGAAACAATGCGTGGTTACTGGTGCAGGCGAAGGTCATGGTGAACAGCACCGCCCGGAAACCGGAGAACCAGCTCTTGTTCATATTGGGAAATATTTTGGCAAGCTGGGTGGTGATGATACCGTCCCTGTCATACAGGAACAGATACCCGGTGACAAGGGCCACGCCGGAGTAGATCATGGTGGTCATATAGCCCAGCCGGAGAATCCGCGCGCCTTTGATATCAAAGTACTCCGTCAGAAGCACGATGGACACGCCCACAATGTTGACGGTAACCACCAGACACACGGCAAGCTTCAGGGAATTCCACACATACCGACCCATGTTGCCCGCGAAGAAGAACCGGATGACCGCCCAGGGGTCCCGGGTGCCGTCAGGGTTCACCGTGGCAAAAACGCTGGTCAGGGTATTAAAGCAGGGCACCAGCATGAAGCCCACAAAGAGATACAGGTACAGGAGGAAGCCTATGGCCTTGGGGATGGTGTCCCGGCCCAGGCGGATGGGCTTTTTCTTCATTGGACATCCGCCTCCTGTGTGGGAGGATAGGCCATCACATCCCGGGGATTCAGCACCGCTTTCACGGTTTCACCGGGCTCATAGATGTTGATGCCGTCATTCTTCTCGATGACCTTGATGACCTGGCTGCCCAGATCGATGTAATACTTGATGTACAGGCCGTAGTACTCCCGGCTTTCCACCCTGCCCGCCAGCACCACGTCGTTTTCCTTGGGGGGCACGTTCACATGGATCCGTTCCAGGCGGATATAGTTGTGCATTTGGGGGTCCACGCCCAGGGCACGGCTTACGTCCTCGCCCAGGCGGTTGATGTCGCCGATAAAATTGCACACAAACTCCGTGGCGGAGTGGTTATAGACTTCGTTGGGGGTGCCGATCTGCTCGATGTAACCCTTGTTGAATACCGCGATCCGGTCGGAGAGGGTCAGGGCCTCCTCCTGGTCGTGGGTGACATAGATGGTTGTGATGCCGAACTCTTTCTGCATCCGCTTCAGCTCATTGCGCAGCTGGACCCGGAGCTTGGCATCCAGGTTGGAAAGGGGCTCGTCCATGCAGATGATGGCAGGGCCGGTGACCAGCGCCCGGGCAATGGCGACCCGCTGCTGCTGTCCGCCGGAAAGCTGGGACACGGCTTTCTGAAGCTGCTCGTCGGAAAGGTCCACCTTTTTCGCAATTTCCCGGACCCGCTTGTCAATTTCCGCCTTTTTCAGCTTCTTTACTTTCAGACCGAAAGCGATGTTGTCGTAAACGGTCATGGTGGGGAACAGGGCATAGCTCTGAAACACGATGCCGATGTTCCGGTCCTCAATGGGAACGTGGGTAATGTCCCGGTCCTTGACCCGGACGGAGCCGGAAACCGGGTCAATAAAGCCGGTAATGGTGCGCAGGGTGGTGGTCTTTCCGCAGCCGGAGGGGCCAAGGAAGGTAAAGAACTCCCCCTCGTGCACATCCACATGGATATTGTGCAGGGCCTCAAAGTTTCCGAAGCGGACCACGATATTTTCCAGCTGGATCATTTTCTCATTCATGCGGCGGCACCCTTTCTTGTTCGCAGGCTTCTTTTTAAAATATATCGGCGGTCGAGTGGACAATGGACAGTTGACAGTGGACAGTTAAGGAGTCCCTTCGGGACGATTTAAAAAATAAATTCAAAAATTGTTTCAGAGTAAATGAAAATGCGGTATTTTGGACTTAATTATTCAAATCTATCCCCGCAAGGGGATACCACAACTGTCCACTTTCCACTGTCAACTGTCAACTAAAGCGATGGCGAGCCGGGGAAACCGGCTCGCCAATGGATGCGGAAAAGATCAACCGGCAGACTGGGTCAGCGTGCTCCAATCCAGGTTGTCCCAATCGGGCTCGGCGGAGGCGGAAGCGTCATCTTTCCAGAAGAAGCCCAGGTTGGTCATGATGTTGGTCCACTCGGCGCTGTGGGCGGCAACATACTCGGCGTAGCTCAGATCGGTGCCCTCCACGGTGGACCGGGCAAAGTTCTTGATGGTGTAGATGGCGGGAACGCCGTCGGGGTACAGGATGGAGGCAGCGCCCTGGTTGCAGGGATAGGAGTCGAACTCGTCGCCCCAGGCAGCCTGGGTCTCGGCGGAGCCGAACCACTCGGCAAAGGCCTTGACAGCCTCGGTCTGCTCCTCGGTCCGTCCGGCTTTGTCCAGGATGCCGATGTACTCGGCGATGTAGTAGGTGCCGTCGTCGATGTCCACCAGGGCCCAGTTCTCAGGCTCCATGGTGCCCTTCAGAGGATTGGCAGAGCTCTCTGCCGCGGCATCGATCTTGCCGTACAGGGAGGAGGAGTAGAAAGTGGAGACCTGGACATCGCCCTTGTTCAGAGGATCGAAGCCGTACTTGTAGTCGTCGCCGCCGAACTTACCGTCCGCGCAGTACTTCCACAGGGTCTTCCAGCCGTCAACGCTGATGCCGCCGGCGGGGGAGGCGGGGTCGGTAAAGGCATAGAGCATAGCGGAGTTGATATTGGAGTTGGTGGTGCCGCCGACCTTGTTCTGACGGTACCAGGTGTAGCCGCAGTCCACG
>CAZVDH010000097.1:0-7392 GCA_964625595.1 uncultured Oscillospiraceae bacterium | reverse complement strand
CAAATCACAGGTTTCCTATTTGCTGTTTTAAGCCGATAGCCTAAATTCCAATTTGCTGCGTTAAGATAAGCCCATTTGTTTATTGCAAACCGGTCGCGCAAACGGCACCGCAATTGTCAGCTTTCCATTGCCAATTGTTTTTATTCCACAAGAAAGGGAAGATTCTTATGACACTGCCTTCCTCCCGCCAGCTGCGGGAAAACGCCGGGCAGCAGCTTTCAAAAGCCCGGGAACCTCAGAAAATCGTGCTGATCTACTCCGCCATTCTTATCGGCGTGTCGGCAGTCTCCACCACCGCCCAATATCTGCTGGGCAGCGGCATTTCCCAGACCGGCGGCCTGCGGAACCTGGGGCTGCGCTCCATGCTCTCTACCGTGAGCAATATACTGCCCATCGTCCAGTATGCCATCCTGCTTTGTCTGGGGCTGGGCTTCGCCGCCGCGGCACTGCGGATCGCCCGGGGGCAGTTTACCTCCCCCATGACCCTGAAAGCCGGGTTTGACCGGTTCTGGCCCCTGCTGAAGTGCACCCTGCTGCAGGGTCTGATCTTCCTGGCCATAGGCTTCGGCAGCTTTTATCTGGCAATGGCAATCTATATGTTCTCTCCCTTTTCCGAGGGATTCTTTACCATCATAACCCCCCTGCTGGCGGATGAAAGCATCCTCTCTACCGGCATTCCGGTATTGGACGAGGCAACCTCCCTGGCTCTGATGGAGCAGATGTGGCCCATGCTCATCATTTTCCTGGTTCTTTTCCTGGCGCTTGCCGTCCCCGTGACCTACCGCTACCGGCTGGTAAACTATCTCATCATCGACCGGCCCGGCATCGGGGCCTTTGCCGCCCTGCGCGAAAGCTCCGCCCTGATGAAGGGCAACAAGCGCCGCTTCTTCCGCCTTGACCTGAGCTTCTGGTGGTACTATGTTCTGCTGAGCCTGGCATCCGTAGTATGCTACGGCGACCTGGTGCTGGCAATGCTGGGCATTTCCCTGCCCCTGTCCCCAACCGTAAGCTATTTCCTGTTCTACGCCCTGTTCCTTGGGGCAGACTTCGCAATCTACTGGTTTTTCCTGAACCGGGTGGAGGTCACCTACGCCCTGGCCTACGATTCCCTGCTCCCGAAGCAGTGCAATACTTCCGGCGGCGTGGTCTTAGGCAACATTTTCGATTTGGCCCGCCAGCAGTAACATCACTCTTTTCAAAACCCTCCCCGGTTTTTGGCCCGGGGAGGGTTTGCTTTTCCCCCGCCTCTTGCCTTTTCCTTAAAACGTGCTATACTAATTTTATAATCTCAAAGAAAGGAAGTCTGAAATCTATGGGATTTTCGGAATTTTTGAATTCCCGGCGGGCTCCGGCGAAGGCGCTGGCAGCAGAGCTGGGAAAACATTTTGCCTATGTCAGCATCCTGGGCGCGGACGTAAAGGCCAAGGCCGTCCAGGTGACCCGGAACACCTCCACCATCAGCCCCGGCCGGGATACCGAGTGCGGCTTCGTGGTGAAAATGGGAGGCGGCAGCGTATTCTATGAGTATTCCCTGGACGATATTTCCGGGGATATTCCCGCGTTGGCGGAAAAAATCGCGAAAGCCTATGCGCTGAACGCCAGCCTGCTGGAAAACACCATCGGCGCGGCGGAATTCAGCGACGAGCCTATGGTGAAATCCTTTGCCCGGGCGCACGACCTGGCGGACTGGACTGACCAGCAGCTGCTTCGCTTTTGCAAGGACCAGTGCGCCGCTCTGCTTGCAAAGGACGAACATTTTCTCAACGCCATGGTCAGCGTCAGCTCTGTGGAAACCTCCAAGCTGTTTATCACAAAAAACCGGGAGCTGGATCAGAACTACGCCTGGATCAACGGCGTCATCGCCGGTGTCTACCGGGAAAATGACAAGGTGGTCCAGACCTTTGAAGTTTCCGCCCATCCCAGCGTCCGGGAGGTGCTGGAGGAGCTGCCTACCCGGACGGATAAGCTGCTGCGCAAGGCCCATATGCTGACCCTGGCAAAGCCCATCACCCCGGGCGTCTACGACGTGATCACGGACCCCTCCATCACCGGACTCATTGCCCACGAGGCTTTCGGCCACGGCGTGGAAATGGACCAGTTCGTCAAGGACCGGGCCCTGGCCAAGCAGTATGTGGGCAAGTATGTGGCAAGCCCCATCTGCAACATGCGTGACGGCGCGGCTTCCACACTCAGCGCGGCCTCCTACTTCTTTGACGACGACGGCGTGCCGGCAGGCGACACCCAGATTATTAAGGACGGTATTCTGGTCACCGGTATTTCCGATCTGGCCTCCGCCACGGAACTGGGCACCACCCCCACCGGCAACGGCCGCCGCCAGTCCTCCCGCCGGAAGGCCTACGCCCGGATGACCAACACCTTCTTCGAGCCCGGGAATTCCAAGCTGGCGGACATGATCGCCTCCATCGACCACGGCTATATGCTCTTTGAAACCAACAACGGCATGGAGGACCCGAAAAACTGGGCCATCCAGTGCGTCGCCGAGTACGGTATCGAGATCGTGGACGGAAAGCTGACGGACAACTACGTCTCCCCGGTGGTCATGAGCGGCTATGTGCCGGACCTGCTGAAGTCCATCTCCATGATCTCCGATGATTTTGTCGTCATCGGCGCGGGTATGTGCGGCAAGGGCTATAAGGAATGGGTTCGGGTCAGCGACGGCGGCCCGGCGCTGAAAGCGAGGGTGAAGCTGGGATGAAAACCATTATTGAAGCATTGAACGCGGACGCGAGAGTCAGCGGCTATAAGATCAATCTGCACCAAAAGGAGAGCTACGAACTGTTTTTCGTCAAGGGCAAGCTGGAGACCCTGCGCCGCACCGACACCTGCGACAAGGAGGTCACGGTCTACGCGGACCACGGCGAATACAAGGGCGATGCCAAATTCTACGTCTACCCCTCCACCACGGCGGAGCAGCTGAAAGCGCTGATCACCGAAGCGGTGGACAAGGCCCTGCTGATTGATAACCAATCATACACCCTGCCCGCCGGCGAAACCGGAGACTATGTGGTGCCCAGCAATTTTGCCGATTACGACCCTGCCGATCTGGCGGCGAAAATCGCCCAGGGCGTATTCGGGGCCAACAACATCGAACATGCCTCCTTAAACTCCGTGGAAATATTTGTGAATAAGCACACCGAGACCGTCTGCAACAGCCGCGGGCTTCTGAAAACCCAGCTCCGCTACGACGCTATGGTGGAAGCCATCCCCACCTACAACGGGGAAAAGCAGAGCGTAGAGCTGTATGAACAGTACAACTTCGGCACCCTGGATGAAGCGGCGCTCCGCCGGGAGATCGGTGAAAAAATCGCCCAGGTAAAGGCCCGGTACGAGGCCGTGACCCCGGACTTCCCTCTGGAGGGTCCCTGCGTCCTCCACGCCCAGGAGCTGGAGAACCTGTTCCGCAGCATTGCGAACAATCTGAACAATTCGGCGGTCTATTCCCACACCAACCTGTTCCGGAAAGGCGACGCCATTCAGAAAAACCGTACCGGCGATCCTATCGGCATCACCATGGCGGGGCAGGCGCCGGGCAGCGTCCGCAGCGCGAAATTCGACAGCGACGGCCTTTCTCTTGGCTCCATCCGTCTGGTGGAGGACGGCAAAGCGGTAAACTACTACGGCTCCAACCGCTTCAGCCAGTACTTAGGTGAGGTACCCACGGGCAATCTCCCCTGCTGCCTGGTAGACCCGGGCACCGCAAAAACGCCGGAGGGGAGCTGGCTCGAGGTACTGTCCATGTCCGGCCTGCAGGTGGATTTCTATAACGACTATATCGGCGGCGAGGTCAGGCTTGCCTACTACCACACCGACGGCAAGGTGATCCCCGTTACCGGCATCTCCATCAGCGGTAAGCTGAGCCAGATTCTCGCGGGAATCCGCCTGTCCAAGGACGTCACCACTTTCGGGGGCTACTACGGCCCCGATGCGGCCATCCTCAGCGATATGCAGATTTTCTGAGGGCCAACGCAGCAGTGCGGCAAATTGGAATTTATCGAATTCCTGGTCATTGCGAACCAGTGACCGATGTCACTGGTTCGCAATGACAATGTTGTTCGAAGCCCTGGCTTCCAGCTACAGATACCAATTTCCAGAACTACTTGCTCAGAAAATCCGATAGGCATTTTTGCAAACGAAAACCTCCCATGGCATTGCCATGGGAGGTTCGTTGTTATTCAGGAGAGTAAGAGCTTGTCGTCGGCTTCGTCGGAGCCGGAAGCCTGGCTGAACAGGTTCAGCAGCTGCTCCACGGTGAGCTTCTTCTTTTCCTCCCCGCTGACATCCACCACGATCCTGCCCTCGTACATCATCACCAGGCGGTTGCCGTAGGCGATGGCGTCGCGCATGTTGTGGGTGATCATCAGGGTGGTGAGGTCGCTGGCTTCCACAATCCGCTGGGTGGCATCCAGCACCTTGGCCGCGGTCTTGGGGTCCAGGGCGGCGGTGTGCTCGTCCAGCAGCAGCAGCTTGGGCCGCCGCAGGGAGGCCATAAGCAGGGTCAGCGCCTGGCGCTGTCCGCCGGAGAGCAGGCCCACCTTGGTGGTCATCCGGTTTTCCAGGCCCAAATCCAGCAGCTTCAGCCGCTCCCGGTAATCCTCCCGGTCCGCCCGGGTGATGCCGGGGCGCAGAGTCCTTTTCATGCCCCGTCGGGCAGCCAGAGCCATATTTTCCTCGATCTGCATGGTGGCGGCGGTACCCATCATGGGGTCCTGGAACACCCGCCCCAAGTACGCCGCCCGCTTATGCTCGGGAAGCCGGGTAATGTCTTTCCCGTCCAGCAGAATCTGCCCGCTGTCCGGCTGGAAAGTCCCCGCGATCAGATTCAGCATGGTGGACTTACCCGCGCCGTTGCCGCCGATGACCGTGACGAAATCCCCGTCGTTCAGGGTCAGGTTCAGGCCGTTCAGGGCCACCTTTTCATTGACGGTGCCGGGGTTAAAGGTTTTGCGGATATTTTTCAGCTCAAGCATTTCCGCCACCTCCCGTTACCTGCTTTTTCCGGAACACCTGGGCTTTCCAGGAGGGAACCGCCAGGAATACAGCCACCACCAGGGCGGTAAGGAGCTTCAGGTCGTTGGTGTTCAGGCCCAGCTGGAGCACAAGCTGGATGACCACATAGTAAATGACCGCGCCCACAACCACCGTGCCCAGCTTCAGGGCAAAATTGTGCACCAGCTTGCCCAGCAGCACATCGCCGATGATCACGGCAGCCAGGCCGATGACGATGGCGCCCCGGCCCATATTCACGTCCGCCGCGCCCTGGTACTGGGCAAGCAGCGCGCCGGAGGCAGCCACCAGACCGTTGGACAGCATCAGTCCCACGGTGACCTTGGCGCTGGTGTTGATGCCCTGGGCCCGGGCCATATGGGGATTGGCGCCGGTAGCCCGCAGGGCGCTGCCGTACTCGGTGCCGAAGAACCAGTACAGCGCGGCGATCATCACCACCAGGAAAAGAATCGCCAGGGGCAGGGGGTTGCGCAGGGAAAGCTCCCGGACATGCCGCTGGGAAACCAGCAGGTCATACTTGTCCACGCTGATTGGCAGATTGGCCTTGCCCCCCATAAGCCGCAGGTTCACGGAGTACAGGGCAAGCTGGGTCAGAATACCGGCCAGAATGGCGGGGATGCCGCAGCGGGTATGGAAGAGGCCCGTGACAAGACCCGCCAGCATGCCCGCGAGAAAGGCGCACAGCAGGGCGATCCAGGGATTGCAGCCCATACGCATCAGCATAACGCACAGAGCGCCGCCGGTAGCCAGGGTGCCGTCCACCGTCAGGTCCGCCACATCCAGGATCCGGTAGGTCACATAGACACCGATGGCCATAATGCCCCACAGGAGGCCCTGGGTCACGGCGCCGGGCAAAGCATTGAAAAGGGACAGGAAAAAATTCATCCGCAGTTACCTCATTTGTTTCTTGTCAAGACAGCCGGAAAAGGCTCCCCGGAGGGAGCCTTTCAGGTTCGTTCTGATTCAGCTCAAAGGCTCGTAGCCGTCGGGAATGGTGATGCCCAGGGCCGCGCAGTTATCGGGGTTATACATCTTGGTAACCTGGGGCGCGTATTCCACGGGCATTTCTCCCACCTTTGCCTCGCCGGTCAGGACCTTGGCAGCCATCTTGCCGGTGGCGTAGCCCAGATCGTAGTAGCTGATGGACAGGGTAGCCACGCCGCAGCCGGCGCAGATGCCGGACTCGCCGGCGAACACGGGCACCTTGGAAGGCAATACCACGTTGGCAATGGCCTCAGTGTTGGAGGCGGCGGTGTTATCGGTGGGGATATAGAGGACGTCGCTATTATCGCAGGCGGCCTGGGTCACGGAAGCTACATCGTTGGTATCGGTGAAAGCGTAGGGGGTCACGGTGAGGCCCAGCTCCGTCAGATAGCCGGTGATCACATCTACCTGGTACTGGCTGTTGGCCTCGGCGGAGCAGTAGACAATACCCACGGTCTTGGCATCGGGGCACAGCTCGGGAATCATGGCAGCCTGC
The DNA here is from genome assembly GCA_964625595.1 of uncultured Oscillospiraceae bacterium. Classification (GTDB taxonomy): domain Bacteria; phylum Bacillota; class Clostridia; order Oscillospirales; family Oscillospiraceae; genus Faecousia. Next base: position 887 of record CAZVDH010000097.1, on the reverse strand, counting down.
TCGCTCAGGGGAGCCAGGTCGGAGGTTCCGGAAATGTTGCCGCCCACGGTGCCGGTCCAGCCGTCAATTTCCAGAGCGGAGGCGTAGTCAGTGACGGAGGTTCCCAGGATGGGAATGGAATCGGTAGCGGCAGCGGCGGCCTGCAGGGCAGGTGTGGCGTTGGCCATGATCAGGTCCACCTTGGAGGACACAAAGCCGTTGACGATGGTGGTGCAGTTGGCGGGCTCGCCGGAGGCATTCTGCACATCAAAGGTCACCTTGTCTCCCAGAGCCTCGGTGAGGGCATCCTGGAAGCCCTGGGTGGCGGCGTCCAGGGCGTCATGCTGCACCAGCTGGCAGATACCTACAGTATACTTGCCGCTGCCGGAACCGGCGCAGGCGGTCATGGATGCCAGCAGCAAAACCGCCAGCAAAACAGCAAGAATCTTTTTCATTTTCTTTTCTCTCCTTCGTTTCCTCCGTGTGTACGTTTGTTTTTCACAGGCGGATTATTCGCGTCCTATGATACCACCAACACAGGGGAATTGTCAACAGGAAATTTTACAAAAGAAAGGGGAAATGCGTATATTTATACGAACGGTTGAAGAATGCAGGCAGGCAAATTGGAAATTTGCTGAGGAAATTGCGGGTGCCGAACAACACTGTCATTCCGAACCAGCGCGCACGCTGATGTGGGAATCTCCATCGAATTTCAAGCAGCTTATCGTCATCCATTTGTAGGGGCGGTCATTGACCGCCCGCAAAAACGCACCGAATTCCAGCATAAATTCACGTCAAATGGCACCTTTTCGCCGAAAGAAATACGAACAGGTCACCTTTCCCTGCCGGGCGCTCAATGTGTTTAGTGCAGTAACATAGTTTACAGAATGTGCAACCACATGGTTTAC
>CAZVDH010000096.1:0-7402 GCA_964625595.1 uncultured Oscillospiraceae bacterium | reverse complement strand
TCCCTTTACACAAGGGAGCCCTTGCCGTGTACCGCATCGGCACCGCTCGCCACTGCCCAAACCGCCCGACAAATTCCCAAATTGTATACTTGCTGAGCAAAACCGATAAGCACATTTTTTATGGAATTATACCATGGGCCAGGAAAAAGTCAACCGCTCGGCAGAAAGCGTACAATTCCCCGGTATCTCAGCCGTAACTCAGGGTCAGTTCCATGGCAGCCATATCCTCGTCAAAGAAAGGCGGGCAGGTGCCGTCGGCCGCCTGGCAAATGTACAGATGCTCTCCGGAGGGGTCGATCAGAACCGGGAAGCTGCCGCTCTCTCCGGGAAATTCCAGACACAGACAGGTATCCTCCATCCGCCAGAAGCCTTCGCGGGTTTCATCCGCACCGGCAATACTGCCAGACCAACGGCACAACTCCGCCGTTCCGAACCAGTCCGGGTCCGCACTGCCCCGGTGCAGCTCCAGCGACCATTCCTCACAGACCCAGGAGCTGTCCGCCAGTCCCTCGTTCGTGGGCGGCAGCCATCCGTCATCGCCGAAGTTCCAGTCCTCCATATCATTCCCCTCCTCTTCCAGGAATCCGAAGAAAGAAAAATCCATGATAAGCGGGCCGTCATTTTCCCCGGCAGGCAGGACTGGATAGCCGTAATCCCGGTCAAGTATCGGATACCAGGTCACCTGGGCGCCGTTTCCGGCAATAGCCTGAATTTCAATGCACGGCGCGTCCAAAGACCCCTCATACCACACATATACCAGTACCGGCTCCGCGTACTCGCTCCGGTACAGGACTTCCTCCACCTGCGGCTGGGCTTCGCCGCCTGACTTGTCCCAATGAACGCAGTTCACAGCCAAAGTGGTGGTATCATCCCGGGGCACCAGGCAGTACAGATCTCCATAGCCGCCTCCCAGGATCCGTTCCTCCGGAATCTGGGTAATAAACGGCATTTCCGCCATCAGCCCGGGGCAGGTTTCCCACAGCCAGTCGGAAAGGGGCATGGTATCCTCCCCGCTCCGGTTGCCGAGATAGGCTGCCGCCAGGGCAATCTGGGGCGCGGGGCCCATGCACCAGCGCAGCAACTCCAGGGCTTCCTCAGCCGCTTCCTTTTCTGCCGGGGCAGCGTATTCCGGCTCGGTACTCTCATTCTTTGTTTCTTCACGGATCGTACTTTCGGATCGCGCTGCCTCCGTTGTCTCCTGTCCGGTGCTTTCCCCGCCGCCGCAGGCGGCCAGGCTCAGCGCAAGCAGCGCCGCCAGCAGCGCGGCAGTGAACCGTTTACCAAAATCCATATGAAGCTCCTTCCTTTCATCCCGGCGGAGGCGGTCAAGCCCCCGCCCCGGTCAGATTGCTGAAATAGGCGGTCTTCCCGGAAAGCACATCATCGTAGAAGCGCTGCTTCCGGTCAATATAGGCAATGGTTTCCGCAATGCGTTTTTGCTCTTCTTCCAATGCCCTGCGTTTGGCCTCCAGGATTTCTTTCCGCTTCGGGATGGTTTCCTCCCCATCCTGGCAGAGGGCCAGGTATTCTTTCATTTCCGCAATGCCCATATCGCAGCGTTTCAAACAGTTCATGCTGTTGATCCACGCCACATCCCGGTCATCGAATACCCGGTGATTCTGGCTGTCCCGCTTTACATTGGGGACCAGGCCCTGGTTGCAGTAAAATTTTAAAGTCTCATAGGCAAGGCCGGTTTTTTGACAGGTTTCCTTCATTGTGTACATAGGAACACTTCCAATTTTGGTGAAAATCACTCTTGACCGGTAGTTGCTACCGGGTGGTACACTGATATCATACCATAGCCTTACCCATAAGGCAAGAGGGAGTGATACAATGATTTACCGTGACTTTCAGGACAAACAGCTGAGCCTGCTGGGCTTCGGCACCATGCGCCTGCCCACAAACAGCGACGGCAGCATTGATGAAAACCAGGTAAGGGAAATGACCCGCTATGCCATTGACCATGGCGTAAACTATTTTGACACGGCATATCCCTATCACGGCGGTGAGTCCGAACGTGTCATCGGGCGGGTCCTCCGGGAGTATCCCCGGGACAGCTGGTATCTTGCCACCAAGTATCCCGGCCATCAGATCCTCAGCGGCGGTTATGACCCTGCCGGAGTTTTTGAAGAGCAGCTTCACAAGTGCGGCGTGGATTATTTTGATTTTTACCTGCTGCACAATGTTTATGAAAAATCCATGGAAGTCTACTTAGACCCCAAGCGGGGCATTCTGGATTATTTCAGAGAACAGAAGCGGCTGGGCAGAATCCGTCACCTGGGCTTTTCCAGTCACGCGGAGACTCAGACACTGAAAACCTTTCTGGATGCCTGCGGAGAGGATATGGAGTTCTGCCAGATCCAGCTGAACTATCTGGACTGGACCTTGCAGGATGCCAGGGACAAATACGACCTGCTCACCCAGCGGGGGATTCCGGTCTGGGTCATGGAGCCTGTCCGGGGCGGTAAGCTGGCAAAGCTCAGCGATGCCGATGAAGCAAAGCTTCGGGCCCTGCGCCCCGACGAATCCACCGCCGCCTGGGGCTTCCGTTTCCTCCAGGGACTGCCCAATGTAAAGATGGTTCTCAGCGGAATGTCTGACCTTTCCCAGATGGAGGACAATGTAAAGACTTTCACGGAACCCAACCCCCTTTCTGAGGGAGAAACGGCGCTGCTGCTGGACATTGCCGAGGGGATGAAGGATTCCATTCCCTGCACCGCCTGCCGCTACTGCTGCGACGGCTGCCCCATGGGGCTGGATATTCCCGGCCTGATCCGGGTCTACAACGAGCTGCGGTTCGCCCCGGTGGTAAACTCCGCCATGCGCGTTGAGTTCCTGCCGGAGGATAAAAAGCCCACAGCCTGCATCGGCTGCGGAAAATGCGCCCGGATCTGTCCCCAGAAGATCGACATTCCCGGCGCAATGAAGGACCTGTCCGCCAAATTAAGGGAGCTTCCCAGCTGGGCCGAAATCTGCCGCCAGCGGGAAGCCGCCGCAAACAGTGGGAAAACCAAATAATCTCCATTTCCGCACAGCCTGCCCCGGGTATCCCTCCCGATACCCGGGACACTGTGTTTCACGAACGGACGGCGGGGTATTCCATAAACGGCACGCCGCGCCGACACAGAATGTTTACAAAGGCTGTATTGACAAGGGAGCATTTCTCCCGTATAATAACTAATAATGTTAGTTAAATAGAATGTACTATGGTAGATGGGTAGATGCCGTAGATGCCATGGTGCATTCTTTTTTTCGTATAGCTAATAATATTAGCTAAAATAGGTAAAAAACTGATTCAGGAGGATCGTTATGGATATGAATACAAGTTGGAACGGCCAAGCCAAGAGCGTCCGCTACGCAATGTCCCATCCCACCGGGAAAATCGAGATCCTGGGGACGGCGGGCCCCAACCGGATGCTTTTCAAATACCATCAGGCAAAGTACGAGCCCGACCACGGGCGTATCTTCACACAGCATGTGGACGATACCCGGTGCTGGCTCGGCGAAATTGCCCCGTAAGCAGACAAGGAGGCAGAAATGGCACATTTTCGAAAGAAAGAACCCGCCGTCCAGGAGCCCATGGACCTGGATTCGGTAATGAAAAAATATGACCGGGAATCCAACACCCGGGTCTGGGAGGGAAAGCCGAAAATCGCGGTGACCTGCGTTCTGGCCCTGTTCTCCCTGTTTTGCCTGTATGTAACGCTGTTTGCCAGCTGGCTGGAGGAATGGCGTCTGACATCCTTCGTCGCGGGAATTGTATTTCTGGGTTTTCTGGTTTACCCGGCACGGAAAGGCGTGCAGCGTGTCAACCATATCCCCTGGTATGATCTTGTGATGATGCTTGCCGGAACCGGGGCTTTCCTGTATTTTACCTTCAACGCAATGGATATTATTCAGCAGGGCAGCCGCTTTGCCTGGTATCAGATCATCATCGGCATCATCGGCATTTTGTGTCTGGCGGAGGTATGCCGGCGCAGTGTGGGTCTTCCCATTCTCGTGGTCGCCGGATGCTTTCTCGTCTATGCTCTCATCTGGGGCCTGAGCAATCCCACCTTTGCCGGCAGGCTCAACTATTCGGTTCGCTACCTGTTTTACAGCAAGGAGGGCATTCTCTCAACGCCCATCAACGTCTGCTCCAAGTATATTATCGTCTTTATTATTTTCAGCGCGTTTCTGGAACTCACCGGCATCGCGGACCTGTTCATGGACATGGCCAACGCGCTGGTCGGCAGATTCTCCGGCGGCCCCGCGAAAGCGGCTGTGGTCTGCAGCGCCTTTGAGGGAATGGTCTCCGGCTCCTCGGTTGCCAATACGGTTGGCTCCGGCTCTGTTACCATCCCCCTGATGAAAAAAACCGGGTATTCCCCGGAATTCGCCGCCGCGGCAGAGGCCTCCGCTTCCACCGGCGGCCAGATCATGCCCCCCATTCTGGGCGCCGCCGCCTTTCTCATGGCGGACTATGTGGGCGTCCCCTACAGCACCATCGCGAAGTGCGCCATTCTCCCGGCAGTTCTTTACTTCGGCGGCGTGTTTATCAGCGTGCATCTGGAGGCCAAAAAGCTGGGCCTGCGGGGCCTGAGCGCGGAGCAAATCCCCGCGGTGAAGCCGCTTCTGAAGAAACTGTATCTTCTTTTTCCCCTCGTCGTGCTGTTCTATCTCATCGGCAGCAGCAAAGCCAGCATCCAGTACGCGGCGGCCATCGCCATTCTGACCGCCATCGCGGTGGGACTCATAAACAAGGATAATCGGATCACGCCCCGGCGCATTGTCCAGGCCCTCGCCGCCGGCGCCCAGAGCACCATTTCCGTGGCAGCGGCCTGCGGCATTGCCGGTATCATTGCCGGGACCATTACCATGACGGGTCTTGCCAATATGATGGTCAATCTGATCGTTACCCTGGCGGGCAGCCAGGTGATGATCGCACTGGTTCTGACCATGGTTTGCTGCATTGTGCTGGGCATGGGCGTTCCCACTACCGCCAACTACTGCATCATGGCCGCCACCTGCGCCCCCATTCTGATCCGCATGGGCGTTCCCACCATCGCCGCCCATTTCTTTGTGTTTTATTTCGGCATTGTGGCGGACCTGACGCCGCCTGTGGCGCTGGCTGCCTACGCGGGCGCCGCTATCGGTCAGGCAAATCCCATGAAAACCGCGTTCACGGCAACAAAACAGGCAATCGCCGCATTCATCGTTCCCTATATCTTTGCCCTCAGCCCGTCGCTGCTGCTGATCGATACCACCGTCTGGGAGGTCATCTCCATCTGCCTTACCTCCGTGGTTGGTATTGTCGGCATCGCCGCCGCCCTGGAGGGCTGGCTGGCCGGCCCAATGCCCTGGTATCAGCGCGTCATCAGCGCCGTCGGCGGTCTGCTGCTGATTTATCCCGGCACAGCTACGGATCTCATCGGCATTGTCCTGGTGGGCACGGTGGTTCTGATTCAGGTGTCGGAAAAAAGGAAGTCCAGCCCCGCGCTGCATGCCGATGCCCAGACGGGAGTCGAAAACTAAAAAAATATCCTGTATTGACATCCGTTTCCGGCCAATCTATAATTACCCAGGGAGTCAGGGAAAACCGGATGAAAACCGCCGCTAATACATAGGATTCCGGTTCCCCGGAAAAGAGAGGGAATGTCATGGATTACACCGCTTTGGCAAATGAACTGCTGAGCGTCCGCGCCAACCTGCTGCAGGTGCCCGCGAGCCAGCAGCTTTCCCAAATGGTAAAAGGCGAGATGTTCGTTCTGAACTACCTGGTCACCCATGAGACGATTGTTCATCCAAAGGAATTAAGTGAAAAAATGGCGGTTACCACCGCCCGCATTGCCAGCCTGCTGAATCACATGGAAGAAAAGAATATGATTTCCCGGTATACCGACCCGGAGGACAGCAGACAGATCGTCGTGGTTCTGACCCAGGAAGGCAGGCAGGCGATTCAGGCAATCCGTGCCAGGGCCATTTCCTATCTTTCCGCCATGCTGGAGGGGCTGGGGCCCGAGGATGCCGAAGCCTACATTCGCATCCAGAAGAAGATATGGAATAATTTTCAGCAGAACCACTCAAATATCGGGGCGCATGCCGGCACAGCCACATGGCCCTTAACCCAAGCTTGAAGCGGCGAAAAGCGCCCAGAGCGGTGGGATGCATGCACATAAGGCCGGGGCGGCAGGATCGCAGTATATCCTGCCGCCCCGGCCTTTTTAAAGTTATGGCCTATTCTCACCGGACAAACGCTGTTTCGCAATCTGAATGAATTTCTTCACCATGTCATCCCCGGGATAGGGTTTATAAAACATGCCGTAGGACAGCTCCGGCGCGTCACGCAGATTCAGAACCGCCAGGCGCGGCTCGCCGGGTACAAGAAATTTCGGCAAAACCGCGATGCCGAAGCCAGCGCCCGCCAACGTCACAGCCGCCTCCACGCTGGCGCAGAAGTGCAGCTCGGCAGGACTTCTGCCCTCCGCCAGCTTCCATTGCAGCTTTGCCACCTCCGGGACCAGGTTGATGGGGTTGCAGAAAATCAGCGGCTGGCCGTTTAAGTCCGCCACGGAAACACCGTCCGCCTTTGCAAGCGGATGCCCGCTCCGGCAGACACAGGCAATCGGACTTTTCCCAAATTCCCGGTATGTCAAAGCCCGGTCATTCCTGGTCACATCGTGGATGTCAAAAGCTACATCGACGGTTCCGTTGTCCAAAAGCGGATAGAGCTGGTCATGGGGAAACACAAAAAGCTGCGGGTGGAGGTTCGGATAGAGCCTGCCCAGCTCTTCCAGGCTTTCGGGCAGCAGGCACAGCTGGTTATAGCTGCCGCAGCCGATTGCCAGCTTTTCAATGGGCCTTTCCTCCGGATCCTGAAACCGGAGCTTTGCCTGGGCGGCGATGGCCACCATGCTTTGCGCGTCGGGCAGGAAAGACTCCCCCTCCGGTGTGATCTCCACCAGCCGGGTGGTTCGCCGGAAAAGCTGCGCGTTCAGCTCCGTTTCCAGGGATTGGATCTGATGGGAAATGGCAGGCTGAGAAATATTCATCTTTTCCGCGGCTCGGGCAAAGCTCAGAGTGTTCGCAACGGCGAGAAAACAGCTCAGCTGGAATGTATTCATAACGTTTGCTCCTTTCCGCGCTCCGCAGGATCATGCTTTTTTATCATACCACGTCCGGAAAGAGATTGCAACGCGTATACCGCTGCCCGGAACGGGAAAAAGTGAAACCCCAACCGGACACGGCAGAGGCTGAAACCATTCCCGGCAGCCCAGGGAAATTTCATAGCCGTTATCGGGTTAGTGAGATAAATTGGAATTTGCTGAGCTGTCTGGGCAGTGGTGTGCGGTGTCGATGCGGTACACAGCAAGGGCTCCCCTGTGTAAGGGGAGCTGTCAGCGTAGCTGACTGAGGGGTTGTA
>CAZVDH010000095.1:0-7726 GCA_964625595.1 uncultured Oscillospiraceae bacterium | reverse complement strand
CTACGAATGGATGACGATGGGCAGCCTGGAATTCGATGGAGATTCCCACACCAGTCTGAGGACTGGTTCGGAATGACACGTTCTAACGGCCCGCCAAATCCCAAATTTGCCGTTCCACAGAACGATACCGAGCGGGTCAGGTAGGGAACGAAAACAGACCACGTTCGTCACGACTTGGCTGTCGGCCCTGCCGACAAATTCCAATTTATCGGGCAGCTGAGAAAACGATATGCGCATAAGCGAAAGCGGTACGGGGCAGGCCGTTTAACCGGCTGCGTGCCTGATACTGTGCGGAACAATAATACATATTGAAAGGAGCACACCATGTTGAAAGGAAAGCAATTCATTGCCGCCGCTGTGCTGACAGTTATTTTGTGCGGCTGCGCGGACAGGATGGCTGCACCGGAAAAGGGCGATTTTTCCTTTGATCTGCCGGATGGGTATGCCGTTTCTGATGTGACGGATAAAAACTGCTCCATTGTACGGCTGGAAGACGGCACCGTTGCCGGCGGGATGGAAGTCACCGGGCTAAAACGCGGTGATCTGAAAAACAGCGGCTCCAATAATATCATGCTGTATTTGCAGAATGATTTCCATAAAACAAATGATATTGAATACATCGCGTCCCATTGGGGAGAAAAGAACCCCATTGTTTGTGTCAATCTCACGCGGCATGAGGAAGACACAGAAGAAAAACACGGTTTTTCCCATACGTTCTTCGAAAAAGATTCCTGCGTATACCATATGTGGTTTGACGGGGATGTGATGGATTTGGAGCTGGAAAGCCAATTCCTGCCCTTGACCGGTGTGGACAGTGGCTGATTTTTGAAGATTGTTGGGTGGTATGCGTCCGGTGGCTGCGCTGCCATTGTGTACGCATCCACCCGAGAACCAAGAAACTGCACCAGGGCAGAGCACAGAATTTGTGAAGAATGGAGTAACTCTCTTTCTGAAGAAGCAGGAGATTTGTGGAAAGCTACAAATCTCCGTTTTTTTTGAAAAAAGTACTTTACAACTTTAGCGTAATAAAGTATAATGCAGTCAACGGTGATCGGAACCGGGCGCAAACGAGGCCGGTTCCCGCCAAAATTGAAAAGGAAACTCCCGCGTACCGCGGGCGGAAAGAGAGGAACTGATTATGAAAAAGGTTATTGCTGTACTGCTGATTGCCATGCTGCTGCTTGCCGGATGCGGCAAGAAAACGGATGCCGCTTCCGATCTGGCCTATGTCCAGGAAAAGGGAACGCTGGTGGTGGGAATTACCGACTACGCGCCCATGGACTATAAGGATGACAGCGGCGAGTGGACCGGCTTTGACGCCGAATTCGCTCTGCTGATCGGGGAAAAGCTGGGCGTCAAGGTGGAGTTTTTTGAGCTTGCCGACTGGGACAGCAAGTTCCTGGAGCTGGACGCCAAAAACATTGACTGCATCTGGAACGGCATGACCATCACCGACGAGGTGCTGAAAAATACCGCCTGCTCCAACCCCTATGTGAAGAACGCCCAGGTGGTGGTGATGGATACCTCCAAGGCTTCGGACTATCCCGACGCGGACAGCATCAAGGGGCTGAAATTCGCGGTGGAAAAGTCCTCCGCCGGCGCCCAGGCTCTGGATGATCTGGGGATCACGGGCTATGTGGAAACCGGCGATCAGGCAGGGGCCCTCATGGAAGTGAAAGCGGGCACCGCCGATGCCTGTGTCATCGACATTACCATGGCGAACGCCATGACCGGCGCGGGCACCAGCTATGAAAACCTGGGCGGCGTTCTGGAGCTGACCAGCGAGGAATACGGCGTGGGCTTCCGCAAGGATTCCGACATTGTCACCAAGTTCAACGAGCTGATGGCGGAAATGATGAAAGACGGCACTCTGGATGCTCTGGCTGCCAAGTACGAACTGACCCTGGTAAAGTAAAATGGAAATGTTCCTCCGGGTCACGCTGGAGCTGCTGGGGGGCTTCGGGCAAACCCTGCGGCTGTTTGCCCTGACTCTGGTGATCTCCATTCCTCTGGGCCTTGTGGTGTGCTTCGGGTCCATGAGCCGGTTTACCCCTCTGCGGCTTACGGTTCGGGTCTTTGTCTGGGTCATCCGGGGCACACCCCTGATGCTCCAGCTGATTCTGGTGTTCTTTGGGCCGGGGCTCCTCTTCGGGCTGCCTGCCATGGACCGGTTCCAGGCGGCGCTGCTGGCGTTTTCCATAAACTATGCCTGCTATTTTTCGGAAATTTACCGGGGCGGCATCGAGAGTATCCCCCAGGGCCAGTATGAGGCCGGGCAGGTTCTGGGCATGACCAAAAGCCAGATTTTCTTCCGGGTGGTGCTGCTGCAGATGGTGAAGCGGATCCTGCCCCCCATGGCGGGGGAGATCATCACCCTGGTCAAGGATACCGCCCTGGCCCGGACCATATCCGTGTACGAGATCATGTGGCGGGGCCAGGCGTTCATCAAAAGCGACGGCCTGATCTGGCCCATGTTCTACACCGGCGCTTTCTATCTGCTGTTCAGCGGACTGCTCACGCTGCTGTTCGGCAGACTGGAAGAGAAACTGAACTATTACAGAGGGTAAGCTATGCCGAGATTGGAAGTGAAAAATCTGCAAAAGGGCTTCGGCGGCACGGAGGTGCTCCGGGGTGTGAGCTTCGCTCTGGAAAGCGGCCAGGTGCTGGCCATCATCGGTTCCTCCGGCAGCGGCAAGACCACGCTGCTAAGGTGCCTGAACTTTCTGGAGACACCGGATGATGGGGAGATCCTCCTGGACGGTGAGCCGCTTCTGCGGACGGACGAGAACCAGCTTCGGAAAAACCGTCTGCGGTTCGGACTGGTGTTTCAGAACTTTAACCTGTTTCCCCAGTATACCGCTTTGGAAAATGTCTCCCTGGCTCCGGGGCTTCTGAAGCTGGGAACCAAGGAGGAGATCGACCGGCGCTCCCGGGAGCTCCTTTCCCAGGTGGGCCTGGCGGACAAATGCGGGGCTTATCCTTATCAGCTCTCCGGCGGCCAGCAGCAGCGCACCGCCATTGCCAGGGCCCTGGCCCTCCGTCCGGAGGTGCTGTGCTTCGACGAGCCCACCAGCGCCCTGGACCCGGAGCTGACCGGGGAGGTCCTGCGGGTCATCCGGGGCCTCAAGGACGGAAACCGCACAATGATTGTGGTTACGCATGAAATGGCATTTGCAAAACAGGTGGCAGATGTGGTAATCTATATGGCAGATGGGGTGATTGCCGAAATGGGCACCCCCGAGGAGGTCTTCGACCATCCGAAATCCGACAAGGCCAGGGCGTTTCTCCGCTCGGCCGGTCAATTTGGGGAGGCTATGCCATGACAAGCCAGGAAAAAATCCGTGACCTGTATCAGATTCTTGTAAATGTGCAGTCGGTGGAGGACTGCGAAGCGCTGCTGGATGACCTGTGCACCAAAAAGGAAGTGGAAAAGATGGCCGAGCGGATTTATGCCGCCCGGCTTCTTCTCCAGGGAAAAACCTATACCCAGGTTATCGGAGACGCCGATATATCCTCCGCCACCCTCAGCCGTGTCTCCCGGTGCGTCCAGTACGGCACCGGCTATGTCAAGGCCCTGGGGGAAGATGGGATGAAAGCATAACCCGGCGGCAAATTGGAATTTAATTGACAATTGACAATGAACAATTGACAATTAAGGAATCCCTTCGGGATGATTTAAAATAAAAAGAATTTGGATGAAAAACAATAGAAATTATTTCTAAATTGTCCCGTAGGGACACAATAATTGTCAACTGTCAATTGTCAATTCGGCGAAGCCGGCAAATTCCAATTTAACGTGTCGCTGCGAAGCCAAGAAATGAATGAAAAAGGCAGTCAGCATTGGAAAAGTTTTCCCGATGCTGACCGCTTTTTTATTGGCTGACCCCGCCGCTTCCCGGAAACAGGTCATCCAGGGTGCCGAAGGTGTACTCGGCTTCCTCCCAGCGGGTCAGAAGCGTATCCAGTATTTTCGCGTTGGTCTGGGAGGTGGAGTGCAGCAGCACCACGGCGCCGTTGTGGGTGCGTTTCAGAAGCTTCGCCAGGGACGCGTCCGGGTCCGGCTGGTCGTCGTTTTTCCAGTCCACATAGGCAAGGCTCCAGAATACGGTCTTATAGCCCAGGTCTTTCGCCATTTCCAGATTCTTTTCGCTGTAGATGCCCTGGGGCGGACGGTAGTATTTGGGAAGCGCCTGCCCGGTGGTTTCCCGGAACAGGGCTTCCAGATCGGTAAGCTCCTTTTCAAAGGCTTCCGGGTCCTGGATCCGGCTCATGTCGTAGTGGTGCATGGTGTGGTTTCCCACGGTGTGTCCCTCCTGGACCATCCGGCGGACCAGGTCCCCGTTCCGCTGGATATAGTTGCCCACCAGAAAGAACGCGGCCTTTACATTGTGCTTTTTCAGGGTGTCCAGGATTTTTTCGGTGCAGCCGTTTTCGTATCCCGCGTCAAAGGTGAGGTACAGCACCTTTTGGGTGGTGTCTCCCAGATAGGCGGCGTTGTACCGGCGCAGCTGATCCTGCCCCGCGTTTCCCACCGGGGGCGCTCCCTCCTGGCGGAAGCTCAGGCCCCAGGAGCCTGTTTCCAGGCTGCTCCCCAGAAAGATCCACAGGGCCGTACCGGCAGCCAGGGCCAAAGCCAGCAGAAGAATCATCAAATCCCGTCTGCGCAATTCGCATCCCTCCCTTGGGGACATCCTATGCTATCGGGGGCGGGATTATTCCCGGCGGAGCGGTAAATTGGAATTTGTAGAGATGTTTGGACAATGGCGAGCGGTGTCGATGTGGTACACGGCCTTGCCCCCCGCACTTGTGAGGGGGGTGTCCCTGCGCTAGCGCAGGGACGGGGGGAGATCGAATTTCCAAAAGCATCAAATAATTGATTTTTCTGTGTTTACAGTCCCATTCTTCACCCTTATTTCTGAAAGATATGCGGACGGCGGGCTCCCCCCGTCACCAGTGTGCGCACTGGTGACACCCCCCTCGTAAACGCGGGGGGCAAGGCGTCTAACCACCCGAACACCTTAACTGCCCCACAAATTCCCAATCTATCTCCCTCCTGAAGCGAAGCTGATTTTACCGGTTCATCACAAAATTTTTTCATTTAGGCCTAGTCATCCATGGAAAAATGATGTAGAATAGCAGCAGATTCCTTTTACGAGGTGAAGCGCATGCCCGCAGCATATGCCCATTACCGGTTCGGCACCCAGACATTGGAGACGCTGGATCCTGCCCTCCGGCAGCAGATTTCCCGTTTCCGTCAGGTTTACGATATGGGAGTCCAGGGACCGGACTTTTTCTTTTATTACAATCCCCTTTTTCATACCGCCACCGGCTCTTTGGGCCATAAGTTCCATATGCAGAGCGGGGAAGCCTTTTTTACCGCTGCTGTGAGGCGTCTGCGGCTGAACCCCTCCGAGGTGGGGACGGTGTACCTGTACGGTGTCCTGGCCCACTACTGCCTGGATTCGGCGGTCCATCCTTTTGTCAATGAAACGGACAAAGCCGGGGAAGTGAGCCATGTGGCCATGGAGTCGGAATTTGACCGGTTCCTGCTGACCAAGGACGGGAAAATTCCCGCCCATACCCAGGACTTAAGCCGGTTTACCAGGCTCAGCCGGGGAGAGTGTGTCACTGTCGCCGACCTGTACCCCGGCGCCACCCCCCGGGCGGTGCTCCAGGGCGTTCGGAATATGGAGCGGATCTTAAAGCTCTTTGCCTCCCGGAAACGGAAAGCGGTGGAGACCGTTGTGGGCCTGGCAGGGAAGAGTGCCCGGGAGATGCTCATTCCCCGCACCCCGGCTCCCGGCAGCGAAGAGCGGAACGAAGCGCTTCTTTCGCTGTACGACAATGCGCTGGAACGCTACCCCATCCTGGCTGCCCAGCTTACGGCGCTGCGGACCGGGGGCACGGATCTGGGTCCGGAATTTGAGCCTGCGTTTGGCTGACCCGAAGCTCTGAGGAAAGTGAAACCGCCTGCAAAAGGGAATTCCCCCGCAGGCTATCCCGTATACGGAGGAAGAAAGATATGAAAAAGCAAACCTGGCTCACATCGCAGGAGTGGCATTGGGTACTCTATGACGTCGGTAATTCCGCATTCATTCTCCTGGCTACGACCCTGATCCCCATCTTCTTCAATTCGCTGGCCAACGGTGCCGGACTCAACGAGTCTCAGTATCTGGCCTACTGGGGCTATGCCGGCAGCGTGGCAACGCTTCTGGTGGCGCTGATCGGCCCCATCTGCGGTACCCTGGCCGATCACAAGGGGTACAAGAAGCCCATTTTCATGATCTGTATGCTCATGGGCGCCCTGGGCTGCGCGGCTCTGGGCATGGCCTGGTCCTGGCTGTCCTTCCTGGCATTCTTTGTCATTGCAAAGGTGGGCTTTTCCTCCAGCCTGGTGTTCTATGACGCCATGCTTCCCGAGGTCACCACCGATGAGCGGATGGATAACGCATCCTCTGCTGGATATGCATTCGGCTATCTAGGCTCTTTGATTCCTATAACGGTGTGCGTCCTGCTGGTGATGAATTCTGAGGAAATTGGAATTAGTCAGGGTTCCGCCATGGTCATTGCTTTCCTGATTACCGCAGCGTGGTGGATCATATGCAGTCTGCCGCTGCTGCGCAGTTACCGGCAGACTGCATATGTGGAGCTGGGGAACCACCCCTTTGCGGATACCTTCCGGCAGCTGGGCAGGACCTTCCGGGATGCCAAAAAGGAAAAGCACATTTTCCTGTACCTGCTGGCGTTCTTCTTCTTCATTGACGGCGTGTACACCATCATCGATATGGCGACCGCCTACGGCACGGCCCTGGGGCTGGATGCCACGGGACTACTGTTCGCTCTACTGGTGACTCAGATTGTGGCATTCCCCTGCTCCATCATTTTCGGCATTCTGTCCAAAAAGTACGATACCGCCCTGCTGATCAAGGTGTGCATCGCGTGCTACACCGGTATCACCCTGTTTGCCGTATTTTTGACTGCCCTGTGGCAGTTCTGGATGCTGGCGGTGCTGGTGGGTATGTTCCAGGGCGGCATTCAGGCTCTCAGCCGGTCCTACCTCGGCAAGATCATCCCTGCGGAGCGCAGCGGAGAATACTTCGGCCTGATGGACATCTGCGGTAAGGGTGCGTCCTTCCTGGGCACCACCCTGGTGGCGGTCATCAGCCAGGCTACGGCGGGGCTTACCGTGCATTTCCTGGGCGCGGAGCTGGAAAACGAAAGCCTGGCGGTGGGCACCCTGGTGATCCTCTTTGCCATCGGCTTTGTGCTGTTCTGCAAGGCCGATAAGCTCAACAAGGCCCGGCAGGGAGCGAAGCAGTAAGGAAATTCTAACTTTTGCGGCGCGACAGATTGGAATTTGGCGGGCTGGCGGCGCAGCCGCCCTCGCCCCCCGCACTTGTGAGGGGGGTGGTACCAGTCCGCAGACTGGTACCGGGGGGAGCCAGTCATCCGCATATCTTTCACAAAAGAGTGCGTTGAATAAGGACAGCAAACGTAGATAGATAATACTGTTTGACGATCAACTGCCAAAAATTCGTACTCCCCCCGCCACCAGTTTGAGAACTGGTGGCACCCCCCTCGTAAACGCGGGGGGCAAGGCGTCTAACCGCCCGCGCACCTTAACTGCCCGACAAATTCCAATTTAGGCTATCGGCTTTATGCAGCAAACAGAAAAATGCACTTTGGTGTACTGGTGTGGCAGCACCATCGCTTCCCCCGGGGGGAA
>CAZVDH010000094.1:0-7729 GCA_964625595.1 uncultured Oscillospiraceae bacterium | reverse complement strand
GTACACCAAAGTGCATTTTTCTGTTTGCTGCATAAAGCCGATAGCCTAAATACCATTTTATCCTGCGCTTTTTGCGCAGGCCGCCGGTGGCGGCGAGAAATGTATGGACTACGTTTTTTTGCGGCGATGCCGCTGACCGCTTGGCAGCGATCCCATAAAACGGTATTAAACCGTTTTATGAAAGACTAGTATCAGATCCTTATAGAAAGGCCGGAGGCGTCCGGGGAAAGGACACCTCCGGTATCATTTACCTTTCGTGGAATACGACCATGTTCTTGCCGTTCTGCTTGCCCCAGTACAGCCGGGTGTCCGCGATCTTCAAAAGCTCCGGATAGCTGTCGGCCTCACCGGAGAAAGCCACGCCCACGGTAATCTGGTATTGGACGGAACGGTCCTCCCCCAGGGACACCTCGCTGGCAGCGACGTTTTTGCGCAGCTGCTCCAGAATATCCAGGAACGTATATTTGTTTTCCCCCGTCACCCGGTACACGATGACAAATTCCTCCCCGCCCCAGCGGATGACGCTGATGTTGCGGTATTTGTTTTCCAGCTCCTTGAGGAGCCTGCCCAGGTCCTTGAGCACCAGGTCGCCGTTGTCATGGCCGAATTCGTCGTTGATTTTCTTGAAATCGTCGATGTCCAGGATAGCCAGGTTGTAGGCATCCAGATCGAAGCGGATCTTGTCCAGGTAATTCCGGTTCAGAAGCCCGGTAAGCTTATCCACCGAGGCCTTTTTCGCAAGCTGGGCTTCATAGTCGAAGATCAGCACGGGCACCATGATGACGAACAGGATAATGGCGCCCGTAACGATGATGGGGTTCGTAAAGGAGAAGAACGTTTCCACCCAGGGCGCGTAATCCCGGTACACCGGCGGGTAATGGAACTGGCAGATCCGGACGCCGAAATAGCTGACCATAATCATGGTTTTCAGCGCAATGTCCTTTTTCAGGTCATGGCTGATGTAGAACTGGAAAGAGGTGATGAGAAGCAGCCCGTAGACATAGTTGTCAAATTTGCAGCCTTCGCCCATCATCAGGGCGGCGATAATCATGTACAGGTCTACTTCCACCAGCACAAAGGTGATAACCCCTGCCAGGATCTCCGTATCGTAGCGGGTGATGCGGAAGTGCAGCTTCCATAGAAGCAGAATATAGGAGATCAGGCTCAGTACCTCCAAAACGATCATAACCGGCATTTTCTGGAACAAAAACAGAATCAAAAATCCGGCATGGATGCCCAGAAAGCCGATGATCACCGTGGTCATGTACCGGATGATACCGGGGATCAGCAGCTCCTGCAGATTGGTGGAGGAAGGATCTGTTTTCATGATTCACCACTCCTTTTCTTATGGAACCTCTGATTAAATCGGCAAGAGCTGACGGCGAGGGATTTTGGCTCATCCGAAAGTAATGAAATTGAGGGAATACTTTATGTATTTCCCAATTTTATTACTGAACGGATGGGGCAAAAGACCCGCCGCTCAGCCGCAGCCGATTTATTCAGAGGTTCCCTTATATTCCTGCCCAAGCCCCCGGAAAGGGAGGTCACCGCGTCTGCACGAGGCAATATCCCGATTTCTCCCGCTTGGCACAGTACAGCGCCTGGTCCGCCAGTTCCAGGGTATAGGCGGAGGGTTTTTCCTCAGAGGCGCACAGGGCGATACCCGCGGAGCAGGAGGCGTGGTACGCTTCCCCCGCGAAGCGGTCCAGGAATTTGCGGCAGATATCCCCAACCCGGACCTTGAGGGCTTCTTCGTCCGCCGCCTGGGTCAGGATCAAAACAAATTCGTCTCCGCCGTAGCGGCAGAGGATCTCACTTTCCCGGGTTTCCTGGCGGATCAGCTGAGAGAAAGCTTCAATGATCCGATCCCCGGCATGATGGCCGAAGCCGTCGTTGACGCTTTTCAGGTTGTCCAGGTCGAACATGCACACCGCCACCGGGAAATCGGAGGCCCGCAGGGCATTGACTGCCGCCCGGAGACCCCGCCGGTTCAGAAGTCCGGTGAGGGGATCCCGGCCCACCTCTTTTGTCAGGGCCCTTTCCCGCTTTTTCAGCTCCGCGATGTCGATGATTCCCGCGACCCGCCTGCGCAGGTCAAACATGGGATGGCATTTGCACAGGAAGTCGTCGGTTTTCAGGACAAAGGGGAGCAGGTTTCTTTCATCCCCGCCGGGCGCCGGGATCGTGGCCAGAACCGGGGTATCCCAGAGCTGCGGGCTCTGCCGCAGGGCATCCAGGACCCGGTCCGCGCCGTTTTCCGGAAGCGTCGCGCTGAGAATCAGGGCGGCAAAGCCTGTCTGCCGGCTGCTTTCAAGCCAGGCCAGGGCACTGTCCGTATCGCAGGCTTCCAGCACCCGGTATTCCTGCCCAAGCAGCTCCCCCACTTTCCCGCGGTAATCGGCATCCTCGTCGATGACCAGCAGCCGCTGGGTCCCGGCGATACCGGGGCTGCCGGCCCCGGAGGGAGCGCAGACGCCATCGGCGCTCAGCAGCCGTTCAAATTCCGGAGCGGGCATGGGCCTGGCAAAGAAGAAGCCCTGCACATAGTCGCAGCCGATGGTCCGCAGCCTGTCCACCTGATCCTTTTGCTCCACGCCCTCCGCCACCACCTTGAGGCTCAGCCGGTGGGCCATATTGACAATATCGTTGAGAATGCTCTGGTTGGCGGGCTTTGCCGTTTCGTTCTGGATAAATTTCATATCCAGCTTCAGAATATCCACTTTCATCTGGCCGAACATATTCAGGGAGGAATAGCCGCTGCCAAAGTCGTCCATCTCAATGAGGAACCCCAGCCTTTTCAGGTCCTCCACGGTGCCGGTGATCTGCACGGGATTTTCCGTGTAGGCGCTCTCCGTGATCTCAAGATGCAGACAGGCCGGGTCAATGCCGTATTTCCGGGTCAGCGCCAGCAGCGTATCGGCAAGGTCCCTGTGGTACAGGTCCGCCCGGGACACGTTGACGGACACCGGAAGCCGGGGGTATCCCCGGTCCTGCCAGGCGCGAAGCTGGGCGCAGGTGTGCTCCCAGATGAACCGATCCAGCTGGAAGATGAAGCCGTTTTTTTCGAACAGGGGAATGAACTCCCCTGGGGACACGAAGCCCCATTCCGGACTGTTCCAGCGCGCCAGTGCCTCCGCGCCCACCATGCAGCCGGTTTGCAGATCATACTTGGGCTGATAATGGACGAAGAACTGATCTTCCCGCAGGGCATCGGACATGGCGTTTGTGATTGCCTGCTCCCGCAGCTTCTTGCAGCGCAGAGATTCGTCATAGACTGCGAAAAACTGGTCATAGCGTCCCTTGATGCTGTTTACGGCCATCAGCGCCCGGTCGCACATCAGCTCCACGGGGATGGAGCGGTCGGTGATCTCGTAGATTCCCCAGCGCATTACCGTGCTGCGCAGCAGGGGGGAGATCTCCTGATTCCGAAAATGTCCGAAATTTGCCCGGTCGTTCTGCTCCTGCCCCCGCCTTTGCAGGCAGAGGAAACGGTCCGCGCTGAAACGGCCGCAGAAGCCGGAGCTTCCCACCATATCCTTTGCAAGGCCCGCTACCTCCTGCAGAAGCCGGTCTCCCTCCTGTATGCCGAAGCTGTCGTTAACCAGCTTGAAGTTTTCAATATTTGTGCAGACAATGCTGTAATCCCCCTCCGGGTCCTCCAGAAGCCGTTCCCGCATTTTCCGATAGAAGTAATCCTTGCTGTACAGCCCCGTGAGCCGGTCGTATTTCAGATAGCTGACCATTGCGGAGGTTTCCCGCAGCTTGATGATACTGGCGACCCGGTGCAGCACTACATCGGGGTGATAAGGCTTGGGCACAAAGTCCGTGGCGCCGTGGGCCAGGGCGGCAACCTCGTCCTGAATGCTGTCGCTGTGGGTCATGACAATGACGGGGATAACAGACAGCTCGGGAAGCGCTTTGATCCGTTCCAGAAAGGTGTACCCGTCCATGACGGGCATGACAAGATCCAGGAGTACCAGCGAAATACTGTCGCCGTGCCGCCGCAGAATATCCAGGGCCTCCTGTCCGTTTTCCGCTTCGAAAGTCGAATACCGATCCGACAGAATGGCGACCAGCATTTCCCGGTTCAGCTGATTGTCCTCCACAACCAGAATTTGTCTTTTCGGAGTCATACACATTTCCCTTTTCTATCCCATTGTACGCCGGGGAAAGCATCCCCCCCGGCTTTTTCTCTGACAGCCTGCATTTGCCTGTGGAACGGAGCGGAAACCACAGGGTTAATTTCTGTTTTCCCCCAAAAGGGAAAACACACCGCCCCATAAACCGGCTGTTTACGGGGTGGTGTCTTCAAATATCCATTTTCAAAAAAGCAGACCGGGGCAGGAGGCTTGCTGTTTCCTGCCCTGCAGCAAACGCCGTCATGCCAGTCACCCCTCGTTTTTCTGTTTGACAGCCTGGTCACCGGATTACCGCATTTTCCTGAGTATTTTTTTCATCATACCATATTGAAAGCCTTATTGCAAGATTTTTTGACAAAATATGCCGCTGCTTCCTGGTTTTGCCGCCGGACTCCGTAACCGTTCTCTTTCCACTGTCAACTGCCCACCAAATTCCAATTTCCCGCGCTGCTGAGTAAATACCCATGCGCTTTTGGCGCGCCACGATACCGGAAAGCATGCATTGCGCATGGGTATTTATTTTGCATCAGCGGCGGTTGCCGCGCAGGGGCGAGCCGCTGGCATTAAAAATCATTTACTGTGAATGCGCAGCTTTCACAGTAAATCCGATCACCACAGATAAAGATATACGCCAATCCGCGAACTTTTCTGTTGCAATCAGGGGCAATATATGCTATTATTCAGGTTTGAGAGATTTTATATCCAGAAATACATCCGCCCTTTAAGGCGCGGGAAAGGGAGCTTTTTATGGTAGCGCAGGATCACATTCGCAACATTGCCATCATCGCCCATGTTGACCACGGCAAGACCACCCTGGTGGACGAAATGCTGAAGCAGGGCGGTATCTACCGGGAAAACCAGCAGACCGTGGAGCGTGTCATGGACTCCGGAGACCTGGAGCGGGAACGGGGCATCACCATTCTCGCCAAGAACACCTCCGTACACTATAAGGATTATAAGATCAACATTGTGGATACCCCGGGCCACGCCGACTTCGGCGGCGAGGTGGAGCGGATCCTGAAAATGGTCAACGGCGTTATCCTCCTGGTGGATGCCGCCGAGGGCCCCATGCCCCAGACCCGGTTCGTTTTGCAGAAAGCTCTGGAGCTGGGCCACAAGGTCATCGTGGCGGTGAACAAGGTGGACAAGCCCGACGCCCGGATCCACGAGGTCATGGACGAGGTGCTGGAGCTGCTGCTGGATCTGGACGCCACCGACGAGCAGTTCAACTCCCCCACCGTCTTCTGCTCCGGCCGCCAGGGCACCGCCTCCTACGGCCCCGACGAGCCCGGCACCGACCTTACCCCCCTGTTTGAAACCATTGTCCAGTATATCGATCCTCCCGCCGGCGACCCGGCGGCGCCGCTGCAGCTGCTCGTGTCCTCCATCGACTACAACGACTATGTGGGCCGCATCGCCGTGGGCCGGGTGGAGCGGGGCACCATCCGGGCAAACCAGGAGGTCACCATCTGCGACTACCACGACCCCAGCGTAAAAACCAAGGGCAAGGTGGTTGCCCTGTACGCCTTTGAGGGTCTTGCCAAGGCGCCCATCACGGAAGCCTCCGCCGGTGAGATCGTGGCCCTGTCCGGCATGGCGGACATTACCATCGGCCGGACCCTGTGCGCCCCCGATACGGTGGAGCCCCTGCCCTTTGTGAAGATCTCGGACCCCACCATCGAAATGACCTTCGCCGTCAACGACTCCCCCTTTGCCGGGCAGGAGGGTAAGTATGTCACCTCCCGGAACCTGCGGGATCGCTTAGAGCGGGAGCTTCTGAAGGATGTGTCCCTCCACGTCACCGAGCAGGGCACCGATGCCTTCAACGTGGCGGGCCGGGGCGAAATGCACCTGAGTATCCTCATGGAGACCATGCGCCGGGAGGGCTACGAGTTCTCCGTGTCCACCCCCCGTGTGCTGACCAAGGTAGTGGACGGCGTTGTCTGCGAGCCCATCGAGCGGATGGTCGCCGACGTGCCCGAGGAGAGCATGGGCTCCGTCATTGAGAAGATGGGCAAGCGGAAAGGCGATCTTGTGAGCATGACCCCCATGGGCAGCCGCTACCGTCTGGAATTCCTGGTTCCCTCCCGGGGCCTGTTCGGCTACCGCAGCGAGTTCCTCACCGACACCCGGGGCGAGGGCATTATGTCCTCCGTCCTGGATTCCTACGCTCCCATGAAAGGTGAGATCGAGCGCCGCCAGGTGGGTTCCCTTATCGCCTTTGAGTCCGGCGAGTCCTGCGCCTACGGCCTGTTCAACGCCCAGGAGCGGGGCACCCTGTTCATCGGCCCCGGTGTTCCCGTGTACGCCGGAATGGTGGTGGGCATCTGCAGCCGGAACGAGGATATGACCGTCAACGTCTGCAAGAAAAAGCAGCTGACCAATATGCGCGCCGCCGGTTCCGACGAGGCCCTGCGGCTGACCACCCCCAGGGTTTACTCTTTGGAGCAGTGCCTGGAATTCCTGGCCGACGACGAGCTGCTGGAATGCACCCCCAAGAGCCTGCGTATCCGCAAGCGGGAGCTGGACCACGCCGCCCGTATGCGCCAGGTCATGAAAAAGCGGGCCCAGGGATGAGCCACGTTCTGTCCATTCAGGACCTGTCCTGCGTGGGCCGGTGCAGCCTGACCGTTGCCCTGCCCGTCCTCAGCGCCATGGGCCACCAGTGCAGCGTGCTGCCCACGGCGGTGCTTTCCACCCATACGGGCTTTCCCGGCCCGGAGGAAGTGTCCCTGACGGATGTCCTCCCGGCCTTTGCCCGCCACTGGTTTTCCCAGGGAATCACCTTTGACGCCGTAACCGTGGGCTATCTTTCCGGCCCGGAGCAGGTTTCCGCCGCAGCGCAGGTCCTGGACCGCTTCCCCTGCCTGCTCATCCTGGACCCGGTGCTGGGAGACGGCGGGAGGCTCTACAGCCGCATGACCCCCGATCACATAGCCGCCCTGCGTTCCCTGTTCCCCCGGGCAAAAACCGTGCTTCCCAACGTGACGGAGGCGGCTTTCCTCACGGGGCTTCCCTACCGGGAGACGGCGGAGGAAAGCTATTACAAAGACCTGACTGCGGGGCTTCTTTCTTACGGTGCCGAAACGGCGGTCATTACCGGTATTCCCTGGGGAGAGGACGAGATCGGCTGGTACTTTTCCGACGGGCACACTGCCGTCTCCTTTCGGAACGGGCGGATTCCCCGGGCCTGCCACGGCACCGGAGACCTGTTTGCCGCTGTCCTTACCGGGGCATTCCTCCGGGGAAAGGCTCTCCCCGACGCTGCCGCTCTTGCGGGGTCGTTCGTCCGGCGCTGTGTGGAAAACACTCCCGAAGCGACGCCCATGGGCCCGGTCTTCGAGCCCGTGCTGCCCTGGCTGTGGCAGCAGCTTTGATACGGCACTTTCCCGTGCCCGGCAGGGAGATCCTGCCGGGCGCGTTATACTGTCAAATTGGGAATTTGTCGGCAGGGCCGACACCCAAGCCGTGACGAACGTGGTCTGTTTTCGTTCCCTGCCTGACCCGCTCGGTATCGTTTCCCGGTTCGGCAAATTGGAATTCAGGCTATCGGCTTTATGCAGCAAACAGAAAAATGCACTTTGGTGTAC
>CAZVDH010000093.1:0-7845 GCA_964625595.1 uncultured Oscillospiraceae bacterium | reverse complement strand
AAGTGCATTTTTTTGTTTGCTGCATAAAGCCGATAACCTAAATTGGAATTTGTCGAGCTGTTTGATGAATGGTGAGCGGGTGGAAAATGGGACACGGCAAAGGCTCCCTTGTGTAAAGGGAGCTGTCGCGAAGCGACTGAGGGATTGTGCAGGAAAACGTTTTAAAACTGACAACGAATCGGCGAAAAGGAGCCACGAAGGACACTGTCCGTTCTGACGATTATCACTATGGAAGTCCACCGTTACAACCCCTCAGTCAGCTTCGCTGACAGCTCCCCTTACACAGGGGAGCCCTTGCCGTGTACCGCATCGACACCGCACACCACGGTCCAAACACCTCTGCAAATTCCAATTTGTACACTTGCTGCGTAAACCCGATGCACATAAGCGAATATCTTTGTATATGTTATAAACCAAACCCATAAAAATAGCAAATGAAATTTTTATGACCATAGCCATTTCCCGGGAAATGTGGTATAATCAGGTAAACAACATTTACCGGGGTGAAGAATATGGAGCTTGGAAAACGGCTGAAAGCGGCGCGGCTGGAAGCGGGGCTGTCCCAGCGGCAGCTTTGCGGGGAAGTAATCACCCGAAATATGCTGTCCCAGATCGAAAACGGGACGGCCCGGCCCTCCATGGATACCCTGCGGTATCTGGCGGACCGGATGGGCAAGCCCATGGCTTATTTCCTGGACGAGGACCCGGTGGTTTCTCCCAACCGTCGGGTAATGGAGGGGGCCAGGGCGGCGCTGGAAAGGGAAGAAGCACTGCTGGACGCCCTTTCCGGCTACGCCGAGCCGGACCCGGTGTATGACCGGGAATACCGGCTCCTCAAGTGGCTGGGGCTTCTCCAGGCGGCGGAGGAAGCGGCAGACACCGGGCGGGAAATCTACGCCCGGGAGCTTCTTAACCAGGCGGAAGCGCTGGAAAGCCTGCCGCCCCTTTCCGCCCTGCCGGAGCTTTCCCGGCGGCGGCTGGCGCTTCTGGGCCGGGTGGAGGACCCGGGGAAGCTGGCCCTGCCCGGCCTGGACGAAGAGCTGATCCTCCGGGCCAGGGCGGCAAAGGATTCAGACCGGGCGGCAGCTTTGCTGGATGCCTGCGAAAACAGGGAAAGCCCCCGGTGGAATCTGCTCCGGGGAAAGTGCTGTCTCGAAAAGGGAGACTGGGCAGGAGGGGAAGTGTGCCTGCACAAAGCCGAGGCGGCTTTTCCAAAGGAAACCGCGCCCCTTTTGGAGCAGTGCTGCCGGGAGCAGGGAGATTTCCGGGGCGCCTACCTGTATGCCTGCCGCCAGCGGGAAAACAAGTGATGTATTTTGGCTGGAAGCCAAAGCAATGCCCTCCCGGTGTGTGGCCGGGAGGGCAGATGTTTTCGGAGATTGTTTGAAAAGTTACTGCTTTTTATAGCCGCACTTGGGGCAGACGCCCTTTTCATTCAGGGCAATGCCGCACAGGGGGCAGCGGTCGATCTGCTTGCTGGGGGTGTACTCCTGAGAGGCAGCGTTGACGCCGCTGGTAAAGGTGAGCTTCGCGATGTTCAGCTTGTCTTTCAGCAGGTCGTAAACGATCTTGATCATGCCCTCCACGGTCATGGTCTCCTTGGTCACCACGAGGCGGCACTCAGGATAAGCGGTGGCCAGCTCCGTCTGGAAAGCGGGGCCTTTCATTTTGTTGCTGGGAGCGCCGTTGCGGATGCCCTGGGCCTCATAGACGCCAAGAATGGCGGGCAGCAGGGGATCGTCCTCCCGCAGAACCAGGGCGTGGTCAAAGTTTTTCAGAACTTCCCAGGCGGTTTTCTGAATCTCGTTGCAGGGGAACACCATATTCACGCCGGGCTCCACAGTGTCCTCGACCTCGATGGTCAGAACGCCGGTATGACCGTGGAGGTACTGTGCCTCGCCCTTGAATCCATAGAACCGATGCGCGTATTGCAGGTCCAATTTCGTAATGCTTCTCATAAATGTACTCCTTTGCTGCTATATTTACGGGTTATGTATGCGCCCGTATGCGCGCTTTTTGGGAGGGTCAGAGCTTTTCCCGGGCGGAACGCTGACAGTCCGGGCAGACCCCGTGGAACAAAATCTCGTAGCCGGTGAAAGCAAAGCCGTGCGTATCCTGGATGCCCTTTTCCAGGCCGGTCACAAATTCCATATCCACATCGAAGACCCGGCCGCATTTTTCGCACTGCACATGGCAGTGGTCATGGCACCGGTGGTCGTAGCGCTCCGCGCCGCCGGGGATTTCCAGCCTGCGGATCTCGCCCTTATCGGCAAGAAACGCAAGATTCCGGTACACAGTGGCCCTGCTGATGGTGGGGTGGTCTTTCACGATTTCTTCGTAGATCTGATCAGCCGTGGCATGGCACCGGAGCTTGTTTACCGCTTCCAGAACCAGGGAACGCTGAATGGTATTGCGGCTTTTCATGGAAATCATCCTTCGTGTTTTCTTGCTGATATAATATCTCAATAAGGAATAATTGTCAATAACCTTGGCAAAAATTTTCTGGGGAAAGCGCAATCCGGGAACTGCCCGTACCATCAACGCAACACCCCGGAGGGCTGTTTCCACAGATCCTCCGGGGTGTTGGTTTTTTGCGGTCAGCGGCCCACTGCCGCGAGATACGCTTCGTCACGGGCTTCTTTAGCATCAGCCAAAGCCTGCTGAATTTCCGCAATTCCGGCGCCGGTGGTGGCGGCGGTCCGGTCGTAGGAGCCCAAAGACCGCTCGTATTCCCGGTCCGTCAGCTGGTACATGGTCTGCCATTCCTCCCGGGTGCTGTCGTCCAGGGGCAGAATGTTGTACTCCACGCCTGCGTCTCCAGTGTGCATGTTCACCCAGGTGGGAAGCAGCTCCGCCCCCGCCAGGTACACCGTGCCGTCGGAGTATTTTTCAAAGGTGACGGTGAACATTGCGCCATCCTCGGTGTGTCCGGTGTTCAGGTTCATCTTCTCCCGCCGCTGGTTGGAAACCGCGTTGCCCATGGAATAGATACAGGCGGTCAGGTGGGAGGGGTCTTCGGAGCCGGTAATCAGGGCGGCAGGCTGCACCACATGGGGGTGGGAGCCGATGATGGCATCGAAGCCCATGTCGCATACCGCCTGGGCGATGGTACGCTGATAGGAATTTTCCGTCAGCTCGTATTCCGTGCCCCAGTGGACGAGGAAGATGGTGGCTTCCGCCCCGTCCTTGTCCATCTGCGCCTTGATCTGACCCAGCTCAGAATAGAAAGCATCCAGATTCTGATAGCTGAAATAGTTCACAAGAGCCGGGTTCTCCACCGGGGTGTTGCCGTTTAAGCGGGGTTTCTCGCCGGACATGCTGGTGGTGTAGGTGTAGCACACCATACCCACCTGAATGCCGTTTATGTCCTTCACGATGTACCGGGGCTCCTCCTCCGTCAGCCGGGTGCCCAGGGCGGGGATCCCCGCTGCCCGGACGGTTTCCACGGTCCGCAGGAACCCGGGCATCAGGGTGTCGTAGCTGTGGTTGTTGGCGGTGAGCAGGGCGTCCAGCCCCGCGTTTTTGGCGCTTTCTACGATGTTATCGGGGCAGTTGAAATTGGGCCAGCCGCTGTACGGCATATCGCTTCCCCGGAGGGTGGTTTCCAGATTGGCGACAAAAAAGTCCGCGGATTGCATTTTGTCCCCGATGTAGCGGAAGATGGAGGAGAAATCATAAGTGCCGTCCGCCTGCTTCGCGGCGGAGAGGGAATCAAAGATCGGGCCGTGCATCAGCAGGTCTCCCATGGCGCTGATGGAGGCGGTGGCGACCACATGCTCCGGTTCGGGGAGGGTAGTTTCCGTGGGGGGTTCGGTGGTCTCGGTTGGCGCTTCCGTGGTGACAGGGGTGGGAACGGAGGGTTGGGTGGGTGCAGGCGCTGAAAGAAATCCCGGCAGCAGCTTCCATGCCGCAAAGGCAAGTCCCAGGATCAGCACCAGGATCAGCAGAAGTAAGAGAAGACTGCCGCCTCTCCGCTTTTTCGGGGCTTCAAATTTTCCGCGCATGGATATGCTCCTTTTCTGTCTGTGATTCGGAATGGTTGTTTGTGGGATTGTTTTACTATGGTAAATGATCGTTTTGCGCATTAACACGGTTCGACTGTTGCTGTGGCGCGGGAGCGCCATGGCTTCCCCCGGGGGGAAGCTGTCGAGCGAAGCGAGACTGATGAGGAACGGCGAAACAGACCGATTTTGCATCCAGTTCGTAAAAAAGGTACAACTTGAAAAGCTGTACGTTCTTATTTGCCTGCATCCCGTATTAGAAAAGATCGCCTTCCTCATCCGCCCCTGCGGGGCACCTTCCCCCCGGGGGAAGGTATGGGCGCTCCCGCGCCAGTGCAATAAACGATCATTTAACGGAATTATATTCCTATAAACAACCCGCAGGAGCGGCCGGTGGGGCTGCCCCTGCGGGACAGGGTAGAGGATCGGTCAAGCGGCGTCGGGAAGCTGGGACGCCTGGCCGGCGCCGGGCTGAACGGCGGCAAGATAGGCTGCCTCCCGGGCATCCCTTTCTTCCGCCAGGTAATACTGACACTGCGTCAGACCGTCGCCCACCAGGGCCATGGTCCGGTTGTAGGAGGCCTTGGCGGCGTTTACCGTGCTTTCGTTAATATCGTAAAGGGTACCCCATTCGTCCACCTGTTCGTAGTCCAGGGGCAGGATCACATACTCCCGGTTCAGGTATACCCAGGTGGGCATGAGGTCCACGCTGTCTAAGTATACGGTGCCGTCGGAATACTTGGAGAAGGTGACGCTGATCCACACGCCGTCCTCGGTGTGGGCGGTGGAGACGGAGGACAGGTTCCCCAGACGCTGGTTGGAAACCGCGTTGCCCATGGAGTACAGGCAAACGGTCTTGTGCTCCGGGTCAACGGTGCTGGTCAGCAGCTCCATAGGCTGCACCACATGGGGGTGGCCGCCGATGATCACATCGATGCCCAGGTCGCACAGCTTCTGGGCAATGGCCACATGGGCGGCAGGCTGGCTAAGGGCGTATTCCTGGGGGCCCCAGTGGATGAACATGATGGTGGCCTCCACCCCGGCTTCCTTCATTTCCGCCAGGTACTGCTCCACCTCGGTGTACATCCGGCTGGGATCGCTGGGCAGATAACAGTTGAGGTTCTCATAACCCAGGCCGGTCATGGGCAGGCCATTGAGGGAGGGGACGCTTCCGGTGCCGTCGGAGGTCTCGTAGGTGTAGCAGAGCATACCGATCTTGATGCCGTTGATGTCCTTAATGGCGTACTTGGGATCCTCCGCCGAAGCCATGGTGCCCAAAGTATCCATACCCGCGTCATGCACCACCTCCAGAGTACGCAGATAGCCGTCCTTGCCGGTGTCGAAGCTGTGGTTGTTGGCGGTGAGGAACATGTCAAAGCCCGCGTCCTTGGCGGCGGTAACGATCTCGTCCGGGCAGTTGAAATAGGGATAGCCCTGGTAGGGCTTGGAAGAACCGGCGAGGGTGGTTTCCAGGTTTGCCACGGCGTAGTCGGTTTTCTCGGAGTAGGGCTTCAGATACTTGAAGATGAAATCAAAATTGTAGCCGTCGCTGGAGTAGGCCGCGGTGATAATTGGCTTGTGCATCAGCATATCTCCCGTGGCGGAGACGGTGGCGGTGGCTACCACATGCTCCGGCTCGGGCATGGTGGTTTCCGTGGGGGGTTCTGTAGCCTCCGTGGTAGGCTCTGTGCCCCGGGTGGAGAGGGAACTGTCACCTTGGTTTACGGGATCGGAGGGCTTGTCACCCCGGCTGCCCAGGATTTTCCAGGCGGCGAAGCCCAAGCCTAAGAGCAGGGCAAGAATCAGAAGAATCAGCAGGATGGGAAGCAGGGGATTCTTTTTACGGCGCTGGGAGTAGGAGCCGCCTCTGGGGGGCTGATTTCCGGAGCGCCGGGGCTGGGATTGCTGGGGCTGCCGGGACTGCCGGCTGCCGGACTGGGGATTCCGTCTGGCCCCGCCCCTGGGGGCCTCAAATTTTCCAGGCATGGAAAAACCTCCTTTTGGTGGGAAAATGGTCCGCGTATTGCGGCTGCCCGGGTCAGCGCTGGCTGGGATCGTCCAGCAGATACCGGACGGTGGACACATTCTGCCCGCCGCTGCGGTAGACCCGGGGAACACGGCGGCTGATGCCGCAGACGAATTCGTAGTTGAAGCTGTCCGCCGCCTGGGCGATCTGCTCCACGGTGATGGATCCTTCTCCGCTGGTGCCGATGAGCACCACCTGGTCACCCAGAGCGGCATCGGGAATGCCGGTGACATCTACCATCAGCTGATCCATGCACACCCGGCCCAGAATGGGCGCGCGCCGGCCCCGGATGAGCACATAAAATGCCCCTGACAGGCTTCTGCGGTAGCCGTCGGCGTAGCCCACGGGGATGGTCGCAACCATAGTGGGGGCGGTGGTGGTACAGGTGCCGCCGTAGCTGATTTCCCGTCCCGGGGGCAGGAGCTTGATGTGGGTGATCCGGCTGACCCAGGAGAGGGCGGGGGTGAGGGTTAGCAGGTTCGGGTCCACCTCGGTGCTGGGGTACATACCGTAGGTGACGATGCCGGAGCGGACCATCTCATAGGGGGAGCAGAAATTCATCAGGCCAGCGGAGTTATCCAGGTGGCGGATGGGGATATTTACGCCCCGCTCTTTTAAAAGCCCGTCAAACCGGGCAAAGAGATCGGCCTGGGCCCGGGCCCGGGTCAGGTCGGCGCAGTCGGCGGTGGCAAAGTGGCTGAACAGGCCCTCAGGCTTCAGACCGGGCAGGGCGGCGATCCTTGCGCAGACATCGGCCTCCTCCGCCGTTGCCTGGAAGCCGATGCGGCTCATGCCGGTGTCCACGGCGAAGTGGAACGGGGCGATGACCCCGGCTTCCACAGCGGCCCGGGACAGGGCGGCGGCGTCCTCATAGTGAAAAATTGTGGGGCGGATGCCCTGGGTGACGGCAATGGGGAAAGCCGCTACGGGGGTATGGCCCAGAATGAGGATGGGAATGGAAATTCCGGCCTGGCGCAGCTCCTGGGCCTCCAGAATGGAACTGACACCGAAAAAGGCGCATTTCTTTTCCAGGCGGCGGGCCACCTGCACCGCGCCATGGCCGTAGGCGTCGGCCTTTACCACTGCCATGACCAGCTTTCCGGTCTTTTGCCGGACGGCGTCCAGATTGGCCTCGATGGCATCCAGATCAATGAGAAGCTGGGTGTTGTCAAAACGCAAAATCAATCAACTCACTTGGATATTTCCCTTTTGGGAAAGCATAAAATGGAATTATGGGTATTTTACCATAAACTCCCCGGAAAGTAAACACGGTCCGGGGAAAAGAACCCGGGAGAAAGCTTAAATTTTTATTGAGAAAGGAGCGGCGTGGACAATGGACACTTTCAGTGTCTCTGCGGGACATTAAAAAAACATATTGGCTTTACGCAGCAAACGGATAAATTGGTATTTGTAGGGCTGTTTGATAAATGGTGAGCGGGTGGAAAATGGGACACGCCAAGGGCTCCCTTGTGTAAAGGGAGCTGGCGCGAAGCGCCTGAGGGATTGTGCAGTAAAACGTTTTAATTCTGACAACCAATCGGCGAAAAGGGACCACAAAGGGCACTGTCCGTTTTGACGATGGGTTGATATGGAAGTCCACCGTTACAACCCCTCAGTCAGCTTCGCTGACAGCTCCCCTTACACAGGGGAGCCCTTGCCGTGTACCGCATCGGCACCGCTCGCCACTGCCCAAACAGCCCGCCAAATTCCAAATTTGTCAAACTGCTATAGAACGACACCGAGCGGCGCAGGGCAGAAACGATTACACATATCTTGCGCACGACTTGGCTGTCGGCCCTGCCGACAAATTCCAATTTA
>CAZVDH010000092.1:0-7858 GCA_964625595.1 uncultured Oscillospiraceae bacterium | reverse complement strand
GGAATTTGTCGCTTCGCTGTAAGTTGACAGTTGACAGTGGAAAGTGGACAGTTGTGGTATCCCCTTCGGGGATGATTGAAAATATAAACGCCCCCAAATTCCGCGTTTTATCTTAAAACGTAGCAACTTTTGATTTTAAATTGTCCCGAAGGGACTCCTTAACTGTCCACTGTCAACTGTCCACTGTCAACTCGGGCGTAGCCCGCCAAATTCCAATTTATCTGTTTGCCGCGGAAAGAAGGCAGTCTGAACAGCGGATATAAAAAGAGAGGCATTCCCATGGACTATTTTTTTGCCCCCATGGAGGGGCTGACGGATGCCGTCTACCGGCGTCTGCACCACAAATACTTTCCCGGCGTTACCGGGTACTAT
Organism: uncultured Oscillospiraceae bacterium; assembly: GCA_964625595.1. Classification (GTDB taxonomy): domain Bacteria; phylum Bacillota; class Clostridia; order Oscillospirales; family Oscillospiraceae; genus Faecousia. The sequence goes on along the minus strand of CAZVDH010000092.1, from coordinate 7,486 downwards.
ACCCCGTTTTTCTCCCCTACCCAGCACCGCAGCCTGACCCCAAGGGAGGCCCGGGAGCTGCCCCCGGCGGAAAAGGAAGCTTTTCTGGCGGTGCCCCAGGTGATGACCAAAAATGCGGAGGACTTTCTCTGGGCGGCAGAGGTCTGCGCGGATTTGGGCTACCGGGAGATCAACCTGAACCTGGGCTGCCCCTCCGGCACCGTAGTCTCCAAGGGAAAGGGCAGCGGCATGCTGGCGGACCCCAGCGGTCTGGATTTCTTTCTGGATACCGTCTGCGCCCGGTCCCCCATCCCCATCAGCGTTAAGACCCGGCTGGGTCTGGAACAGCCGGTGGATTTTAAAGGGCTGCTGGAAATTTTTAACCGGTATCCTCTCCGTCTGCTCATTCTCCACCCGAGGGTGCGGAAAGATTTTTATGACAAACCCCTGCGGGAAAACTGGTTTGCCTACGCTGTGGAACACAGCGTAAATCCTGTCTGCCGCAGCGGGGGGATCTGCACGCGAGCCCAGGCGGACAGCTTCGGGGAAGCTTTTCCCATAAGCTCCGTCATGATCGGCAGAGGACTGATCGGCGACCCCGGTATGCTGACCCCCGGGGGGACTACGGCGTCTGCTCTGGAAGCCTTCTTTGGCGAACTGCTGGAAGAGTACCTCACCGCTTTCGGCGGGTCCCGGAACGCCATGTTCCGCCTGAAAGAACACTGGCGGTATCTTCTGCGGCGGTTTGAAGGCAGCGAGCGGCTGGGGAAGCAGCTTCGCAAAACCACCGACCTTGCCGGGTACAAAGCTATCACCCGGGAAATCTTCCATACCCTCCCCCTCCGGGAAGACCTGGACCCGGATTGGATATAAAAAGCATACAGCAGGCAATGGGCCGAGCAGTCCATTGCCTGCTGTCTTTTATTTACTTTTAGCACAGCGGCGCAAACAGCCGCAGAACGCCGTCCAGCATGCGCCTCCAGAAGCCGCTGCGGCTTTCAATGCTCACTTCCCGGCACTTTTCCTGGGTAGCGGTATAGTCCGCCGCCAGGTCCCGGAGGATGGGCACCCGGTAGAACAGGGAGTTATTTTCAAAGTGGAGGAACAGGCTCCGGTAGTCAAGGTTGACGGTACCGATGGTTCCTACCTCCCCGTCGATCACACAGCCCTTGGCATGGACAAAGCCGGGGGTATACTCGTAGATCTTCACGCCGGCCTCCAGCAGAGGACGGTAATAGCTCCGGGACATGCGGTACACGATCTTCTTATCCGGAATGCCAGGCATGATGATGCGCACATCCACGCCCCGTCCCGCCGCCCGGGTAAAGGCATCCATAAGCTGTTCGCCCAGCATAAGATAGGGGGTATAGAACCAGGCGGTATGTACTGCCTGAGAAAGAAGCTCCACATACAGCGTGTTGCTTACCGGCTGCCGGTACAGCGGGGAATCATAATAGGAAAGGACAAAGCCCTCCCCGTTCCCCGGCTCCGGCGCGGTCAGAGGCCGGGTGATCGGGTCCTCCCAGGAAAAAGCGTTCCAGAATTCCGTAAACATCCGGGTATAGCTGCCCACAGGAGCGCCGGTCAGCCGGAAGCCAATATCCTTCCAATGGCCGAACTTCACCTTGGCATTGATATACTCGTCCGCCAGATTCACGCCGCCGCTGAACGCCACCTTCCCGTCCACGATCAGCATTTTCCGGTGGTCCCGGTAGTTGACGGTCCCTTTCAGGTAGAGCAGAGGGTTAAAGGGGAAGCAGTGGATCCCCAACTCCCGCAGCTTCATCACATTCAGTACGGAATAGGTGGCAATGCTTCCCAGATCGTCGTACATTACCCGCACATCCACGCCTTCAGCGGCTTTCCGAGCCATGATCTCCACCATGGGATCCCACATTTTTCCGTCTTCAATGATGAAATACTCTACATAGATGTATTCCTGAGCGCTTTCCAGAGCGGAAAGAATATCCGGGTGCATATCCTCTCCCAGCGGATAGTACTTTGCCCCCTCGCAGGGCATCACCGGAAGTCCGGTCTGGCTCCCCACCCAGCGGAAAGTCTGGGCCAGCCGGGGATTGATTGCCTCCAGGGCGGAATCATCCCCCGTCTGCGCGGCAGGCATACGCTCCTTTGCCTGCTCCAGCTTCTTGCGAATGGGCTTTGCGCCGCGCTTGTTGCCTACGCACAGGTACAGCACCGCGCCCGCCACCGGCAGGGAAAGAATAATGATCAGCCAGAGCGTCCGGTAGGCTGCTTCCTCCCGGCTGGTAAGGATATACATTTCCAGAATCACCGCGAACGCTGTCAGAACCCACGTCAGAACCGTGGCATAGGGAGCCAGCCAGCTCAGCATAAGCCAGATCCACAGGCACTGCAGCGCTACCGCCGGAATAACCGCAAGGATTCGACGGATCACTTTTTTCATGGTATCCTCCCCCTTTTCTGTTGCCAAACAGGAAATCATTCGATATAATGGGAACGCACACCGGCTTGCCGCAGCCTGTCTGCTTTGCCGAATCAACAGAAAATTCTTTTCTTATCTTATAATTTTAACGTACTTCCCGAAGAAAGTCAATCTTTCTTTGCCGGGAGTGGAAAGGAGACCTATGAAAACCGGATTAGTGATGGAGGGCGGTGCCATGCGGGGTATGTTCACCGCCGGGATCCTGGATGTATGGATGGAAAACGGCATTGCCTTTGACGGAGCCGTGGGCGTCTCCGCCGGAGCCGTCTTCGGCATCAATCTGAAGTCCGGCCAGATCGGACGGGTCATTCGCTACAACAAAGCCTACTGCCGGGATAAGCGCTTTGCCGGCGTCGGCTCCCTGCTGCGCACCGGCGACCTGTACAATGCCCAGTTTGGCTACGAGGAGATCCCCCAGAAGCTGGATCCTTTCGACACGGAAGCCTACGAACGCAATCCCATGGAGTTCTATGTGGTCGCCACCGATGTGGACACCGGCAAGGCTGTGTACCGTCTCTGCCCCACAGCGAAGGGAGAAGATCTGCTGTGGATGCGGGCCTCCGCTTCCATGCCCGGCGTCTCCAACATCGTTTCCTGCGGCGGCCTGCGGCTGTCCGACGGCGGTACCGCGGATTCCATCCCTTTGCGGTTTCTGGAAAGCAAGGGATACCGTCGGAATGTGGTGATCCTGACCCAGCCAAAGGGATATGTGAAGAAAAAATATTCCCACCGACGGGCTTTCGGCCTGATCCTGCGGGATTATCCCGCTTTGCTGAACGCCATGGACATCCGCCCCAGAATGTATAATACGGAGCTTCAGTATGTGGCTAAGCAGGAGCGGTTCGGAAACTGCCTGGTTCTGCGCCCCCCGGAGGCGCTGAATATCCCGCCCCTGTGCCGGGACCCGGAGGAACTGGAACGGGTCTATCAGATCGGCAGAACCGTTGCCGGGGAAACCCTGGCGGATGTGAAACGGTTCCTGGAAGAGACAAAAGCATTATAATCGGCTCAACTCAGCAAACCGGTAAATTGGAATTTGGCGCACTGGCGCGGAAGCGCCCTTGGCTTCCCCCGGGGGGAAGCTGTCGCCCAAATCGGCGCTTCGAAACCGATTTGGGCGACTGATGAGGATCGGCGAAATGTTCCGATTACGAATATAGTTCGTTAAAAAGGTACAATTCGAAAGACTGTACGTTCTTGTCTGCCTGCGTCGCACATCAGAAATGTCGCCGTTCCTCATCCGCCCCTGCGGGGCACCTTCCCCCCGGGGGAAGGTATTGACCCGCTAAATTCCAATTTGTCGGGCTGCTGACAAAAAAGCAAGCATTTCATTGAAAATCGCGGCGGCTGGGAAAATCCCAACCGCCGTTTTCTTAATGTTCTTAATGTTAATGGGCAAACTGGCTGTTATAGAGCTTTGCGTAGAAGCCGCCCTTCTCCAGAAGCTCCCGGTGCTTTCCTTTTTCCACAATGTGCCCGTCCCGCATGACCAGGATCACATCCGCCTCCCGGATGGTCGCCAGGCGGTGGGCCACAATGAAAGTAGTGCGGCCCCGCATCATGGTATCGAAGGCTTTCTGGATCCTGATTTCCGTCCGGGTATCAATGGAGGAAGTGGCTTCATCCAGGAACAGCATTGGCGGCAGGCACAGCATCACCCGGGCGATGCACAGCAGCTGCTTCTGCCCCTGGGACAGAGTGCCGCCGGATTCGCCGATCACCGTGTCGTAGCCGTCGGGCAGCCGTTTGATGAAGCTGTGGGCGTGGGCCTGTTTGGCAGCGTCGATCACCTCGTCGAGGCTTGCCTCCGGGCGGCCCATGGCAATGTTTTCCCGGATGGTGCCTGCTTTCAGCCAGGTATCCTGCAGCACCATACCCACCGAGCGGCGCAGATCCTCCCGGCGCATATCCCGGGTATTCACCCCGTCCAGGAGGATCTCGCCCCCATCCGGGTCATAAAAGCGCATCAAAAGGTTAATAAATGTGGTCTTTCCGCAGCCCGTGGGGCCGACGATAGCCACCCGCTGTCCCGGCGCAACCGTCAGGTTAAAGCCCTCAATCAGGGGCTTTTCCTTGACATAGGAAAACCGCAGATCCCGGATTTCCAGGGCACCCGCGATATGCCCGGGCTTTTGGGGGTTCTCCGGGTCCGGAGTACGGGCCGGGGTCTCGATCAGGTCAAACACCCGTCCGGCACAGGCCAGGGCGTTCTGCAGTTCGGTGATGACACCGGAAATCTCGTTAAAGGGTTTGGTGTACTGGTTGGCATAGTTCAGGAATGTGGTCAGGCTGCCCACGGAAATGCCGCCGGAGATGGCAGCCAAAGCACCGGTGAGGGCCACACCCGCGTACACCACGGAGTTGACAAACCGGGTGCAGGGATTTGTCAGGGAAGAAAAGAAGACTGCCTGGAGGGAGCTTTTTTCCAGCCGTCCGTTGACCTCATCGAACTGCTCCATGCTCTGCTTTTCGTGGCCGAAAGCCCGGACGACTTTAAGCCCGCCGATGGTTTCGTCAATGAGGCCGGTCTGCTCTCCCCGGGTCCGGGTCTGCAGGTCGAACATGGAATAGGTCCTGCGGGCAATGAAGCTTGCCACCACCAGGGAAAGGGGCGTTACCAGCACTACCACCAGGGCGATACCGGCATGGATCCGGAGCATGAACAGGAGGGTCCCCAGAATGGTCATCACACCGGTAAAAAGCTGGGTAAAGCCCATCAGGAGACCGTCGGCAAAGGTGTCCACATCGGAAACCACCCGGCTGACCAGATCCCCCTGGGGATGGGCGTCCAGGTAGCGCAGGGGCAGGACCTGGATGTGCCGGAAAGCCTCGTCCCGGATGTCCCGGGTCACCTGGAAGGTGATCCGGTTATTGATCTGCCGCATGAGCCACTGGCTGACCCCCGCCGCGGCGGCGCAGAGGGCAACTTTGCGTAAGAATACCCTCATGGCGGCAAAGTCCACCCGTCCCGCGTCCACGATGCAGTCAATGGCTTTGCCAACGAGAATGGGGATATACAGCGTCATGACAACGGACACCGCTGCCAGGCACACGGAGCCGATAAGGGCAGGCCAGTACCGTTTCACCGCCCGCAGAACCTTTTTCATGACTTCATTCTGCTTTGCCATCGTCCGCCGCCTCCTTTGGGAACTGGGAATAGTAAACCTCCTGATAGACGGCACAGGTCTTCAGAAGTTCATCATGGGTGCCGGTGCCCACAAGCAGGCCGTCGTCCAGCACCAGGATTCGGTCGGCATACCGCACCGAGGCGGCCCGCTGGGAGACAATAAAGGTTGTGGGCGGATTTTTCATATTCCGGATGGCAATGCGCAGGTTGGCATCGGTGGCGTAGTCCAACGCGGAGGCGCTGTCGTCCAGAATCAGCACAGCGGGCCTGCGCACCAGTGCCCGGGCAATGGTCAGGCGCTGGCGCTGACCGCCGGAGAAGTTCACGCCGCCCTGCTCCACGCAGAACTCCAGCATCCCGGGCTTGTCTCTTACCACCTCCGATGCCTGGGCGGTTTCCAGAGCCTCCCACAGTTCTTCCTCGGAAGCGCCGGGATTGCCCCACAGAAGATTCTGACGGATGGTGCCCTTAAAAAGCTCCGCTTTCTGGGGAACCACGGCAATACGCTGCCGCAAAGATTCCAGATCATAGTCGGCAGCGTCCACCCCATCCAGCAGCACCTCGCCCTGGGCCGCATCGTAAAAGCGGGGAATGAGGCTCACGAGGGTCGTCTTGCCGGAGCCGGTGCCGCCGATCACGCCAATCGTCTCCCCCGGTGCGGCGGCAAAGGAGATATGCTCCAGGGAAGGCTCTCCCGCCCCGGCGTATTTCGCGGTCACATCCCGGAATTCCACGGCTCCCCGGAGGGATTCGGCGCTGCGGGAGCCGCTTTCCTGGTCGTTTTCCAGCTCCAGCACCTTGGCGATCCGGCCGCCGCAGGCAGCCGCCTTGGTCATATTGATAATGAGGTCCGCCATTTTGATAAGCTCCACCAAAATCTGGGACATATAGTTGTACAGCGCGATCACCAGGCCCTGGGTTAGAATCCCAGAGTCCACCTTGACGGCGCCCACCTGCACCAGCAGGATGACCGCCAGGTTGATGACCACATAAGTGACGGGATTCATCAGGGCGGACACGCCGCCGGCGGAAAGCTGCCGGTTCATCAGCTCCCGGGTCTTTCCGGCAAAGCCCGCCACCTCCGCGTCCTCCTTGCAGAAAGCCCGCAGGACCCGCACGCCGGTGAGGTTCTGCCGGGTGGCGGAGGTCACCTGATCCAGCCCCGCCTGGACACGGCGGTACATGGGCATGGTGATGAGCATAATACCGAAGACGATGACGCACAGCACCGGAATCACGCCCACAAAGACCAGCGCCGCCTGAGCATCAATGGTAAAGGCCATGATCATAGCGCCGAACACCACAAAGGGAGAACGGAGCAGCAGCCGCAGGGTCAGATTCACACCGCTTTGCACCTGGTTTACATCGGAGGTCATCCGGGTCACCATGGTGGAGGCGCCCAGGGTATCCATCTGGCTGTAGCTCAGGCCCAGGATCCGCTCCATGAGGGCATGGCGGAGCCTGGTGCTGAAACCCACCGCCGCCCGGGCGGCAAAATACTGGGCAGTTACGGCGCACGCAAGGCCGATAACGCCCAAAGCAACCAGCGTAAGACACATCCTTCCGATATACCCCCGGTCACCGCCGCCGATACCCTTGTCCACGATCCCCGCCACTACCAGCGGGATAAACAGCTCAAAGGCGGCTTCCAGGAGCTTAAACAGCGGCCCCAGGAAGCACTCTCTTCCATAGCCGCGCATAAACCTAAGCAGTTTTTTCAAATTCATCACCCAGTTCTTTGTTCTCCCGGAAATTATACACCGTTTTCCCCCGAAACGCAACCCGGGCAGCAGAAAAAGCGCCTCCAAACCGGAAGCGCTTTTCGTATTCATGATTGTGTAAATCCGCTTAACGGAGCAAAGCGGTAAATTGGAATTTAATTGACAATTGACAATGAACAATTGACAATTAAGGAA
>CAZVDH010000091.1:0-7859 GCA_964625595.1 uncultured Oscillospiraceae bacterium | reverse complement strand
ACCAAAGTGCATTTTTCTGTTTGCTGCATAAAGCCGATAGCCTAAATTCCAATTTTTCTCTTTATCTCACACAGATTATTCTTCCTTGCCGTTCTCCAGTATCCGGCATTCATAAGGTGCCAGGGTTACGGCTCCGGACAGAGTTTCTCCCGTCTCCGCGTCCTGATAGGGCTTTTCCAGCGTTACAGCCGTGGACTCCGCATTGAAATTCTGCAGGAAGAATAGGCTCCCTTTCCCTCCCTTGCGCTCCGTCACGGTTACGCCGTAGGGAAGCGCCGCTTTCAGGGCGCAGGCGTTTCCGGTCTGCCCGGTCACAAGCCTTACAAGATCCCCCAGGAAATCCCCGCCGCACTCTGCGGCGGCAAAATAGGCCGTACCCTTGCCGAAGCTGTGCCGGGTCAGCGCCGGGAAGCCGGCGTAGAAATCCCGGGCATACTCCGCCAGGACCTGGGCTCCCTCCGGGTGGACGATGGCGCACAGGTCCATCACGGGATACCGCTTCTGTCCCCACACCACTTCATTTTCCGTATTTACCGGCCGCACATCAATGTCTTCGGTGCGGATGCCCAGTACATCCGACAGCGGGTGATGCCCCAGGAAGCACAGGTCGTTTTCATCCACCTCGCCGCTCCAGTAGGAGGTCACATAGGTGCCGCCCGCCTCTACGAAAGCCCGTACCCGCTGGGCATAGTCTCCACGGTACATGTAGTTCAGGGGAGCGACCACCAACGTATAATCTTCCAGGCTGCTGTCCATGTCCACAATATCCACATCCACGCCCTGCTCCCAGAAAGGCCGGAACCAAGGCATCCACTTTTCCAGGAAGTTCAGGGGGTTGATGATGGCCTGGGCATCCTCCGCCGCCCAACGGTTTTCCCAGTCAAAGACGATGGCCGCCCGGGGCCGGTTGCAGGTCTGCATCACCTTGTCGGAAAGGTTTTCCAGCCGCTCCCCAAGATGGGTGACCTCCCGGAACACCCGGGTGTTCTCCCCGTTCCGGTGATCCACCACCGCGCCGTGGAATTTCTCGCTGCCGCCCCGGCTTTTCCGCCACTGGAAATACTGGACGCTGTTTGAGCCGTGGGCCACTGCCTGCAGGGAAGACAGCTCGTGCATACCGGGCCGCTTCAGCGTGCATCTGGGGTGCCAGTTCACCGCAGAGGTCACGCTCTCCATGAGCAGAAAAGGCTGCTTTTTCAGGCTGCGGATCAGGGAGTACCGGAACGCCGCCATCACTGCCGGGTCCAGGGGATCTTCCTGGGTGTGCCAGAAAGGATAGCTGTCCTCGGATACAATATCCAGCTCCTTTGCCCAGCGGAAGTAGTTCAGCGGATCAAAGGGCCCCATCATATTGATAGTCACGGGGGCATCGCTGTATGTACGCACAGCCGCAGCCTCCGCCTTGCAGAAATCGAGCATTTGGTCACTGGTAAACCGCTTCCAGTCCAGCTTCAGACCGTGGAGGGTCATCTCACCATAGGGCACAGGGCTGTGAATCTGCTCCCAGTCAGTCACAATATTGGACCAGAAGCCGGACCACCAGGCATGGTTCAGGTTGTCCAGGGTGCCATACCGGTTTTGCAGCCACTTCCGGAAATTGGCCTGGCAGTAGGGGCAGTGGCAGTCGGACATACCGCCGTCGCCGCCGTACTCGTTGGACAGATGCCAGGCAAGCAACCCCGGATGATGGCCAAACCGCCGGGAAAGGGCGGTATTGATGGCCCGGGTCCGCTCCCGCATCACGGGAGAGGATGGGCAGAAGTTGTGCCGCTGACCGTGAATCCGGCGCTTGCCGGTGCGGTCCACCTTGTTGACCTCTTCATAGGTATCCGTCAGCCAGTGGGGCATGGCGCCGGTGGGGGTAGCAAGGATGGTATAGATCCCGTTTTCGTACAGGTTATCCATGATCTTTTCCAGCCAGTCAAAGTCGAACCGCCCCTCCTCCGGTTCCAGGCGGCTCCAGGCAAAAATGCCCAGGCTGACGCAGTTGACATGGGCTTTCTTCATGAGGACAATATCCTCTTCCAGCACCTCCGGGCAGTCCAGCCACTGGTCGGGATTATAGTCCCCGCCGTGGAGCAGCCGGGTGGGCAGCGCGGGTTTTACGGATCTGACATTCTCCATTCTTGTTTCCTCCATATGTGTTTTCCCGTTATCCGGGAAGACTGTCTGTGTTTTCCAGCCCCGCAAGGAAGCTTTGCGCCGAATGGACTGCCGCCGCGCCGTCCGCTACCGCGGTAACCACCTGGCGCAGGGGCTTACTGCGCACATCGCCCACCGCGTACACGCCGGGAATGTCCGTCCGGGTGGATTCCCCCGCGATAATATAGCCGTCTGCGTCCAGGGCAAGCTGGCCGCTCACCAGAGCCGTGGCAGGTTCCCTGCCCACGCTGATAAAGACGCCGTCACAGGGCAATCTGCTTTCCTCCCCGGTGACGGTGTCCTTGAGCCGAAGCCCCGTGAGCCTGCCGTCATGCATGAGCTCTGTCACCGTGCTGTTCCAACGGAATTCCAGGTTCTCCGCCTGCGTAAGCGCGGCGTGATAGACCTTCGTAGCCCGCAGGGTATCCCGTCGGTGAATCAGGATCACCTTTTTCGCGACAGGCAAAAGGTGCATGGCTTCCGCCGCCGCCGAATCGCCGCCGCCTACTACCGCAACGGTTTTTCCCCTGTAGAAGGCACCGTCACAGGCAGCGCAGTAGCTGACCCCCCGGCCCACCAGGGCCTGCTCCATGGGAAGCCCCAGCTGCCTGGGTTCCGCTCCGGCAGCATAGACCACCGTCCTGCCGTAAAAGGTCCCCTCACTGGTTTGCGCCGTCTTGGTACTCCCTCGCAGCTCCAGAGCCGTCACCTCCGCCAGCACCGTTTCCGCGCCGAACCGCTCCGCCTGAGCCTGCATCTGCTCCGCCAGAGTGTATCCGTCGATCCCCTCCGGGAAACCGGGGTAATTATCGATCCGCTCCGACAGAGCCATCTGGCCCCCGGCGGACAGCTTTTCCAAAACCAGGACGGAAAGCCCTGCCCGGGCAGCGTACAGCGCGGCGGTGTAGCCCCCGGGGCCGCCGCCCACGATCAGCATATCATAGATTTTCATTTTTTGCCCCTTTACTGCCCCATGGCATCCCGCAGGAACGCATCGATGGCCGCTTTGGAGCCGGGATTTACAACGGACGCCGCCCGCTTGCCGTTTTTATAGAGGACCAGCGTGGGGATGACCTCGATCCCCTCGGCATTGGTCAGCTCCATTTCTTCGTCAATATTGATCTTTACCGCGAGGACACTGTCTTCATTCTCCTCCGCCGCCTTGTCAAAGGCAGCCTGGAGCCTGCGGCAGTGGACGCACCAGGGCGCCCAGAAGTCCACAAGCAGGGGCTTCTCCCCCGCCAGCATCCGGGAAAACTGTTCCGAATCAACAGAAATAGCAGCCATAGTCCTGTCTCCTTTTCTTTTTTCTTAGTATATCCCATCCTTCGGTTTTCTTCCGTGATGGTATCACAAAACGAGCCTGCCGTCAATGACCAACTGCGTTAACGGAAGTTCCATATAACAACAAATTTTTCCATATTTCCGAAGCGATACTTCCCTCTAGCTTTTTCTTCCCCGATACTGTATAATTGTTACGGTTCTTCTCTACTATTTTTCAAAGGAATGATGCAGCTATGAAATTGTCCATGACAGATCTGCGCGACCGTGCCGGCTGGGAGGCGGCAGGGGTCAAGCTTCCCGGATATGATATTGCCGCCGCCCGGGACGAAGCGAACAGGAATCCCACCTGGGTACACTTCGGCGCAGGGAACCTGTTCCGTGCTTTTCCCGCCAACCTGCAGCAGGGGCTGCTGGAACGGGGCGCGGTCAAGGGCGGTGTATTTGTTGCCGAGACCTTTGACTACGAGATCGTGAACGCGGCCTATACCCCCTTTGACAATCTGAGCCTGCTGGTTAACCTCATGCCTGACGGTGCCACGGAGAAAACCCTCATCGGCTCCGTAGCCGGGGCTTTCCGGGCGGACAACGCCTACCCTGCGGACTATGCCCGGCTGAAAGAGATTTTCCGCAGTCCCTCCCTGCAGATGATCAGCTTCACCATCACGGAAAAGGGCTACGCCCTGACGGATATGCGGGGCGAATTTACAAAGCTTGCCCAGGCGGACTTTGCAGCGGGCCCCGATGGCTGCGTCAGCGCCATGGGTAAAGTAGCGGCTCTGCTGCTGGAGCGGTACAACGCGGGCGCCGCGCCTCTGGCGGTTGTCAGCATGGACAACTGCTCCCATAACGGCGAGAAGCTGCGCGCGGGTGTTGTGACCATGGCGCAGCAATGGCATGCCCGGGGCTTTGTTCCCCAGGGCTACATGGACTGGCTGACGGATGAAAGCAAGGTCTCCTTCCCCTGGTCCATGATCGACAAGATCACTCCCCGGCCCGCCCCCTCTGTCGTAGAGGAACTGACCAAGGCCGGAATCGAGGGTATGGATGTTATCGTCACCGGGAAGAAGACCTATACCGCCGGGTTTGTAAACTCCGAAAAGCCCCAGTATCTGGTCATCGAGGACCGGTTCCCCAACGGGCGGCCGCCCCTGGAAAAAGTGGGCGTGTACATAACCGACCGGGACACGGTAAACAACACCGAGCGGATGAAAGTCACCACCTGCCTCAATCCCCTGCACACCGCTCTGGCCGTCTACGGCTGCCTGCTGGGCTATACCTCCATCGCCGCAGAGATGCGGGACCCGGAATTGAAAGCCCTGGTGGAAAAAATCGGCTATCAGGAGGGTATGCCCGTGGTGGTGGACCCCGGTATTCTGAACCCCATCGACTTCATCCATGAGGTTATCGACTGCCGGTTCCCCAACCCCTTTATGCCCGACACCCCCCAGCGGATCGCCACGGACACCAGCCAGAAGATCCCCGTCCGCTTCGGTGAGACCATCAAGTCCTATGTCCAGAGGGAAGACCTGGATGTGACGAAGCTTGTCTACATCCCCCTGGCTATCGCTGGCTGGCTGCGCTACCTGCTGGGGGTGGATGATGCCGGTGTGCCCATGACATGCAGCCCCGATCCCATGCTGGAAAGCCTCCAAAGCCAGCTTTCCGGTGTCCGGCTGGGTGAGCCCGGGAGCGCGGAGGGCAAGCTGGACAGCATTCTCTCCAACACCGTAATCTTCGGCTCCGATCTCATGGCTCTTGGCCTGGGCGGACGGATCAACGGTATGTTCAAAGAGCTGGTGGCTGGCCCCGGTGCGGTGAGAGCCACTCTCAAAAAATATCTGGACTGAGGAAGCGCCTATGAAAATCGTGGTTTTGGATGGCTATACCGAAAACCCCGGCGACCTGAGCTGGGATGGGCTCCGCGCCCTGGGCGAGCTGACCGTCTATGACCGCACCCGCCCGGAGGAAGCTGCTTCCCGGATTCAGGACGCGGAGATTATCGTAACCAATAAGGTTCCTGTCACCCGGGAGCTGTTGGAGCAGTGCCCCGGCATCCGCTATGTGTCGGTGCTGGCTACGGGCTACAACGTGGTGGACCTGAAAGCGACGGCAGAGCGGGGCATCCCCGTTTCCAACGTCCCCGCCTACAGCACCGCCGCCGTGGGACAGTTCACCATAGGCATGCTGCTGGAAATCTGCTGCCAGATCGGCTTCCACAACAGGAGCGTACATAATGGCGACTGGGCTGCCTGCCCGGACTTCAGCTACTGGAAGACCCCCCTTATTGCGCTGGCGGGAAAGACCATGGGCATCATCGGCTTTGGCCGCATCGGCCGTCAGACCGGCGCCATTGCCAAGGCCATGGGCATGCAGGTTCTGGCGACCGGAAGCCGTCCCTGTGACGACGGAAAAGCCATTGCCGAATATGTGGACCTTGGCACCGTGCTCCGGCAGTCCGATGTCATTTCCCTGCACTGCCCCCTGTTCCCCGAAACCACGGGGATCATCAACAAGGAAACCATCGGGAAGATGAAAGACGGCGTTATCATCCTGAACATGGCAAGAGGCCCTTTGATCGTGGAGGAAGACCTGGCCCAGGCCCTGAACAGCGGGAAGGTCTACGCCGCCGGTATGGATGTGGTCAGCCAGGAGCCCATCCGCGCTGACAATCCCCTGCTCACCGCCAAAAACTGCTTTATTACCCCCCACATTGCCTGGGCCTCCCGGGAGTGCCGCCAGCGGATCATGGACATTACCGAGGGGAATATCCGCTCTTTCCTGGAAGGCCATGTCCGGAACCGGGTGAATTAATACTAATATGCGATTAAAATCAGACAGTCTTTCCGGTCTGAATCGCGCTAAAATGCGTTCTCGTCCTTGATGGGCGGAAAGCCCATCTGCGTCCTCGGCCTTTTTTATCACGATTCATTTGCGGAAATCCAAGTCTACTTTCAATCGCATATTAGGGAACCTCTGAATAAATGGTCTGCGGCTGAACAGCGGGTCTTTTGCCCCATCCGTGCAGTTCTGAAATTGGGAAATACACAAAGTATTCCCTCAATTTCAGAACTTTCGGCTGAGCCAAAATCCCTCGCTGTCAGCTCTTGCCCATTTAATCAGAGCTTCCTTAGTATAAACCGTGCCCATCGGGAAACCAAAAAACAACCCAAAAATCCCGCTTACCTGTCGTAAGCGGGATTTTTGCAGCCGGAAATTCTGTGTGTCCGGCGGCAGCGCTTTCCGGAGCCTGTATCCATTTTATTTCCGGGTTTTCGTGGAAGCTCTGGGAATAATATTGGAAGTTGTGATGTATGTCTGAATCTGCATATTGGGGTGGTGAATCATATCCACCAGGAATTTGGCTGCCTGCGCGCCCATGTCCCGAACATTGATGTCCACCACAGTAAGCTGGGGCTCAATGATCTGAGAGAAAGGGTAGTCGTCAAATGCCATGACACCAATGTCCTCCGGAATTTTGATCCCCTTTTTATGGAGTGCGTCCACGCATCCCAAAGCGATATAGTTGTTGGCACAAATGATCGCGTCAGGCAGCGGCTTTTGATCCAGCAGTTTTGCGGTCATCTGGAAGCCGTCCGCCCTGGTGGAATCGCCCAGCCAGATGTACTGGTCATCCAGCTGGAATCCGGCATTTGCCAACCCCTGCTTCACACCCTGAAGACGGTGGGCAGAACCCAGATCATAATACTTGCCGCCAATAAAAGCGATCCTGTGGTAGCCCAGGGACATAAGGTACGCCGCCGCCACCGTTCCGGAATAGGTATTGTTGTTGTCGATCCAGCAGACCTGACTGTCAAAGTTCGGCATACCCAGCACAATGTGGGGAAAGCTCAGTTTTGTTAGTACCGCGGACAGCGGATGGGACATAACGCCCACATGGATGGCAAGGGCATCCGCGCTGCGCCGGGAGATGATTTCCTCTGCCAGTCCGCAGGCGGAGGTTTCATCCGTCCCCTGCAAAATCAGACGGTAGCCTCTTTTTCCCAGGGCCTCTTCCAACCCGGCAACAATTTCAAACATATGTGGGTTCCGGAAAGCCACATCTGCCGACATATCCGCCAGCAGCACCACGGTGTGGTTTGCGCCGCTGGCAAAGTTCTGTGCATTGGCACTGGGGTAGTAATTCATGTCATGCATAATCTGCCGCACACGTTCCGCCGTTTTTTCGGAGATGCTGTAGTGTCCATTCAGCACTTTGGAAACGGTGGAAATGGAAACACCGGCAGCTTCTGCCACATCCTTTATGGTCACGCCCATGGAATTCACCGCCTTATTTGTAGTTTACTGCATATCGGCTCTTTACCCGGCAAACAGGTAAATTGGGAATTTTTGGGTCAGTTAAGGTGTGCGGGCGGTTAGGCGCCTTGCCCCCCGCGTTTACGAGGGGGGTGTCACCAGTGCGCACACTGGTGACG
>CAZVDH010000090.1:0-7862 GCA_964625595.1 uncultured Oscillospiraceae bacterium | reverse complement strand
TGGACTGCCAAATCACAGGTTTCCTATTTGCTGTTTTAAGCCGATAACCTAAAATGGTATTAACCATTTTATCGAGAAATAGTATGACGCGGCAGCGCGGGAAATTGTCATCAGGCGGTGCCCCAAATTGCAAAGCTGCCTGTATCTGGCCGCCGGGCGGCAATGCGCTCCGGATCATGACCGGCGGTGACGAAGAAAGCAAAAATGGTGTGCCGCGTTTTGCGGCACACCATTTTCGCGTATCCGGGGGAGGGCTCCGGACAGGTTACAGGTCTAAAAAGTCTTTCCGGTACTTGACGCCGAAGAACTCCGCCAGCTCCACCATCTGGTCGTCCCGGATGGTGTTCACCCGGGGCAGGTGGGCGGTGAGCATGTAGATTTGAGCGGCCTTTTCCACGGTTTCGATCAGACCGAAGGTTTCGTCCATGGTCTTTCCCGCGCCGTAGATGCCGTGCATCCCCCAGACCACCAGACGGAACTCTTTCATCTTTTCCGCAGTGGCTTCTCCGATGGAGTTGGTGCCGCAGAGCATCCAGGGCAGGACGCCGATACCATCCGGGAACACCACGATGCACTCAGTGCACATCTCCCACAGGGTGTGGGTGAACTTTTTCTCGTCCAGCTCGTGGACATAGTTCATGGCCAGGGTGTAGGTGGGATGGCAGTGCATCACAACACGGTTATCCGGGTCAACACTGAGCCGGGCCATGTGGCTCATGAGGTGGGCGGGGAATTCGGAGGTGAACCTGCCGCCATCTTTGTAGCCCCACAGCAGCTCGGCGGTCCGGCCGTCGGGGGCGATACGGACGATACCCAGGTTGGTTTCGGGATCGCTGTCCACATTCTTAAAGTACTTGCCGGTGCCGGTGACAATGAAGATTTTTCCGGTCAGGGGCGCGGCGTCGAAGCCCAGAGGGATCGTGCGGATGACGCGGGTCAGGTCCAGGTATTCGGCTACTTCGGCCTCATCCAGCAGGTAGCTGATGTTGCCGCCGTTGCGCTCGTCCCAGCCCAGACGGTACATATTCGCGGTGGTTTCCCGCATTTCCTTTACAAAGGGCGCTGTAAAAATATCTTTCATGGCAGTTTAACCTCTCTTGCTCAGCACTTCATTTTCATACTGCCTGACGGAAGCGAACCATTCCCCGTCGGCGGGCACGCCGCACACCCGGCAATACTCCGTCCAGATTTCTCCAAAGGGCATGGTCTTCATTTCCTCCTGCCGGACCATCAGCTCCGTCCAGTTATTTTCATTCTGCATTGCCGTCAGGTCGGGCGTGCACAGAGCCATCAGCAGAGCTTTCTGGACATTCCGAAAGCCCACCGTCCAGGCGGAGATCCGATTGATGGAAGCGTCGAAGTAGTCAAGGGCCATGTTCACCCGGCCATCCAGACCGCCGCAGCGGACGATCTCCTTGGCGATTTCCTTGGTTTCGTCGTCCAGGAGCACCACATGGTCAGAGTCCCAGCGGATGGGCCGGGTAATGTGCAGGGCGATCTCCGGGAAGAAAGCAAGCAATGCGGGGATCTTGTCGGACACCACTTCCGTGGGGTGGTAGTGGCCGTTATCCATCAGGGGGATGCACTTGTCCTGATTCATTGCCGCGTAGCTCAGGGCAAACTCGGCGGAGCCAACGGTGTAGGCCTCCACGCCGATGCCGAACACCTTGCTCTCGATGCAGGGCTTGACCTTGGTGAAGTCGTAGGGTTCGGACAGAATTTCGTCGATGCTTTCACGATAACGCACCCGGGGCCCCATCCGGTCGGCGGGGATGTCCTTGAAGCCGTCGCCGGTCCAGATGTTCATGACACAGGGCTTCCCCAGTTCTTCGGCAAGATAGTTGGAGATACGGATGCAGGCTTTGCCGTGGTCAATCCAGAATTTCCGGATTTCAGGATCAGGAGAAGAAAGGGTCAGGCCGTTTGCCTTGGGATGGCTAAAGAAGGTGGGATTGAAGTCGCAGCCCAGACCCCGCTCCTTGCAGAAGTCCACCCACTTTTTAAAGTGCTTGGGTTCCAGCTTGTCCCGGTCCGCCCACTGGCCGTCCTCGAAGATCGCGTAGCTGGCGTGGAGGTTCATTTTCTTGGTGCCGGGGCACAGCTTCAAAACCTGATCGATGTCCGCCATCAATTCCTCGGGGGTCCTGGCCCTGCCGGGATAGTTGCCGGTGGTCTGGATGCCGCCGGTAAGGGGCTTGGCGGGGTCTGTGTCAAAGCCCCGGACATCGTCACCCTGCCAGCAGTGCAGGGAAACGGGTGCGGTTTTCAGTTTGGCAATCGCCGCGTCGGTGTCGATGCCCAGCGCGGCATATCTGGCTTTTGCTTCCGCGTAACTCATTTCGTAACCTCCATTTGTATTTTCAGATTACCCAGGGCCGTGGCCTCGATGGGCAATGCAATCACTTTTTTACCGGTTGCTTCCTCTGTCAGCCGGTTCAGGAAGGCGTTTTTCGCCCCGCCGCCCACGATATACAGCTTTTCATAAGCGCGGCCCGTGTTCCGCTCCAGTTCCTCCAGGGCATCCCGGTAGCTGACTGCCAAGGAGCAATAGGCACAGCGGAAATAGTCCCCAATGGTTTTCAGTCTTCCGTTTGCCGCCGTATCAAAGGCGGCTTTCATGCTCTTGGGCGCCAGAAATTCCGGCGCGTTGGCGTCCACCAGAATGTTACATGCGCTTTCCTCCGCCGCTTTCACGATTTCCGGAAAAGGCAGTTCCGGGCACAGGTCCCGCTTGAGCTCATTCACCAGCCACATGCCCATGATGTTCTTCTGATAGCGGTTGTAGCCCACGCCGCCCTCGTTGGAGTAGTTGGCCGCCTGGCTTTCCCCATTCGTAATGGGTTTGGGGGTCTTCACACCCAGCAGGGACCAGGTGCCGGAGGAAATGTAGGGGTGGTTTCCCTCCATGGGGATGCCCTCCACGGCGGAGCCGGTGTCATGGGTGGCGCAGAGCATAACCTGGCAGTTACCGCCCACCGCTTCCGCTATCTCAGGACGGAGCATGCCCAGCACCGTCCCCGGCTGGCTCAGCCTGGGGAAAAGCTGCCTGGGATAGCCCAGAGCGTCCCCAATATCCATGTCAAATTCCCCGGTTTGGGCATTCACCAGCCCCATGGTGGTGGCGTTGGTGTACTCTCTTGCCTTGACGCCGCAGAGTCTGTACATGAGATACTCCGGAAGCATGAGAAGATCGGTCACCCCGTCCAGCCTGCCCGCCAGCTTGTCCGCGTAGAGCTGGTAGACGGAATTAAAGGGCTGGAACTGGCAGCCGGTACGGCGGTACAGTTCAGAAAAGGGCATTTTTTCGTGAACCTGGCCAGTCACTTCCTCTGTCCGGCTGTCCCGGTAGGCGTACACCGGAAGAACCTCCTGCTCTCCCCGGAGCAGCACATAGTCCACGCCCCAGGTGTCGATGGACAGGCTTTCAATCCCGGGGAATTCCCGAAACGCCGCTTGAATCCCTGTCACCACATGGGAAAACAGCGCCCCAATATCCCAGGTCAGGTGCCCGTTTTCCTCTTTTACGCCGTTGGGGAAGCGGAAGACCTCCTTTGTCCGCAGCGCGCCGTTTTCCTGCCAGCCCACAATGTGCCGCCCGGAGGACGCGCCGATGTCGATTGCCAAACAGTATTTCAAAAAAAGGCCTCCTTTTTCACAGCTGCCGTCATTATACCATGGCGGCAGCGGAAAAAGGAGGTCCTGGTTTGTCTGAAAAAGTTACCTGATTTGCATTCTGTAGGTTCTGGGGGACAGGCCGTAGGCATCCCGGAAGAGCCGGTGAAAGTACCCCATATTTTCGTATCCCACCGCCTCGGCGATGGCGTCCACATTCCGGTCGGTGGTTTTCAGGAGAAACGCGGCCTGGGCAAGCCTTTTTTCCTGGACAAGCTGGGTGTAGGTCTTCCCGGTTTTCTGTTTAATTTCCCGGGAGAGCCAGTACAGGTCGTGATGCACCAGGGAGGACAGCTCCGTCAGGCTCCCGCGGGCATAATGGGTTTCAATGTAGGCCAGCACTTTGACGATCACTGCCCGGTCTTTGCTTCCCGTTTCCAGCATTTCCGTATGGGCGACAAGCTGCAAAAACAGCAGCGTCATGGTCATCTGGCTGATCTTCCGCTTGTTGGGGGTGTCCTGCAGCAGGGTCAGCACCAGGTTTTCTGCCAGATTCTGAATGGGAATGACACCGGATACCCGAAAATGCAGGTATTCCGCTCCGCCACCCGGGGTGCACAGGCAGTCGGCGAGAAACCGGCGCAGAGGGGTCTCCTCCTCGCCGATGGCGGGGAGGATGGAGGCAAAAAATGCCGGGAGTACGATAAAATTCACGGCAATATCCCGCTCCCCGGCCCGGCAGACCTCGTGGGTGGCGCCCTGGTTCAGGAAAAGCAGCTCTCCCTGCTTCAGAAGGATCCGGTTCCCGTTTACCACATGGGTGGTTTCCCCCTGGCACATGTAGACCACCTCCACATAGTCGTGGGTATGCTCCGGAAAGTGGATGAACCGGGTGTGGGTGCGCAGAGTAATCAGCTTTCCGGCGGATAAAAGCTTTTCCGCGTTAATGGTATTGGAGCGGCCCAGCATGTAAAGCGCCCGGTCAATGATGCTGCTTCCGTCCAGGATCGCCTGTTCCTCCGGGGTAATGATGCGAAGCTGCCGCAGCACTTCTTCCCGCATAATGCTCCCTCCCATGAAAACTGACTGGATTTACTATACCAGAAAACCGGCCGCGGCGCAAGGGGAATCCCTCCGCACCGCGGTAAAGGTGTGGCCCCCGGCAGCGGTGGTGGTATAGGCCTCCGCAATGCTTTGGGTGTTGGTGGCAACAAAGTCCTTCTGATCGTCCGCGACTTCCGGCTTCAGAAGCGATCAGACGTTTTTTTCGGTGACT
Organism: uncultured Oscillospiraceae bacterium; assembly: GCA_964625595.1. Classification (GTDB taxonomy): domain Bacteria; phylum Bacillota; class Clostridia; order Oscillospirales; family Oscillospiraceae; genus Faecousia. The sequence goes on along the minus strand of CAZVDH010000090.1, from coordinate 2,974 downwards.
TTTTTCAGATGTACGGACAATTTTCGGATCCTCTTTTCCGCTTTTTATGTTTTTCAGTCTAGCACAGTTTGATAGAAAATGCAACAGCTGGCGGCTTTCCCAACCGGACGCCGGGAACCCCGGAAGCTTTATTCCGGGAATTGCGGGAATAATGGGCCCATTCAGTTGACAAGAGGAAAGACCCTTTGCTATAATAGCCGAAGAAAATGTGAAACAGTTTCTTATGAGAGAGGAGGGGGAATATGCGCGGCAATGTGCTTGATTACCTGGAACAGTCCAGGGCCGCTTGCCCCCAAAAGTGCGCGGTCATCGACGAGCGGGAACAGCTTACCTACGAACAGCTGTACCAAAAGAGCAGACGGATCGGCACCGCTCTTTGCAAATGGGTCAGCCAGGGGCAGCCGGTGGGTGTGTACCTGGATAAGTGCGCCGATGCCCTGTGTGTATTTCTGGGAACCGTGTATGCCGGCGGCTTTTACTCCGTGCTGAATCCGGAGCTTCCGAAAGCAAGGCTTGCCCAGATTGCGGGGGTGCTTTCTCCCCGGGTCATTGTGACCAGGCAGGAAGATGTCCCGGCGGCGGCGGAGATCTTCCCGGATTTTCCCATTGTTACCGTTGAACAGCTGACGCAGTCGGAGCCTGACGAGGTCCGGCTTTTGACTGCGCGGCGGCGGGCCGTGGATACGGACCCGCTGTATGTGAATTTTACCTCCGGCTCCACCGGCACCCCCAAGGGGATCGTGGTGGCCCACCGCAGTGTGCTGGACTTCATCGGCTGCTTTACGGAGCTCTTCGGCATCACCGGGGAGGATGTGATCGCCAACCAGGCTCCATTTGACTTTGACGTTTCCGTAAAGGATATTTACTCCGCCCTTTCCGCCGGGGCAACCCTTTTGATCGTCCCCCGGCATCTGTTCTCGGCGCCCGCGGCGCTGATCGATTTCCTGTGTGACCACCGGGCGACCACCATGATCTGGGCGGTGTCCGCCCTGTGCCTCATCACCACGTTCCACGCCCTGGATTACCGGGTGCCGGAGACGGTGAACAAGGTGCTTTTCAGCGGCGAGGTCATGCCGGCCAAGGCTTTGGCGGACCTGCGCAGGCACTTGCCGGATGCCATGTACGTCAATCTCTACGGCCCCACGGAGATCACCTGCAACTGCACCTACCATATTCTTGATAAGGGTAGGGACTATTCCGGCGGCATTCCCATCGGCATTCCCTTCCCCAACGAGGATGTGTTCCTGCTGGACGAAGAAAACCGCAGGATTACGGAACCGGAAAAGCCGGGGGAGCTGTGTGTCCGGGGCACCGCCCTGGCCCTGGGCTACTACCGCTGCCCGGAGCAGAACGCCGCCCATTTCGTCCAGAATCCCCTGAACTCCAACTACCCGGAGCTGATTTACCGTACCGGGGACCTGGCCCGCTGCGACGAAAACGGCGAGCTGGTATTTGCCGGGCGGAAGGATTTTCAGATCAAGTATATGGGCCACCGGATCGAGCTGGAAGAGATCGAGCGGGAAATGGCGGCCATCGACGGGGTGGAGCGGTGCTGCTGCCTGTTTGACGAGAAGCGGTCCCGGCTCAAGGGCTTCTATGTGGGCAGCATTGAAAAGGAAGACCTCCACGCCGCCATGCGCCGGGCCCTGCCGGAATTTATGATTCCGGGAATCCTGCGCCGGGTGGAGGCCATGCCCCTGACGAAAAACGGAAAGATCGACCGGAAAGCCCTGGCGGAAATCACGGGAGGGAAACGCGGCCAATGAAAACGGATACGGCGTATTATGTATTTGATCTGGGCCGGGTGCGGGAACGGATCGCTTATCTGCGGCAGCTTCTGGGGACGGAGGTGTCCCTGGCCTACGCGGTGAAAGCCAACACCTTTATCATTGAAGGCATGATTCCGTATGTGGAGCGGTTTGAGGTCTGCTCCCCCGGGGAAGCGGCCATCTGTGAAAAGCTGGGGGTGCCGCCGGAGAAAATGGTGATCTCCGGGGTATACAAGACCCCAAGCTTTATTGAAAGGTCCGTTATTTCCGCCCCGGGGCGGATCTACACGGTGGAATCTCTCACCCAGTTTGCGCTTCTGCGGGAGCTTTCCGAAAAATACGAAAAGAACCTGCAGGTTTTGCTGCGGCTGACCAACGACAGCCAGTTCGGCATCAACGAAGAAGACATAAAAAGCATTATCGCGGGCCGGGCAGAATACCCGTATCTGCATATTCTGGGCATTCAGTTCTTCTCCGGAACCCAGAAGACCTCCGGGAAAAAGCTGGCCCGGGAGATTCGCCATCTGGACGAACTGCTCATGTTGCTGGAAGCGGAATACGGCTACCGGGCGGAAGAGCTGGAATTCGGTACCGGCTTTCCGGTCAGCTACTACGCCGGGGAGAGCCTGGACGAGGAAGCGCTGATTACCGGGTTTGCCCAGGTTCTGCGGGATATGACCTGCAAACCGAAAATCACATTGGAGCTGGGCCGGAGCATTGCCGCCTGCTGCGGAAAATACTACACCCATGTGGTGGACAAAAAGCGGAACAAGGGTCAGAATTATCTTCTGGTAGACGGCGGAATGCACCAGCTGGTGTATTTCGGGCAGTACATGGGCATGAAGCATCCCATTCTTTCCGTGTGCGGAAAAGAGACGGAGCCCAGTACCGACAGCTGGAATATCTGCGGCTCCCTGTGCTCCATGAATGATATTCTTGCCAAGCAGGTACCCCTGCCGGAAATCGCCATCGGTGATGCCCTGTGCTTTGAAAACGCCGGGGCCTACTGCATGACGGAGGGCATGGCCCTGTTTTTAAGCCGGGAGATCCCGGCGGTGTACCTGGTTACGGAGGACGGCAGGGAAGTGCTGGCCCGCAAATCCTTTGAAACCGCCGAGCTCAATACCCCGCACGAAGAGATATTCTGAAAGATAAATTGGAATTTAGGCTATCGGCTTTATGCAGCAAACAGAAAAATGCACTTT
>CAZVDH010000089.1:0-7881 GCA_964625595.1 uncultured Oscillospiraceae bacterium | reverse complement strand
CTGCACAATCCCTCAGTCGCTTCGCGACAGCTCCCTTTACACAAGGGAGCCTTTGGCGTGTACCGCATCCACCCGCGCATCATTCGTCAAATAGCTCTGCAAATTTCCAATTTTCCGTACCGCAGAACGATACCGAGCGGGTCAGGGTGAGAACGATTACAGACCACGTTCGTCACGACTTGTCAGCGGCGACTCGCCGCCAAATTCCAATTTTCCGCGTTGTCATGCCGAATGCTTTAATCCTCTGGGTTGTCCAGCTCCCGGAGGGCATCCACCAGGGCGGTTTTGGAGACGGTTTTTTCGTCCTTGTACTTGATGATCCGGGCGGGGCAGCCCGCGACTACGGCGTTTGCGGGCACGTCGTTTACCACCACCGCGCCGGCGGCAACCACGGCGTTTTCTCCAATATGGCAGCCCTCGATGACCACAGCGTTGGCACCTACGAGCACGTTGTCCTCCACGATCACCGGGGTGGCGGAGGCGGGCTCAACCACACCGGCCAGCACCGCACCCGCGCCGATGTGGCAGTGCCTGCCCACGGTGGCCCGACCGCCCAGGACGGCGCCCATATCGATCATGGTGCCCTCGCCCACAACGGCGCCGATGTTCAGAATGGCCCCCATCATGATCACCGCATTTTTGCCGATGGTGACCTGCTCCCGGATAAAGGCGCCCGGCTCAATGCGGGCGGGGATGTCCTTGAGGTCCAGCATGGGGATGGCGGAATTGCGGCAGCCGTTTTCGATTTCCACATGGCGGAAACGGTTGCTTTTCAGTACCGGCCCCACATCCGCCCAGTCGCCGAAGACGATCTTGCACCCGTCCCCGGCGGGGAAAACATGGCAGTTCGGAAAGTCCACCGGGGCTTCCTCCCAGACATACACTTTCACCGGGGTCTTTTTGGGCGAGGTGCGGATATATTCAATGATTTCCTGTGCGTTCATTTTGCCTGCTCCTTTTGCATGATATATTCCCAATGGTATCATCTTTTCGGCGAAATGGCAAGGAGAAATTGACAGCCGGGGGGAAATGGCGTATAATGTTACCATCTGATGAATTTTTGAGGTGAGGCAAATGCAGATCGTGGATGACCGCCGGGCCCTGCACCAGATCCCTGAGCTGGACCGTCAGCTTCCCCAGACCATGGACTACCTGCGCAGTGCCCTTTCGGGGCTCAAATGCCGGGTGTTTTCTCCCATGGCATCGTCCCTTTGCGCATGGTTCGACTTTGGACAGAAAGAGGCCATCGCGTTCCGGGCGGACGCGGACGCGTTGCCCATAACCGAGCGTACCAAGGCCCCCTATGCCTCCCGGAACCCCGGGTGCATGCATGCCTGCGGCCACGACGGGCACATGGCGATCCTTTTGGAACTGGCCCGCCGCCTGGATAAAAAAGAGAAGCTTTCCCACAATGTGCTGCTGGTGTTCCAGTGCGCGGAGGAAACCACCGGCGGAGCCCGGGACCTGTGCGCCACCGGGATCTTCAAGCAGTACCATGTGGAGGCCATTTTTGCTATGCACCTGTGGCCGGGTCTGTCTGCGGGTATGGTTGCCAGCCGGTTAAACGAGATGATGTCCCGCTCCTGCGAGGTGAAAGTGGACATTTACGGAAAGTCCGCCCACATTGCCCGGGCGGAGGAGGGCTGCGACGCCCTGGCCGCCGGTGTGGAGTTCTACCGCCGGGTCATGGCCATGGAGGGGGCGCTTCCTAAACAGGTGTTCCGCCTCCTGCGCTTCGGCAAGTTTACCAGCGGCACGGTGTGCAACGCCCTGTCCGACCATACCCACATGGAGGGCAGTCTCCGGGCGTTCCAGGACGAGGTGTTCTACTCCCTCCGGGCGGGAATTGTGTCCATCGGCAAGGAAGTGGAGCGCTCTACCGGCTGCACCGTCAGCGTATATATGAACGACGGGTATCCCGCCGTGATGAATCCGGCGGATCTGCACCGGCGGGTGCGCAAAGCCGTGGGCTTCTTTGAGCTGGACAAGCCCAGCATGATCACCGAGGACTTTTCCTGGTATCAGAAGACCCTGCCCGGCATGTTCTTCTTCCTGGGAGCGGGGGACGCGCCGGCGCTGCACAGCGACTGCTTTGACTTTGACGAAGACATTCTGCTGAAAGGCGCGGATTTCTTTGAGGAACTGGCGGAGGAATTTGTATGATCCCGCTGAACCGAAACCTTGCACCCCTGCAGCGCAGCGGCATCCGGGTGTTTACGAATCTGGCCCGGCAGACCCCGGGCTGCGTCCTGCTCACTATCGGGGAACCGGATTTTGCCACCCCGGAGGCCATCAAGGCGGCGGCTTTGGAGGCGCTCGGGCGGGATGAAACCCACTACGCCCCCAACCAGGGGACCCAGGAGCTGCGCCGGGCCATTGCGGATTTTGAGACAAACCGGGGCCTGCCCACAACGGAAAACCAGGTCCTCGTCACCGTGGGGGCCACCGGGGCACTGTATACCGCCCTCACGGGAATCATAAACCCCGGGGAGGAGGTCATTATTCTCACCCCGGCTTTCAGCCTTTACGAGACGGTGGTGACCGCGGCGGGGGGAAAGCCCGTGCTGCTGGATATTTCCGACTCCGGCTTCCAGCTGCCCCCGGCGCTGCTGGGGGGAGCGGTGACGGAAAAAACCAAGGCCATCATTCTCAATTCCCCCTGCAACCCTACCGGCACAGTGCTGAATGAAGATAGCCTTGCTGCCGTGAAAGCGGCGGTGCTGGGAAAGCCCATCTTTGTCATCTGCGACAATGTGTATGGGGCTCTTTCCTACGGCCCCTGCCCGGATCTGAGCCTGGACCAGGCGCTTTCACAGCAGGTGCTGCTGTGCCAGAGCTTTTCCAAGCCCTATGCCATGACCGGCTGGCGTGTGGGGTATCTGCGGTGCCCGGACTATGTGATGGACCGGCTGCTGCTGCTCAGCGCCGCGGAAATTGCCGCTGTGCCCACATTTATTCAGCACGCGGCGGTGAAGGCTTTGGAGCAGGATGTCACCCCCATGCGGGAAACCTACCGGCGGCGGCGGGACTATGTCACCGGGCGGCTGCGGGGGATGGGCCTTTCTTTCCCGGAGCCGGAGGGCGCGTTTTATGTGTTCCCTGACATCCGGCGCTTTGGGCTATCCTCCCGGGATTTCTGCACGCGGCTCATTACGGAGGGAAAGCTGGCGGTGATCCCCGGCAGCTGCTTCGGCTGTGAGGGCCATATCCGGATTTCCTACTGCTACAGTGACGAGGAGCTGAAAAAGGGCCTTTCCCGGCTGGAAGCGTTTATCGGGTCATTCAAATAAAAGCGTGTTGGGTTTCACACAGGAAGATAAATTGGAATCTGCAGAGCTGTTTGATGAATGGTGCACGGGTGGATGTGGTAAGCGTCCTTGCCCCCCGCGTTTACGAGGGGGGTGGTACCAGTGCGCACACTGGTACCGGGGGGAGCCCGTCATCCGCATATCTTTCACGAGTAAGAGTGAAGAATAGAGATGTAAACATAGAAAGATCAATTATTTGACGCTTTCGGAAATCCGTACTCCCCCCGTCCCTGCGCTAGCGCAGGGACACCCCCCTCATAAATGCGGGGGGCAAGGCGTCTAACCAGCCGCGCACCTTAACTGCCCAACAAATTCCAATTTCCCTGTATCCTGCGCATCTGTTAATAGAATACAATGAAAACCACAAAATCCGAAAGGGGGCATGCCTATGCGGACGGCAATTCTGGGCGGTCATGTCATTGACCCGGCAAACCGGGTGGACGGGAAACTGAACCTGGTCATGGAAAACGGAAAAATCGTCTGGGCGGGCCGGGAAAAACCGGAGGCAGACCGGGTTATCGACGCGTCCGGACTGGTGGTTGCCCCGGGCTTTATCGACATTCATATGCACGAGGACCCGGTGTCCGGCGGAAAGATCCGGCAGAGCATCTTCCACATGGCCCTTGCCATGGGTGTCACCACCGACCTGGGGGGAAACTGCGGCATCAATGTGTATGACCCCGCCGCCTACCTGGACCTGGTGGACCGGGACGGCGCGGCGGTGAACGTGGCAATGATGGCAGGGCACGAGTATTTCCGGAAAAAAGCCGGGGCGGAGGATATTTATGCGAAAGCCTCCGATACCCAGCTGGATGCCATGCAGGCGGGAATCGAAAAAGCCCTCCGGGCAGGCTGCGCCGGGGTCTCTTTCGGCCTGCGCTATGTCCCCGGGGCGGATAAGCGGGAGTTTTTCCGGGCGGCCCAGTGCTGTCAGGCGGAAAAGAAGCTGATTTCCTCCCATGTGCGGGACGATGCCGACGGGATCTTCGCCGCCATCGAGGAATTCTGCGAGGCGGGCCTGCGATACCGCCTGCCGGTGCAGATCTCCCATATCGGCTCCATGGGCGGCTTCGGCCAGATGGAGCAGGTTCTGCGGCAGGTGGATGAATACCGGCTGGGAGGCCTGGATATTGCCATGGACTGCTATCCCTATTTTGCCTTTTCCACCCGGATCGGCACTCCTACCTACGACCCCGGCTGGCTGGACCGGTATCACTGCGACTACGGTGTGCTGGAATTCTGCGAGGGAAAATACAAGGGCCAGCGGGCGACAAAGGAAACCTTTGACGAAGTCCGCCGCACAGACCCCCAGTGCATCACCGTCTGCTATGTGATGCGGCAGGAGGATATAAGGCTTGCGTTCCGGCATCCCAATGTGATGCTTGCCAGCGACGGCCTTATGGACAAGTGCCAGGGCCATCCCCGGGCCGCCGGGACCTTTCCCCGGTTCCTATCCCAGTTTGCCGGAAAGGACCTGACCCTTTACGAAGCCGTCAGGAAAATGACCGCCCTGCCTGCCGCACGTCTGGGTCTTTCAAACAAGGGGCGGCTGAATGTGGGAGCGGACGCGGACATCACCGTCTTTGACCCGGCTCGGGTAAAGGACCGGGCGACTTTCCCGGAGCCCGCGCTCCCTCCCGAGGGGATCGAATATGTGTTTCTGGGCGGGGAGCCTGCTCTGGAGCAAGGGAAGCTCCTGCGGGACGATTTGGGAAGATCGGTAAGAGTGTAAATCCGAACCGCCTGTCCGCCGGACAGCGGTTCCATGAAAAAAGGAGGATCTGTTATGCAATTCGGTTTCTGGTCTCTGGTGCCGCCGCTGCTGACGATTGCGCTGGCGCTGCTGACAAAAAACGTGTTTGTCTCCCTGCTCATTGGTATTCTCACGGGATCCTTTGTGCTCAATGCTTTTTCTCCCCTGGTGAGCATCAACGCGGGGATCTATGCCATTGCCGACTCCATGACCACGGGCAATACCCTGATTATCGCTTCCTGCCTGATCATCGGCGCGGTGATCCACCTGATGGAGGTATCCGGCGGTATTGACGGCTTTGTAAACGTGGTGGTGAAGAAGCGGGGCATCATCAAATCCAAGCGGGGGGCCAACCTCTTTACCTGGGCTCTGGGTCTGGCGGTGTTTACCTCCGGCTCTTTAAGCTGCATGGTCACCGGCGCGGTGTCCCGTCCGGTGAACGACGCGCTGAAAGTGCCCCACGAAAAGTCCGCGTTCCTGGTGCATACCACCTCCACCCCCTGGTGCGTGCTGTTTCCGTTCAGCGGATGGCTGGCATCCATGGCGGGCTACCTGGTCTCCGGCGGCATCAGCGAGGAGACCTCCGTGGCGGTGCTGTTCCAGTCCCTGGGCTTTAACTTCTACTGCATTCTGGCGATCCTGCTGACCTTGGTCATTTCCCTGGTGCAGAGGGATGTGGGCCCCATGGCAAAGGCGGAGAAGCGGGCTGCTGAGCTGGGACAGCTGGACGATCCTGCCCACAAAAAAGAAGAAGTGGAAGAAGTCAAAGCTTCCTCCAATCGTAAGCCCCGGGCCTGCAATCTGCTGGTTCCCATCGGTGTGCTGATCGTGGTGGTGTTCGCGGCGCTGCTGATCACCGGCGGCGGCAATATTACAAAGGGCGCCGGTACCCAGGCCCTGATCTGGGCGGTGGTGTGCTCTCTGCTCACCATTCTGATCATGGTCATTGCTCAGAAAGTCTTTACTCTGGATGAGGCCATCAGCGAAATGTTCAAGGGTATGGGGAAAATGCTCCCCATTGCCTTTATCCTGCTTTTCGGCTTTACCATGGGCAGCGTGGTCAAGGCCCTGGACACCGGCTCCTACCTGTCGGGCCTCTTCCAGCGGTTCCTGAGTCCGGCGATGCTGCCGGCGCTGACTTTCCTGATCGCCGTGCTCATTTCCTTTGCCACCGGCACCTCCATGGGTACCATGGCCATTATGGCGGTCATCGCGCTGCCCATGGCCCTGGATATGGGCACCAGCATCCCGTTGGTGGCAGGCGCCATGTTCGGCGGCAGCATCTTCGGAGACCACTGCTCTCCCATTTCCGATACCACCATTATGACCTGCTCCACCACCGGCTGTGACATTATTGACCATGTGAAGACCCAGGCGCCCTACTGTGTGGCTCTGGCGGTGGTCAGCTTTGTGTTGTACATCATTTTCGGCTTTGCCATGTAACGGGGAGGAAATGAAATGGCTTTTTGCACCAACTGCGGCGCGGAGCTTCCTGAGGGAGCCAAATTCTGTACCGAATGCGGTACAAAGGTTCAGGAACCGGTAAATCAGGAACCGGTAAATCAGCAGTCGGAACAGCCCATTCAGGCTCCGGTTTCCCCGGTTCAGGGAATTTATGCTCCGCCCTCGGGTACGGATGCCTGGGATTCGGGGAAAACCGATTCCGGGGTGAAAACCGGGAAGCCGGGGTTTACCATGGGAAACGGCGGGCAGAAAAAGAATACGGGGCTGATTATCGGCATCACGGTTCTGGGAATTGCACTGGTGGCTGCCCTGGTGTTCATTCTGGCGAGCATGCTGGGAAGCTTCGGCGCGGCATCTGCCGGGGAGGATATACTGGGCCGGTATGAGGGCATCAGCTGCCTCGTCGGCGGCATCAATACGGATGTTACGGACGAATGGGTGGAGCTGAAATCCGGCGGTAAGGCGCGGATTCGACTGCTGGGGGATACCTATAGCGGCAAATGGACCCTGAACGGCGAGGACCTTACCATCACGGAAAGCGGCGACGAATACTATGGCACCCTCCGGGACGGTGTGATGACCGTGGATTTCTACGGTATGACCTATACCTTTGCCAGGGAGGGCGCGCAGGTGCCGGAGACTGCCACCGTGCCTGCCGGTACGGAAAGTCGGATCCCATCCAATGTTCAGTGGTGGGAAGGTGACTGGTACGGCTGGTGGATCCTGCAAAACGGTACCGGCAGCTGGGAAGAGGTAAGCGGCAGCTTCTGGGACACCTGTGCCCGGATATGGGTGGAGGACGACGGTACAGGCTACATTGAGCTCTGGGACGAGGACAACGAGGCAGGGGAGTGCTTCGCCAATGCCGCCGTTACTTTCACGACGGACGGCACCTCCGCGGCCCAGGGAGCCATGGTCTGCGGAGAGGGGCTGTTCTGGAACGCGGATCTGACGGATGGGGCCTGGGTGGTCTATCCCGATGACAGCCCCATGGGCCCGACGATTGACAACGCGATCTGTGTTTGGGGAACCTATGTGGACCCGGACAACAGCGAAGACTCCTTTGTCTATGAGATCTATCTGCGGCCCTGGGGCGTGGAATGGGAGGATGTACGCGGTGCCGACACATCCGAGATGCCCTATGACGATATGATGCCCGCCTATTATGACAGCTGGTATCTGCCCTTGATTAAAGACGGTGTCGCCGAGGCGCCGGACCTGATAGGCGAATAAATGGAAAAGCAGGAGGCGGAAAAGCCTCCTGCTTTTTGCGGCGCGGGGGAAGGTAAGAGATAAATTGGAATTTAGGCTATCGGCTTAAAACAGCAAACAGGAAACCTGTGATTTGGCAGTCCA
>CAZVDH010000088.1:0-8018 GCA_964625595.1 uncultured Oscillospiraceae bacterium | reverse complement strand
GCTTCGCGACAGCTCCCTTTACACAAGGGAGCCCTTGCCGTGTACCGCATCGGCACCGCTCGCCACTGTCCAAACAGCTCTATAAATTCCAATTCAGGCTATCGGCTTTAGTAAGCACACTGACATATTGGAATTTGGCGCACTGGCGCGAAGCGCAATCGCTTCCCCCGGGGGGAAGCTGTCGAGCGCAGCGAGACTGATGAGGAACGGCGAAACAGAGCGATTTTCCATGCGGTTCGTAAAAAAGTACGATTTGAAAAGCTGTACGTTCTTATTTGCCTGCGTCCCATATCAGAAAATGTCGCCGTTCCTCATCCGCCCCTGCGGGGCACCTTCCCCCCGGGGGAAGGTATTGGCCCGCCAATTTACAATTTCACGATCAGCTTATTAAAGCCGATAACCTTAATTCCAATTTGCAGAGCCGGTGGGGATCCGGTCAGCATTCTTTTTCAATTCAGCCCCGGCACGATGAATTCCTTGTTGATGACATCCGCCACCAGGGCCACCCGGCTGGTATAGCCGGTCTTTTGAAACAGCTCCTTAATATGCCACTTCACATTGTGGACGCTGATGTGCAGCGCTTCGGCTATGGCGGGATTGCTGTATCCTTTCACCATCAGCCGCAGCACCTCCAGCTGCATGGGCGTCACCTCCGTGGAGGCGGCGTTGCCGATTTGGATCACCGGGGTGGCGTCCGGGTAAATAGACTGCCCGTTCATGGTGCGGTCCATAACCGTCAGCAGCTCCTCGTCTCCGGCTTCCTTATACCAGAAGCTGTCGGCCCCGGCAGCCCTGGCCCGGTCGATCAGGTCGGAGGCGGTCATGCTGGTGATGATGATGATTTTGATGTGGGGGAAGTGACGCTTGATTGCCGCCGCGGCGCAAATGCCGTCCTCGTTGTTCTCGGTGCGGTAATCCATCAGGATCAGGTCCACCTGGGTGTGCATACAGGTCATTTCCGCCATTCCCGCGCCGGAAATGGCGGCGGCCAGGGAATAGCGGCCGCTGGAGCGGATATACCCCGCAATGCAGTCCCGGCCCATTTTGGTGTCCTCCACCAGAAGTACACGGATCATATACCTTCCTCCTTTCCCGGCAGGGAAACGGTCAGCCGGAATGCCGGTTTCCACTCCACGGTCATGGTTCCCCCCGCGGCTTCCACCCGCCGCCGCAGGCCGGACAGGCCGCCGCCCTCAATAATCTCCCTTTCCGGCGGCTGTCCGTTGTTGGTGATGGCGGCCATGTCCGCGTCCCGGGTCCGGGTCAAAGAAATCCGCATTTCACTGCCACGGGCATGGCGCACCGTATTGGTAGCGCATTCTTTCATGGCGGCGATCAGCAGCCGGGCGTTTTCCTCGGAGGTTGGCAGCTCTCCCTGAATGTCTATCCGGACGCCGATCTCTCCGGCTGTGGCAATCAGCTCCGCCAGGGCTCCGGCGGCGCTCCCGTCCCCGCTTCTGTCCGCGATGCCGATCATCTGTACAGCCTGCTCCCAGCGTTTGCCGCCCTCCCGGTATTCTTCCAGCGTACCCCCACGGATCAGCAGGTTCCGGGAGGTCAGCAGGCACAGTCCGATGTCGTCATGCACCCGCATTTTCATGTCCAGGGTTTCTTTTTCCCGGACAACCCGATCAATGTCGGCGTAGAGCCGCCGGGCACGGGCATTGGCTTCCTCCAGCGCCCGGTTTTCCCGTTCCAGCTCCTCCATTTTTTCATGAAGCTCCGTCACATCGATGGCCTGCACCTGGGTAAAGGCCGCGCCGCTCCCATCCGTCACGATGTCTTCGGAAAACTGCCACAGGGTGTTGTCGGGAAACCGGCAGAGCCTTGCTTCCCGGTCAACCACAACCACGCCGGACTGTGGTGCGTCCAGCCCCCGGCGCAGCTCCGGAAGGTGCTGCAGATCCATTCCCAGCAGCACATGGCACAGCCGGTGCATCTGCCGGTTGCACAGGATCACCGTCCCGTTCCGGTCCGCAAAGCAGATGCCGGAGGGCAGGTTGTCAAAGCCTTCTTTTACGGCAGCCCTGCCGATTTTCGGTCTGTGGAAAACCATTTTCATGCCGGCCCGCCTCCTTTCGGAAGCCGCAGGCTGCAATAGCATACCTCTTCGTCCTGCTGAACGGAAGCCCGGGGAAAGCGCTGTGTCAGCTCCGGCATGGGCGCCCGGCATTGCAGCATCAGCGTCATGCGGTAGTCCCCGCCGTCTTCCGCCACCACAGCGTTAAGCCCGGGCAGGGGTTCCCAAACCGCCTCCACAGCCGTCTCAAAAAAGTCGTACAGAATTCCGGCCGCTCTGCCGTCCATGCTGCCGCTCAGTTCAAATCCGACGGCGCAGGCCGTGCCCGCCAGACGCAGATTGGAGGCCGACTCGTTCAGGCAGAGGAGCAGCTCCTTCGCCGCCACCTCCCCGGTCTGGTCGGCAAGAAATACCAGATTGCTCCGGCGCTTGATATAGGCTCCGGTCACGGCAATTTTCCCGTGGAGCATCCTGGAGGTTTCCCGGTCCTCCGCGGCATTCAGCCGGGAGATCAGCTCGCTCAGCCGCGCCATGGCGGGAGCAACGATTTCCTGCACCGCGTCAAACAGCCGCTTCTGTTCTTCCAGCTCCCGGCGGCGCTGCTTCTGCTTGTTTTCTTCCTCCAGCAGCGCCCCGTAGCCGCGCAGCTCCTCCTGGGCATCGTTCAGCTGCTCCAGCACGGACAGAAGCCCGGACACATCCTCCTGCCAGAAAACGCGGCCGCCCCGGATGGGCGCGGAGCGCAGGCGGATGCCGCCGTCCAGCATGACCGGGGCGGCGGCGGTCTGCCGGAGAACCGCTTCCGGCACGAGCCCCGCCGTCCGGGAGCGCAGGCAGACCCGGTATTCGTCATCCGCGATCAGCGCCCCCAGGGTGGAGGCGTCAAACAGCTCCCGGTAGTGGGTGTTGGACTGGATAAACCGGCACTGGATGCACAGTTCCAGGGTGACGGCGTACAGCAGGCACATCACCGCCGTTATATCTCCGGCCACAAACCGCACCCATTCCATCCGGGAATAATGCAGCACCGCGTAGAGCATCAGAATCACGATGGGCAGGCAGGGGAGCAGGATCCGCCGGCGGCTGCCCGGTATCCTGCATCTGTGATACAGGATGCACAGGAGCGTCAGGGCGCAGAGGGTCAGCCAACCCCCCATCAGATAATAGCCCACGGCATAGCCGTTTTCCCCGGCCAAACCCCGGGGGAAAGTAAATACAAGCCGGTGCAGGTCATTGGTCATGACCAGAAGAAACAGCCCGGCGGTGGGGAGCAGCAGCAGCGCCGCCCGTTTCGGCAGGTGATAATCCTCCGGCTTGCCGATGGAGAACGCGACAAACACCGAAAGAAGCGGGATAAACAGCATGGGCAGATAGTACAGATACCAAAGGTACCGGGCCGCGTCCGGGTACCGGTCGGCGGTGAGAAAATGGAATTTCACTGTCCGCGCCAGGAACCAGAAGATCATGAGCCCGGCGATGGCGGTCATATACCGGCGCACTTGGGTCTGGATAATACGGCTTCTGACGGAAAGCCCCCAGACCAGGAACAGCCCCATGTAAATGACGGAGCGGATCAGGCCCAGCCCCCTGGAAAAACGGCCCCCGATCCCGGGGATCCGGCAGATATAGGCGATCAGAAGCAGCGCCGCCACAGCAGTCAGAATGCGTTTTCTCTCTATATTCGGTTTTGTCACGGCGGTTCACCTCTTCTTTCTCGCCAGGTTGGGAAAAGCCCTGTTTCCTATTAATTTAGCATATCAGAAAACCGGGGAAAAATCTACCGGCAAACTGTCTATGCGCAAGGTCTTTTTCAAAAAACAGAAGCCAGCCTATTATCATATCAAATTAAACCCGGTCAGAGTCTGCGTTATACGACAGCTATCCCGGTCCTATCCGGTAAATAAATCCCCACACGCCCCCAGGGATTTATTTCGTTGAAAAAAGCACGCCGAAGCGTGCTTTTTTCTGGTGCGGGCAACTTGGACTCGAACCTGCACGGCAAAGCCAGAGGAACCTAAAGGTGTCGTCGCCTCAGGGAGGGTTTTCCAATGTCATCCAATTTGCCATCGTATCGGCTGCGTTAGCCGATGCTGTGCGGCGCTGCTCCCTTGACCTCAAAACACACAATTCCATAAGGTGTCTGCGCGCTCAGTTCTCGCTTTCTCTGATCAAATTGCATGTTCCGATATGTCCCCTGCAGAATCGGCGTACCGTCATAGTTATACAGCGTATCGCGGATACACCAGTTGCCCTCAAGGCGTTCAGAAGCAATGATAAAATCGTCATACGCAATAATCTCGGCATATTTTTGCGGCAAAATCTCCCGTCCGTCAACAGTGACAAGGCCATAGCTTTTGTACTCCCCGGTTATCACATACCCCTTGCGGTACAGCGCCAGGCAATCGCTGCCCATGCCGCCCTGCAGGATATTGGGGATAACTACCGTTCCATCGAATTCAATAAACCCGCACTTTTGATCCTTCCAGGTCCGCAGTAATCCTTCAAACTCACTCACGCTGTCATACTGGGAAAAATCCAGTTCTTCACCGGCATAATTAAAATACCGCTCTCTTGCTGTATACGGGATTTCACAGCTGATGATGCGGTCACCATAGTCAATACTGTCGTACTCAGGCGGAATGATCATTTTTTGCAGTTCCAACGAATACACGCCCAACGCGTCCTCATGTTCGCCGACCGTAAGCAGCTGGTGCTTTTCGTCATATGCTTCAAAGAACGCAAATTGCGGTTCGGTGATAATATTGCCATCCAAGTCCATTATACCATAAAGCTTTTCACCGTACCGGCGGTATGCAAAAGCATCGCCCCACCGGGTATACAGCGATTCGTATGTGCAGGGTATAACTTCTTTGCCGGTTCTATCGATTGCGCCCCAATACAGCTTGCCGTCAATCAGTCTTGCAACCACCGCACGCTCGCCGCCGCCATTATAAAAACCAACTGCGTAAACATACTGCGGTTTGACAACAACTTTCCCGTAGATATCAATGTATCCCCATTTTCCGGCTGTTACATCGTCATAGTCATGGTCCCAATAATAACCGGGATATGGTGCTGTGACAGGCTGCTTGGAAGCATTGTACGGACATAACCCACCGTCAAACCGCCGGGTGTCAATATCGTATTCAAACGGTATTTCTCCGCCATCCGGCATCAGCAGAAACTGCCTGGATTTGCCGTTTTCTTTGCGCTTCGCTTTAACACATCCGCCCTCAAAATACTCCGCTTCCTCATAAACCGGAGGCGCAAGCCACGATCCATCCTCCAGGATAAATCCGTAAAGATCTGTCGGCTCAACACAAACACGCCATGCCTTGTTGCCGTACCATTTATCGAATCCATAACCCGAAAAAGATATATCTGTGATTCTCTTTCCGTCCGGAGACAGCATTGCATCCAGAGGGCCGTAGCACTCACCAGGATTTCCCCAATAGCGCTGGGCCTGGAAATGCGACTTGAATTCGCGCAGCGGCAACATATACTGCGGCTTCAGCACATCTTCATATCCCTTAGAACGGACGCAAGCCGCCTGAACCTGCCGGTAACTTCTGTAAAACAAAATGTGGGCCGCAACAACATAGCCGTTTCCGAAGCAGATCCCGTTCCCTTTAATAGAAACGCTTTTCAGAATTTGCTCATCAAATACGCTCCCGTCGATCTCAACAGTGTCCGGGATTTCACGGGACTCGAAATTCTTCAAATAATAATTGCGAATTGTGCCATCAGCGTAGGTCATTTGTACAGCGTATCCGTGCATCTGCCTAACATCCAATGCCCGGACACTTTGCAATGCAGGAACCTGATTCACCAGGCTTTGCCTTTGTTCCCCAAGATCCCACGCCATTACCGGCGCAGCATCCCGATGGGAAATATTGATCTCTGTAATCAAGTTGCGCACATTGACCCAGATATCAATATCTTTTTCGCCGGCAATGAGCACACGATTGTAAATACCTGTATTCCTGAATTCCCGATAATATGCCCCAACCGGCGCATTCTCTTTAAAGAATTCCACCACAGCCTCAATACCTGCAGCAAGCGTTTTCTTTTTCTTCTCCTGACCTGTGGTAATGCGTACAGTCGGTTCAAAAAGACATTTATACTCACGGATATCTTTTGATGCCGAAACATCCATTATTTTTTTGTAATATACCGGCCAACAGTTGTGGATATCAAACACCAGCAAGGGTGTCCCGTTGTTTTCGACGAGCGTATAAATATAAGCTCCTTTTCCGGGATCAACATGATGCAAAAGACGGAAATTCTTTGTTTGCCCATATCTTTCGACAGCAACGCTGTGGCTGACAATTTTGGTCTTGTATCCGGCATTTTCCCACTTGCGGATGATCTCACAAGCGTAACCCATGTTGATGGAGAATGGTCCCTTATCTTCGTCGGTTATAAACAGCAGAAGTGCGCACTGTTGGCTGCCTTCTTGATACAGGTAAACGATGTAGTCATCTTCAATAATGGTACGAATCAGGAATTTATGATCCAAAAACAAATGCAGGATCTGCTCGTCCGCATATTGCCAGCTGAGCGGAATCAAATGCTTGCTGTGTTCCGGGCCCAACGAAGTTTGTGATTTCTTTCGCATTGCGGCAAGCGTATCTGCGCCGAAATACTCCGATAATATCTCTTTTACCGAATAAGCGTAATATTTCATATTGCCCTCCTTCCCATCAAATGAATTGTAATCAGTTAGCGACCATAAATATGGTTATAGCCCATCACTCCTTTCTCGGTGTCTGACACCGTTTGACACCAGAATAGCACCTTAACGGTCCGATAAAACGAACATTTACCGATCTGGGGCATTCCGATGACTATTTTTGCCGCAAATCCGCAAAACGGCAAATGGATTTTTCGAGGATGCGTACCTACCGCGTTAAAATCCATTTCAGCGAAACAAGCAAGGAAACCATGAGCGACATAATCAAGCGGCTTATTTTGAATGACAGCGAAAAAATTTCTTGCTGGCTGGGTGCGAACCCAAGTTTGTGTTGTTCATACTATTTCTCGATAAAATGGTTAATACCATTTTATCCTGCGTTTTTTGCGCAGGCCGCCGGTGGCGGCGAGAAATGTATGGACTACGTTTTTTTGCGGCGATGCCGCTGACCGCTTGACAGCGGTCCCATAAAACGGTATTAAACCGTTTTATGAAAAACTAGTATCACACCGACCGAACTCGAATCTTCCTCATCCGATTTAGCCCTTACGAGATTCGTAAAGGAATGATGAATCAGGTACGATCATGTTAAACGAACAGGCTCTTGCAAAGTACGACGCAAGAGCCTGTTCGTATAACTCATAGTTGTGTCCTTTCTGCCTTACGGCACTCTTACAGTTGTGACCTTCGTAATGCGATCTTTCTGATAAGGTTTTGAACACACCGCCGTCAGGGAAGATCCATTGTTCTCGTTTCCGAAGAAAACAAAAAAATCCGAACCTTTCTCCTGTCGAGAAAAGGTTCGGATTTTCATGGTTTGGTGCGGGCAACAGGACTCGAACCTGCACGCTTTTGGCAGTGGAACCTAAATCCACCGAGTCTACCAATTCCACCATGCCCGCGTATTCAGTTGAAAGTTGAAAATTGAAAGTTATTGCTTCGCAGACTTAATAATGCTTGTCAGCAGTTTCTCAATTTCAACGCAATCACTGTTTATAGAAAGATATTCCTTTTCTGTGAGATAATCCGTCGCTTGGAGCAGTCGAAGCCAATATTTTGTTTCTGCCGTTTCTTTTAAGGCAATGGACATTTTCGACACAAAATCAGCTCTGCTTTGACCTTGCTGTGCTTCGCTGATATTCGCTCCGATACTGGTTCCGCTTCATATCAATTGCTTGGAAAGGACATATTCATGCTTCACATTTTGCAAATGTTGGTATAGTTTCACAATCCGCACCGCAAAAGAGAATGCCTTTTCATACTATTTCTCGATAAAATGGTTAATACCATTTTATCCTGCGCTTT
>CAZVDH010000087.1:0-8251 GCA_964625595.1 uncultured Oscillospiraceae bacterium | reverse complement strand
ACCAGTACACCAAAGTGCATTTTTCTGTTTGCTGCATAAAGCCGATAGCCTGAATCTCTCTTTATTTGTTCTCTTTTGCCAGTTCCTTCATAAACGCGCTGTTTGCACTGATGTTTTTGAAGAAGTCCGCGATCAGCCGACCGAAGCCACGGAAGAAGTGCCCGTTGACGATGAACAGAATGTCATCCACCATCTTTTCGCTGACTATACCGCCGGTCATCTTTCCTAGTGCGCGGAAGGGCATGTTGTAAATGAAAAGGATATTTAAGTCAGGCTTGCTCTTGGCATCTGCCTTGTTCTTCATACGGGTCAGAACCTTGTACACCAATCTTGCAGCACCGGATTTGGCATAGTATAGCTGGCAGATAGCATCATTTTTCGTCAGTTCCCCGCTCCAATGCCCGTCGGGAATGGGTCTGCCCAGCAGCGTCTCAAATTCGGTATCGGACACGGTGGTAACTTTGCCGCTTTCGTAGCTGGGAAGCGCACCATAAGGCAGAGACGCTTCCATACCGATTACATGGATACCGGAGGTCAGACGGATGTCGGAAACATTCGCGCCCACACAGATTTCATAGTCAGCAGTCTCCGCCTCCCAGTGGTCGGTTTTGACGTTAAAGTAGCGGAATGCCTTGTCGTCCAGCGTAACGGTAAGGGTCTTGCTTTCGCCCGCCTTCAGGAACACCTTGACAAAGCCCTTCAGTTCCTTCTTCGGGCGGAATACCTTTCCGTTTTTGCAGGATACATAGACCTGGGCCACCTCTGCACCGTCCCGGCTGCCGGTGTTGGTGATGGTAAAGGTCACGCTGTCCTTATCCGCGTGAATGTCGGAGTAAGTAAAGGTCGTATAGCTCAGACCATAGCCGAAGGGATAGCGAACCGGCACACCGGCAGTATCAAAATAACGGTAGCCAATGTACAGACCCTCTCGATATTCCGCAGTCCGTTCCTTACTGGGAAAGTAATTGTAGGAAGCGGTATCCTCCAAACGAAGAGGCCAGGTCTCATTCAGCTTGCCGCTGGGGTTTATCTTACCCAGCAGGGCATCTGTCATGGCACCGGCACCAGCCTGCCCACCCAAGTATCCGTGGATAGCAGCCCGGTATTTGGCTCTTTCCGGCATTACGAAAGGCGCGCCGCCGGAGAGCACCAGAACCACATTTCTGTTGACCGCGCATACCGCATCGATAAGGGCCTGCTGACCCTTGCTCAGCTCCATGTGCTGACGATCCATTCCCTCGGACTCCAGAATTTCATCCAGCCCCACGCACAGCAAAACGGTTTCTGTGTTTTTCGCCAGTTCCACGGCTTCATCAATCAGGGACTGCACCGGGGCGGGTTCCGTCCGGGAGAAGCCCTTGGCGTAGCCGGTAACCTGCAGACCCGCTGCAGTCAGGGCATCCTTCAGGTTGTCCAGACGGGTGGGATTGACCTGACTGGAACCTGCGCCCTGATACCGGGGCGTTTTCGCAAAGTCGCCAATGATGGCGGTTTTCACATCTTTATTCAGGGGAAGAATCCCGTCGTTGTCCAGCAGAACGATGGAACCGGCTGCGCACTTTTGGGCAATGGCATGATGGGCTTCCACATCATACTTCTTGGAAGCAGCTCCTACGGACTGGGACAGAGAGAAAATCTGCGTCAGTAGCTCCCCGACACGCTTATCCAGCATCTTTTCGGAGATACGGTCTTCCTTGACTGCTTTCACAAGACCGATGGCGCAGTCCGGGCCGGGGGCAGGCATAACCAGATTGGAGCCAGCCTTTACACCCTCGGTGTGGTCGTTATCTCCGCCCCAGTCGGTGACCACAAAGCCGTCAAAGCCCCACTCCTGCCGCAGAATCTCCGTCAGCAGGTGGGCATTTTCGTTAGCATATGTACCGTTCACCTGATTGTAGCTGGACATAATGGCTTTTGCCTTGCCCTCGGTGACGGCGATTTCAAAGGCAGTCAGGTAGATTTCCCGCAGGGTGCGCTCGTCCACTACGGAGTCCATACTCATCCGGCGCAGCTCCTGGGAGTTGACGGCGAAATGCTTGGGACAGGCGGCTGCACCTGCGGACTGAATGCCGCGAATATAAGCCGCGCCCATTTTGCCTGCCAGATACGGGTCTTCCGAGAAATACTCAAAGTTTCGCCCGCACAAGGGTGAGCGCTTCATGTTAAGACCGGGACCCAGCACTACATGAACATCGTTGGCAGCGGCTTCCTCACCCAATGTTCTGCCCAGTTCCTCTCCCAGTTCCGTATCCCAGGAATTTGCCATGGTGGCAGCGGTGGGGAAGCAGGTGGCGGGAACGGAGGCATTCAGACCCAGATGATCCCCCGCGCCCGCCTGCTTGCGCAGGCCATGAGGGCCGTCGGACAGGAAGATCGCTGGGATGCCCAGCCGAGGCACATCCCGGGTTGTCCAGGTACTCCAGCCCTGTAACAACGCCGCCTTTTCTTCCAAGGTCAATTTTTGAATATATTCGCCGACCGTCACAGAAATCTCTCCTTAGTCAATATTCTAATTGGCATCAGTATTCTCAGATATACTGGTCACGCCACAAATTCTAATCGGTATATGATGGAAAAAGCAGACAGCAGTCCACCGGAATGCTCGGCAAAGTCGCTGCGCAGCTTTCATATTCTCCCTGTTCCAAAAGGGTCTGCATAACCAGAATATGATTGTGCATATTGTGACGGATACGATGGCAGGTCTCCGGTTGATCTGTCAGGACCCGCAGCATATTCCCGTCCGTCTGACGAAAAAGTAGACTCGTTTTCCGAGGCAGGTGTCCCGATGCACACACTGGCGACATAGGTTCCATCGGATACACGCAGACGCATGGAGCCGGAATCTCCCATCCGGAGGATCGCCATGGCTTCACCGTAGTAGGTATCCGTTTCCTCCGTCAGATAGCCCCGCTCATTGAAGGGGCAGGCATTCCCCAGCGCCAGCAGCCGGCCGCCCTCCACCTCTGCTTTCAGGAGACCTCGTGCCATGGGTTTGGTGATTCCCTGACTGTCCGTATACCGCAGACGGACATGGCACAGATGCCCGGGACGGACAGTTTCTTCCTCCGGCTCCGCCCGGAGCTCGGTTTCCGTCCCCGCTGTACGCAGGCAGCAGCGGCCCAGCTCATTCCCCGCTTCGTCCAGAGTGACCGCTTCCAATATGCCGCTTTCGTAGGGAATGGAGAAACAGAACCGGCAGTCCTGTTTGACCCTTTTTTCTCCAAGACATTTTCCATTCAGAAGCAGGCGTACCCTGGGTGCCCGGGCGTAGACCTCCACCTGGGCGGTTTTTCCCTGGCAGCCCTCCCAGCTCCAGGAGGTCATGGCATCGGTCATTTTCCAAGCGGAGGGGCTGTGCTTCTCCCCGGAAAACGCCACCGGCCGAACCGCAAGAAATGGTCCCCGCTCCGCTTCCAGCGCCACTTTGGTATAGAGGGCCTCCCCCAGAAGCTTGCCGGTCAGATCGATCCGCCCGGACCCAGCGCTGACCCAGCCCAGTCCAGCGTCAAACCGTTTGGCATACGCCCCATACTCCCAGGAGCCCACCATCACTTCCCCCAGGTAATCCATACCGGCCCACACAAAGTCGCCGATCAGCCGGGGCTCCTGCTTCGCCTGTTCCCGGAACCGATATGCATCGCTGCAGAAGGTTTCTGAGCCGAGAATCAGCCTGTTCGGATACTTCTTCAGGTCGTGGGTGTATCGATAGATGCCGTAGTTGTACCCCGCAATGTCCATAGACGCGAAAGCGTCTCGGGTTTTCCAGTCGCAGGGAGGGATCGTTGCGCCACGCTTCATGAATTCGTCCCCCAGGAGGCCTGCCATATCGTTGAAGAACTTGCTGCCCACAGCTTTTTCCTTGAACTGCTTTCCCTGTGTCTTCCGCTCCTGTGCTTTCTGTACCTCTTTTTTTGCTTTCTCATCGCTGTACTGGCCCAGGCCTACGGAGCTGAGGAAGTTGAAGAAAATATTCACGCCGCAGGTCACAGGCCGGGTTTCATCCAGACTGTGCAGATACTCTGTCAGCTCCTGGGTCAGGGCGATGCCCCGCTTTTCGGCGGTCTCGCTGACTTCGTTTCCGGTGGAATACATCACCACGCAGGGATGGTTGTAGTCCTTGTCCACCATATCCGCCAGGTCCTGTCGCCACCAAGCGTCAAAATGCTCCACATAATCATGGATAGTTTTATGGATATACCAGTGGTCGATGTATTCGTCCAGCACCAGCATTCCCTGCCGGTCGCATTCTGCCAGCAGGGTCTTGGAGCAGGGGTTGTGGGCGGAGCGGATGGCATTGTAGCCGCATTCCTTCAGCAGCCGCACCTTCCGGGCAACAGCGTCCGGATCGCAGACGGCTCCCAGCAGGCCGTTGTCGTGGTGGATGCAGGCTCCCTGGAGAAGAAACCGCCGTCCGTTCAGCAGAAAACCGTCTTTTCCCCAGTCAATGGTGCGCAGGCCGAAGGCGGAAACCGCCGTATCCCCGGAGAATTCCGCTGTGCAGGTGTAGAGGTTCGGCGTGTCCGGGTGCCAGGGTTTCCCGCCGGACAGAGGGATTTCAAGGCGAAGGGTTCCGTTGCTTTCCCCGCCGGCCCGGCCCAGAACGGTTTCTCCGTCCCGGATCGTCACATCCACCCGTCCTGCTTGCTGGGTGGCAACGCAGACCTCTATTCTTGGCGGGTTCAGGCTAAGGGTGCGAATTTTCAGGCCGTTGGGGCCGATGTGCTTTTCTCCCCCTACCCACAGCGAAACAGGGCGGTAAATTCCCGCGCCGGAATACCAGCGGGAGTTGGGCTGGTCGGCATTTCGGGCAATCACCCGGAGGGTATTTTCCTCCCGGAGTTTCCCGGTCAGGTTTACATAAAAATTTGTATAGCCGTAGGGCCGGAAAGCGAGTCTTTCCCCGTTCAGCCACACCTCAGCGTTACGGTACACCCCCTCGAATTCCAGCAGGAGCGTTTTTCCCTCCCAAGCCGGATCCGGGGAGAACTTGTTTTCATAAAGGTAGTCAAAGGCCTCATACCAGCCGGTATTCACCCCGCCGGGGGCGGCTGCGGTACGCTTCTCGTACCGTGCGGCATCGTGGGGGATGGATACGGGTGTGCCCTCACCGCTGTCTTCCAGATGGCGGCAGGTCCATCCTCTGTGAAATGGTACTTTTTTCATGGCTTTCTCCTTTTCCGGATTACAGCCAGGGGGCCAAATCCGTAATAATCCGTTGGGTAAAGATTTTCGCCCCCTCGGTGCTGAGGTGGCTGTCAATGAGATAGAAATAGACACCGGAATAGAGAGAGGCTTCCATTTCCGAGATGATAGGCACGCACAGTTCCTCCCGCAAGAGTCTATCCAGCGCTTCCCGTTCCGCGGGGAGGCTCCCCTCCGTCAGGGAAGACTGGTTCCTCGGCGTGTAGGTGAACAGTACGGTTACCCCACGCTCCAGGAACTTCCGGTACTGGTTATTCATAGCATCCAGCAGCTCCGGTTGGAAGGGGCCCGGTGTATAGTCCGCCCGGGTGTGAAGCATCTGGTCCCGCTGCCCGTTTGGCCTTGACAGGATGAAGTCTCCGTATGCGTTGTAGGTAGCGAATAAATAGCGGTTCCCGTCGTCGTCAAAGCCGTTGGGACTGGCTGTATAGCTGAGCTTTGGCATTCCGGATCGCAGGCGCAGATATTCGCGTAAGCCGTCGAAAACCCCGGTGTACCCCCGCAGGTCCAGCTCCGCCGCCGCGTCGTAATTGGCTTCCATCATGGCCCAGAAGTGGTGGTCAATGGTGTTGTCAGCGCAGAACTGATTTCTCAGCGAATCAAATTCCGGTGCGTGGAGCAGAACGTCTCCCGCTTCCATGTGGGTCCGAATCAGCTCCAGCTGGGGCATGGCATTGGTGTAGGCGAAGACACCCATATTGACTGCCGAATACTGGGGATAGGCTGCTTCGAGGGCGGGGCTGTCATAGGCATAGCGGGTGGAAGAGCCGGAGAACAGCACCAGTTTCCGCTGTCCGCGCAGGGACAGAAGTCGATCGTACTTGTCGGCGAAGGTGGCATAGTAGCTGGTGGAGAATACGGGGCTGGTGGCGGCATTCATATGGATGACCGCAAGGTTTTCACAGCCGGAAAAGGTTTCATCTGAGATCTGGGTAAGGCTGTCGAAAAGATACACTTCCTCTACGCCGCACCCGGTAAACGCCCCCGCTTCCAATGCACGCAGCCGGGGAGAAAGCACAAGGGTCTTCATCTGTGCCCCAGCGAAAGCCCCGGAACAGATCCCCCGGACAGGCAGACCGTCAAGCTGCTCCGGCACGGTGCAGGTTTCTTCCGTCCCGGAATAGCCCGTGATCCATGCGGCATCCTCCCGAACCTGCCAGCGAAAACAGGTTTCCGGGGTTTCCGCCGCCCATTGGGCATACAGCACCATGCCTTCACGCCGTTCCACCCGGCTGCCGAAGCCGATATGCGTTCCGCTGCCGTCGGGCTCTGTGTTCCATCCCATGAGCACATACCCGGGCCGGGCGAAATAGCGGGTGCCCAGGGCTGTGTTGGTTCGCAGGTGGGCCGTGTCCATGGGGCGGTCAATATAGGTTTCGCCGCTCTGGGTTGTACCGCCGTTTCCCTGATAGCGGATATTTCCTGCCGGAACCGCTTGTGGGACGGATTCCTCTTTGAGGGGCTCTGCTTCGACAGTATCCGAAGGAGCTTCTTCCGTTCCCAGCCCGGTCCGGATCCGGGAACCATGGACGCTCCAGAAGTAATTGGTCAGGTATGCTCCCAGGCTTTCCCGCGGGATATACACCCAGGCATCCGTTCCCTCCAGGAGTCCCGCACCCACGGTGCAGGCGGATGGGGAGGGATTGTCCATATGGATCCGCAGCAGGGAAGCGCACCCGGCAAATGCCCCGTCGGGGATGGAGGTGATATTCTCCTGAATGGTGATTTCCTCGATTTGGGTGTTTCCGGCGAATACCTCCGCCGTGAAGCCCAACACCGGCTTTCCTCCGTGGCTTACCGGAAGCGTAATGGCAGTGCGCGCCATTCCCGCCTCCGTCAGGCCCACAATCATCAGCCCGCCCTCCGCTTCCATATATCGGAAAGCGGCTTCCTCGGCATGATCCCCATCAACCGTCTGAACCGCCTGAGCCTTAGGCATTGGGGGCAGCGGGATCTCCTGGCCGGTCACGCCAAGGGCAGTTTGCAGCTCCCCGGCAAGTCTCGCGGTATTCAGGATCGCGCCGGCACTGTTCAGATGGAAGTTTGTATCATAGAACCAGCCCTGGTCCAGAATCGCGTCCCGCACATCCCCCAGGATCGGGCAGAGAAGCTTTTCTGCCAGGAGCCGCTGGTAGGATTCCCCGTCCTCCGGGGCAGTAACGGCAGAAGCGTTCATAGGGCAGAACCGGTAGTATACCGTGATGCCCCGCTCTTCGCATCTGGTAGTAAATTCGTTGAACCGGTCAAGAAAATCCTGCTGGGGCAGGTCAGGGGCGAAGGAGATGGGCATATTCCTGTCCCATCCGCCGGTCATGGTATTGCATTCCCGGTTCGGGTAGTTAATGTCCCCCCAGGCGTTAAAGGAGGACCGGGCATAGACCCCCTCGCCTCTGGGGGTGACCTCCCGGAAGAACCGGGCTTTCTGAGCAGCAAAACCGGGAAAGCTTCCCAGCAGCTTGCCCCAATCCTCCCCCCTCAGACCAGCCAAAAGATCGGGTCGCCCCTCCGTCCCCTGCCAGAGGTACTCTGCTCCCAGGTAGGTGGACAGTGTTTGCCCGCTTTGCTCCGGGGAGAAGATGACGATGTCCCCCTCCCGCAGCCGGGGAAGGGCGAGATCCAGCATCACCGCGGTGCCCAGTCCGGCGTACATACCGAAGTTCACGGCGGAATATCCGGGTAGTGCCTGCTCCAGCAGATCGCAGCGCAGACCGAATGCCGCCCCGCTCCCGCCGATCACCACCACCCGCTTGCCCGGAGTGTTTTCCAAAGCATCGCATTTATCAGGCAGCGCACCCAGAAAGGTATCGCCGTACTGGGGCGGCAGCGCGAAAGCAAAGACCAGCAGTCCCACGGGAACCACCGAAAGAATCAGCAGGCCGCCAACTACCCGGAAAAGCCGCTTCTTCACGATGGCTCTCCCCTTTCTAATAGAAATAAAATATGGACACTGTGAATTAATCGCTGAGGGTTTTTCTCAGCAGTGCGGTAAATTGAAATTTGTCGGGCTGTTTGGGCAGTGGCGAGCAGTGCCGATGCGGTACACGTCCTT
>CAZVDH010000086.1:0-8396 GCA_964625595.1 uncultured Oscillospiraceae bacterium | reverse complement strand
ACCGCATCGGCCCGCAAACCATTCATCAAACAGCCCGACAAATTCCAATTTGCCGTACCACAGAACGATACCGAGCGGGTGGTACTGCACGCAGTGAATCAAAATCTTAATGATTGCCGGTGGCAATCATACCTAAATTAAAAGGGTGAGAACGATTACAGACCACGTTCGTCACGACTTGTCAGCGGCAACTCGCCGCCAAATCCCACTTTATCGCTTTTTTCAAATCCCCTTGACAAAAACTGTATGAACTGTTATACTGACCGTACTAATACAGTTAATACAGTCAGGAGGGATCACCGTGCATTTGGATTATCGGGACGGGCGGCCCATCTATGTGCAGATCATGGATGACCTGCGGCAGCAAATCGCCCTGGGCGTCCTGCCCCCGGGGGAGAAGCTTCCCAGCGTCCGGGATCTGGCCGCCCAGCTTTCCATCAATCCCAACACCATCCAGCGGGCCTACCGGCAGCTGGAAATGGAGGGCTGGATCTGCACCGTGGCGGGCAAGGGCTGCTTCGCCTGCGAAAAGCCCAGCCAGGCCCGGGAGGAAGAAGATCAGCTCATGGAGCAGTTTACCCAGACGGCCCGGCAGCTGCTTGCCCTGGGGCATACCCGGCAGGAGCTGGCCGCGAGGCTTGAACAGGAGGACCATTATGCTTGATGTCATGAACCTGACAAAATCCTTTGGCGCATTCAAGGCCCTGGACGATCTGTCCATGCATATCCCCGAGGGCGGCGTCTACGGCCTGGTGGGCCCCAACGGCGCGGGAAAATCCACCCTGATCCGGTGCCTCACCGGCGTGTACCGCCCGGACAGGGGCACCGTGCTCATGGAGGGCCAACGGATCTATGAAAACCCTGGAATCAAATCCCGGATCGGCTACATACCCGACGACATCTTTTACTTCCCCTCCGCCACCATGGAGGACATGCGTGCCTACTACCGCAGCACCTACCCCAAGTTTGACAACGCCCTTTTTGAGCGGCTTTTCGAAGCCTTTCAACTTCCCAGAAAAAGCCCCATCCGCCGGTTTTCCAAGGGCATGCAGAAGCAGGCCGCTTTCCACCTGGCCATAAGCACCCGTCCGGATGTGCTGGTTCTCGACGAGCCGGTGGACGGGCTGGACCCGGTAATGCGGCGGCAGGTCCTGAGCCTGATTCTTTCCGATGTTGCCGAACGGGGCGTAAGCGTGCTGGTTTCCTCCCACAATCTGCGGGAGCTGGAGGACATCTGCGACCATGTGGGCATCCTGGATCACGGGAAAATGCTCCTGGAGCGGAGCCTTGCGGACATGCAGGGCAACACCGTAAAGCTGCAGATGGTGGGTACCGTACCGGGGAGCCTCCCAGTGCTCCACACCAGCGCCTCCGGGCGGCTGAACACCTATATTCTCCGGGCAAGTCAGGAGCAGGTTCAGGCCGCCATGGCGGGGGTAGACTGCCCCTATTACGATATTCTCCCCCTGTCTTTGGAGGAAATCTTCATCTATGAGTTGGGAGGTGCCGACTATGCGGTCAAGGACATCCTTATGTAACCGGGCAGACCTGCGGGTGGACTTCACCCGGTTCGCTCCCCTTTGGGCACTGTACACCGTGCTTCTGGCGGCGATCATCATGATGTGCCTGCCCCAAAGCAAAACCGCCTACGACACCGCCTACGTCCTGTCCGGGCTTGCCGGGCTGATGGCGCCCATTCAGTTCTGCTACGCCCTGCTGACTGCCCAGTGCCTCTTCGGGTATCTTTACGACACCCGGCTGTGCTACACCATCCACGCTATGCCCCAGACCCGGCTGTGCCGGTTCCGCACCCATGTGCTGGCAGGTCTCCTGTTTGCCCTGGTGCCGGACCTTTTGGCAGCGGGCCTGTGCTGGGTGATTGCCCCGGAGGTGAAAACTGCCGTCGCCTGGTGGCTGGCGGCTGCCGCCGGACAATATGTCTTCTTTTTCAGTTTCGCGGTGCTTTCTGTCCTGTGCGCCGGAAACCGGGTGGGCGGCGCCCTGGTCTACGGCATTGGGAACTTCCTGCCCCTGATGGCTGCCTGGCTGGCAGGCTCCATCTTCCAGCCCCTGCTCTTTGGTATAACCGTACCTACGGAACCTTTCGACCTCGCCTGTCCTCTGGTTCAGCTTACCCGGGAGGACTACCTTACTCTTGTGGCCCCCGTAGTCGATGTCAATGTCGGTCCCGTGCTGGAAGCGATTTACCCGGGGCAGGCGCGTATGGCATACCTCGCTCTGTGCTGCGCCTTTGCTCTGGTCTTCCTGATCGTGGCAGGCGGCCTGTACCGGGATCGGCCCCTGGAATCCGCCGGGGAGCTGCTGGCGGTGAAAGCCCTGCGTCCGGTGTTTCTCCTGCTGTTTACCCTGGCGGCGGGGGCTTTCCTGCAGCTGTTTGCCAACATATTTGTGGGCAGCACCGCCTACGGCTATTTGCTGGCAGGCATGGTCGTGGGCTATTTCGTGGGAAAAATGCTCCTGGAACGGCAGGTTAACGTATTCCGGCTCCGGGCAATCCCCGGCATTGCCGCCATCTGCGCCGTATTCTTTGCCCTGCTGCTGCTTACAGGGCTGGATGTCACCGGGATCATCCGCGCCGTCCCGGCGGAAGACAGCATTGCCTCCGTATCCGTTATCCCCTATATCAGTGAAGACGGGTTGGGTGTAACCTCGCAGGACCCGGCGGATATTCAGGCCGTGCTGGCCCTGCACCGGGGGGAGGTGGACAGCTGGAAATCCTGGCGGGAAGACAACCGCGGCATCTCCGGCCTGCTCACCGAAAGCTACGGTCACAGCCTGTTTGGGGAAGACAGAAACTCCATCCGGCTGACCCTGCACTACCGGCTGAAAAACGGAAGAACGGTGGAACGGGAATATCAGGTGGAAACCCAGTCCAAGAGCGGAAGCATTGCCGCGGACTTCCTGAAGCGTCCGGAAAACGTTCTGGGGGTAAAGGACCGGTCGGCGTTATATTCCATCGGGGTTCGGCAGGTGGAAGTTTACGGCGACTGGGGCTGCGGCAGCTACTGCACCGTAAGCGATATTACCGGACTGCTGAACGCCATCTATGACGACTGCGCTGCCGGGCGGATCCTCCCCGGTGTCTATCTGGAGGACACTGATGGGTATCTGGGCACTCTCAGCCTCATCCGTCAGGATCAGGAACGGAGTATCTGGCTGCCCATCTATGACAGCTATACCAGCACCGTAAGCTACCTGGAAGAAAACACTGTGGCTTTCCCGGAGGATGGGGAAAGGCCCTGAATAGCCAAACCCCCCGCCGTGCTTATGCACGGCGGGGGGTTTTCAGAATATGCATGTGGGCTTTACGGGCAAACCGGAAAATTGGAATTTGTAGGGGCGTAGGGGAGGCGTTTCGCCTCCCGCAGCAAGCGGGAAAATCTCCCAAAAGGGTTGGGCGAAACGGTAAATAGGCTGCTATGCAAAGGGACGGGAGACCCGTCCCCTACGAAGAGAATCGATACCGAGTTCTCCGACAAATTCCTATTTGTGCATGAAAAGACGATACCGAGCGGGTCAGGCGTAAAACGACTACACAAATCTGGCGCACGACTTGGCCGCCCGCCCTGCGGGCAAATTCCAATTTACCGCGTTGACCCGATAAGTACAAACCAAAATTACTGCATCTGGAAGCTGACGACTTCGCCGGTGGATTTGTTTACCACCACAGTAGCGGTGCCCACCGCCTCCATAACGCCGTCCTTGCTGACGTTCTTCGCCTTGGACTTGGACAGGCCCCGGATGGTTTCCAGATCCTGATCATACCCTGCCAGGGCTTCCTCGTCCACCACGTACACGGCAACCGTGTAGGTAATTTCCTTGCCCAGGAACTTTTGGTAGGCGCTCTCCACAGTGGTCACCAGGGTATCGTCGGCGTACTCGGGAACTTCGGACTGAACCACGGGGATCATTTTGGTGTTTTCCTCGTACCGCTGAGAAGCCGAGTAGCTGGCGGAGAGGGAGGTGGTATTGTAGTAGTAGGTCAGGTAGCCAAAGACACAGCCCACGCCCACCACAAACAGCAGCGCCAGGGTCACGACCTGCTTTTTGCTGAATTTCAGATCCTCGCCCGCCCCGGAGCCGGAATAGGTCAGGCCCAGCCTCGAGGTGATGGGCAGCATGATGGACAGGAACAGGGTCAGAAGAACGGACTCAATTGGGAACATGAGAATGTTCTTAATCATGCCGGGGACAGCCATGGCAAAGGTGTACTGCTTGCCGCCCATATAGAGCGCGTAGTACCACATCATAATGGGGGTCTGGATCAGCACGTTGATGAAGAAATTGATACAGAAGCGGCTGAGCATGACCCGGGCGGTATTGACCTTCGTCCGGTACAGGAACAGGGCGAACACCAGAGAGCCGCCGATCTCCGTCAGGATAAAGGGAATGAAGTACACGCCCTCCGGCCGGATCAGGAAACCCAGCACGTCTGTAATGGCGGCGCAGATGACGGCAAACACGGGGCCAAAAACCATGGCGCCCAGGGCGTTTACAAAGAACGCCACATTGATGCGCAGGACCGGGGTGATGGGAATGGAGATCTGCTTGACCACCAGCCGCAGGGCGATCATCAGAGCAGCGAACACCAGCATGTGGGTGTCCTTCAGTTCCGCGGCGGCGTCACGCCAGTAGGCCTTGGAGAAAGGGTGTGCGTACAGAGTTCTGCTTTTGGGAGCGGTTGACATAATAAATTCCTCCTTTAATGCGTAAGCGACGATCCGCAAAGCACATTTACTGCCCCAACGGCCCATGACAAAAAAATCCCCGGCGTAAAACCGCCAGGGAGCTTTTACAGATCATGGATCACCCGTGGGGAAGGGCAGCACGTTTCCAGCCGACCATTCGCCCGACCGAGTATCGTTGCTACATAAAGGAGGATGTCCAATATGCAACAGCGGGTGCGGTGACCCCATCGTGGAACACGTTCCTTCGTCCTCCGGGCAAACTCCCCGTCCCGGTGGCACTTAACGCGAGGTCTCCTACTCTGTTCGGCCTAACTATACACCATTTCCCAGGAAATGTAAAGAGGGTATTTGGTATTATTTTACGGAAATTGTGGGGGGGCTGCAGAGGGGGTACCGCTACGGAGCTTGTTCCGCCCGCGTACCACAGAACGGTACCGAGCGACGCAGGGCAGAAACGATTACACAGATAAAGTGCACGACCAGCCTGCGGTGCTGCCGCCGATACCGGGCAGGGCAGGCGTAAAATGTCGTGCGGTTTGGCAGGGACGGGGCCCCGGTTTCGTGGTATTTCCCGGGGAATGGGGACTTACAATAGGGGCAGATTGCAAGCCTGTTTTTTAGCGGATTACTATATTACCAAGGGGGAACTTCCAATGCAGTGCCAGAAGCTGAAAACCTATATGGAAACCGGGCGGGTGGTGTTCCTGCCGGTGAAAGTCATCCGGGCCAATCCGGACCAGCCCCGGCAGGTCTTTCGCCCCGAAGCCCTGGCGGAGCTGGCGGATTCCATCCGGGAGCACGGGATCCTTCAGCCCCTATCCGTCCGCCGGGTGGGGACGGGGTACGAACTGATCGCCGGGGAGCGGCGGCTCCGGGCGGCGGCCATGGCGGGGCTGACAGAGGTGCCCTGCATCCTCATGCAGATGGACGACCGGGAATCGGGTCTGGCCGCCATGGTGGAAAACCTCCAGCGTCAGGACCTGGACTTTATCGAGGAAGCCATGGGCATTTCCCGGCTGATGGAGCTGGGAAACCTCAGCCAGGAGCAGGCGGCAAAGCAGCTTGGCAAAAGCCAGAGCGCCATTGCCAACAAGCTGCGGCTTCTGCGCCACTCCGATGCGGTCCTGGCCGCCCTGCGGGAGGCCCAGCTCACCGAGCGCCACGCCCGGGCCCTGCTTCGGCTGCCGGACGAGGAAACGAAGCTTGCCGCCATCCGGGAAATCCGGGCAAAGCAGATGAGCGTCGCCCGGACGGAAAGCTATGTGGAAAGTCTCCTGCGCAGCCCCGCAAAAAAGAAAAGCCCCCAGGTGGGAGCTTTTCTCAACAGTCTCAGTCAGTCCCTTGCCAAGATCCAGCTTTCCGGCATCCCTGTCGTGTCCGAACGGCGGGAGACCGACAGCCAGATCGTGGTGACGATTACCATACCAAAATAGGCTTTGGGGAGAAGAAAAATTGGAAATTTGGCCGGGCTACGCCCGAGTTGACAATGGACAGTTGACAGTGGACAGTTAAGGAGTCCCTACGGGACGATTTAAAAAATAAATTTAACCGCTGCTACGTTTTTAAGATAAAACGAGGCATTGGGGGCCTTTATATTTTCAATCATCCCCGAAGGGGATACCACAACTGTCCACTTTCCACTGTCAACTGTAAACTGGAGCGAAGCGCCAAATTCCAATTTGACGGTTTTCACTTATCACCTCAGCAGCAGAAGAAGCCGCCGCGGCAGCAGAACAGCTGGAAAGCATAGCACAGGCAGAGGCTTGCGCAGGGGCTGCCGCCCATGGAGAAGCCGCCGAAGTTTCCTGCCTGCTCCCGGTAGGCCTGGCCGCCGCTTTCGATCTGGTTCAGGGCCCACAGGTATTCCTGATTGTCCGGATCCATGCTCACCGCCCGGCGGATATGCTCCAGGGCGGTGATCTGATTGCCCAGGCCGCTGTTTGCCAGGGCGCTGAGGTAGTACCACTGGGCATCCCGGTCCGCGCAGTTTTCCAGCACGTTCAGGGCCTCCCGGAATCGGCGGTAGCGGATGTACTGCTGGGCACTGTTACGGTACTGTTCCTCGGTGGTTCCGGTATAGCTCCGCTGGCGGGCGCCGCCGAAGGGATCATAGCCGCCGAAGGGATCATAGCCGCCGTAGCTTCCGTAGCCGCCGGACTGGCTCTGGGCATACTTCTCCGGATTCTTGATCTGATCGTAGGCGGCGTTGACCTCCTGCATTTTCCGGGCGGCCTCCGGGTCCCCCGGATTCAGGTCCGGATGGTATTTCTTCGCCAGAAGACGGTAGGCCCGCTTTATTTCCTCGTCCGAAGCATCGGGGCTCACCCCAAGCACACGATAGGGATCGTCAACCATGGCGCTCCTCCTTTTTCCCTTTCTCCCGCTCCCGGTAGGTCACCCACACGCCGCTGTACAGGATATTATCCAGCAGCGCCTTGTCCTGGACCAGCGGGAGCTTCTCATATTCCGCAGTGGCGCTTCCCATCGTCAGCACCAGGTATTCCTCCCAGCGGGCGGGGTCCTTGGGCCCTCCCATCGCCAGGAACGGGTTGTACTTTCCTTTCCGTTTATCCCGGTCATAGTCCATCACCGCGTCCATCAGGTAAATGAACCTGCCCAGGGCGTTTCCCATCTGCCGTAAACTCGGCGCCCACAGGTCCTCCCGGTACGTAAGAAGCTCCGCCATCAGCCGGCCAAAGGCTCCGGCGGGCTCGTCGGGATTTACACAGTTTTCCTTTTCCAGCCGTCCCAGGGTATCCAGGCACTCCCGGATGGCCGCTGCCTGCCGGGGGTAGCTTTCTTCAATGGTTTCCAGGGATTTGCCGTAGGTCTGGGCCATGAGCTTCGCGGAAAGCTTCTTGTCGTCCTGCCAGTCGTCCAGGCAGTTATAGTAGGCAAGGATCACATTCATATCCGCACTGTAGCGGATATATTCATTGTCCACCCAGGCCCGGCGCTTGACAGGATGCAGAAAGCATCCGTCTTTTCCGGAGGTTTCCTCCGGCTCGTACAGGCTCATAAGGAGCAGAGAAAGAAACGCCATGTCGTAGCTTAGCCCCAAGCGGGATATCCCGCCGGACTGGGCCTGCAGCCTTCGGCAGATGCCGCAGTACACCGCACCGTACCTGGCCTGCTGGTCCTTATTCAATTCTTTCCAGTTTCCGGTAACATATCCAAACATTTCCTTCTCACTCCTGATAAAAGGAAGTTGACGACAGGTCGTATTCCCGCCCCGGGGGCAAAAGCGCCTGTTTCCATTTCCACTCTACCAATTCCCTGTAAACAATCCGTAAACGCAGGAAAAATTTACGATTCCGACATAATCTCTTTTCGTCATAAGCACACAGGCAAATTGGTATTTGACGGGCCATCGAATTCCCGGTCATTGCGAACCAGTGACCGATGTCACTGGTGTGGCAATCTCCCGGATAGACGCATCACTTTTCGATAACAGACAGCCAGATTCCGGAAAACGGTACAAAAAGAACCGACTGTATGACGATGGGCTGCCCGGAATTCGATGGAGATTCCCACGAAAGTAGTGCGCACTGGCTCGGAATGACAGCGTTGTTCGGGGTGCTCTCCCCTCTACAAATTCCACTTTAGGCTATCGGCTTTATGCAGCAAACAGGAAAATGCACTTTGGTGTACTGGTGCGGCAGCACCATCGCTTCCCCCGGGGGTGGT
>CAZVDH010000085.1:0-8439 GCA_964625595.1 uncultured Oscillospiraceae bacterium | reverse complement strand
AAGTGCATTTTTCTGTTTGCTGCATAAAGCCGATAACCTAAATTCCAATTTGTCGCACTGCTGCGTTTATCCGATAAGCTTTTTTAAAAAACAACCACCGAAAAATCCGGTGGTTGCTTTTATAAAAGGGTTATTTTCCGGAAAGCTCCACACTGCGGCGGAGAATGGAGTAAGGCGGGACCTGCTTGGGAAGCTGCAGAAAAAAGATGGACTGGGGTGTGCGGGGTTCCTCCAAAGGCACTCCGTCGCCGTCTGTCATCGCTTCCGCCGTAAAGCCGAAAGGCGGCATATCCGGGCCCACGGCTTCCAGCGCATCCCCCGCGCGGAATTTATTCCGCAAAGAGCACCGGGCAAGGCCGTTTCTATCACAGTCCTCCACAATGGCCGCGATCTGCCACTGGCGGATGTAGCGGGAATCCTCCGTATACTGGCCGGGATAGCCAAAGTAGAACCCGGTGGAATAGACCCGGTGGGAAACATGCTCCACCTCGTCCCGCCATCTTGCGTCCAGGGGAAGTCCGGCGGACACGGCGTCGATGCAGTGCCGGTAGGCGCCGGTAACAATGGCAGCGTAGTACGCGGACTTTGCCCGGCCCTCCAGCTTGATGCAGTCCACACCGGCATCCATCAGTTCCCCAAGATGGTCGATCATGCACATATCCCGGGAATTGAGAATATAGCTTCCCTTTTCGTCTTCGAAAATGGGAAAATATTCTCCAGGGCGCTTTTCCTCCATCAGGGCGTACTTATACCGGCAGGGCTGGGCGCAGGCGCCCCGGTTGGAGTCCCGCCCGGTCATGTAGTTGCTCAGCAGGCACCGTCCGGAGTAGCTGACGCACATGGCGCCGTGCCCAAAGGTTTCCAGCTCCAGCTCCGGGGAGGTTTTCTCCCGGATGGTCCGGATCTCCGAAAGGCTTACCTCCCGGGCAAGCACCACCCGGCTGGCCCCCAGGTCAAACCAGGCCTGGGCGCATTCGTAGTTCGAAACCGACTGCTGGGTGGAGATGTGCCGCTGGCAGCGTGGGGCATACCGCCCGGCCAGGGTAAAGGCCCCCAGATCCGCCAGGATCAAAGCATCCACCCCGGCGTCATCCAGCCGCTCCAGGTATTCCGGAAGCCGGACGACCTCATCATTGCGGGGCATGGTATTTACCGTGACGTGTACTTTCACACCATGTTCGTGGGCAAAAGCCACCGCCTTGGGAAGCGCCTCCGGGGAGAAATTTCCCGCGAAGGAGCGCATTCCGAAGTCCGTACCCGCCAGGTATACCGCGTCCGCGCCGTACAGCACGGACATTTTCAGCTGCTCAGCATCCCCCGCCGGGCTGAGCAGTTCCAGCTTCCCCATATCAGCCGTCGGCGTTGGCATTTGCCAGCGCCGCCCGGTTCGCCTCATGCTCCTCCAGGGTCGTGGAGAAGATATGGCTGCCCGCCATGGGATCCAGAACGTAGTAATAGTAGTTGGTGCTTGCCGGATTCAGCGCCGCCTGGAGGCTCGCAAGGCCGGGGTTGGAAATGGGGGTGGGCGTCAGTCCGGTGTGATAGTAGGTGTTATAGGGACTGTCCACTTTCAGATCCTCGGCTGTCAGATCCGTCTTGCCATCCAATGCATACACAATGGAAGCGTCAATGTTCAGATAGGCCGGGGTATCGCCCCAGTTAAACAAACGGTTGTAAATAACCGACGCGATGGTTGGACTCTCATTGTTGCCGGAGGTTTCCTTTTCAATCATGGACGCAACGATCACCAGATCGTTCATAGACAGCTGATGGGCCGCGATATATTCCTCGCTCCTGCCATCCTTGCGCATCAGGTCGGAAACATGGTCATTCAGAACCGGGAGCTGATCCCGCATTTCCTGGGTAAACCGGGCATCAAAGTTGTCCAGCATTTTTTCCAGAATATTTCTGGGGGAGTCGTTCTTATAGAATTCATAGGTATCCGGGAACAGATACCCCTCCAGGCTGTAAAAGTCTCCCCGGGGAATCCCTTCCAGGAACCAGTAGTCTTTCAGTTCTCCGGAAGCCGCATAGGAGCCGATGTCCACAGCGGTACAGACCTTGTTGTCCTCCATGAGCTGGAATATCTGCCGGCAGGTATAGCCCTCGGGGATGGTCAGCTTCACCACGGAACGGGTAGAGCTGGGAGACATCATTTTGACCAGCGCATGGTAGTCATAGCGGGTATTGAGATCCCAGATGCCGGGATGGATCTCACCTTCATCCACCGCAAAGCTGGCATAAAGCTTGAACAAGCCGGGATAACGGATCAGTCCACCATTATACAGCTTCTCGGTGATTTCATCGATGGTGTCCGACTCGTATACCGTGATGGTCACGGCCTTGTCCTCCCGGCCAAAGGCCAGAACATCCGTCGCGCAGACCCAGAGCATTCGTCCCAGGGTCACACCGATGGCAAGGACAATGGCTGCCCAAACCAGCGTCACCAGAATATTGGGAATGCCAAAGAAGCCCTCCCCTTTCTTCCGGCGGGGACGGCCTTTCCGGGCAGGACGGTCATGGGCAGGAACGGGCTCCTGTTCCGGCTGCGAATCCAGAAGCGCCTGGAATTCCTCGTCATCTATCTCTCGGTAATCGTCTTCCGGATCAGATTCTGACCTGTCCGGTTGGATGTCCGCCTCCGCTTCCGCCAGGAAATCCCCGGGCAGATCCTCCGCTCCGTCATAAGTCTGAGCCGAAGCCCGTGCCGTCTGGGAGTCGTATTCCTCCGGGTCGTCCAGCTCCGGGTCGTCCAGGATGCTTAAATCAAAGGGCTGGTTTACTTCTCCGGGATCCGTCATTCCGTGAAATCCATAGGCATCCTCATCCCGGGAGATATGGTCAGACAGCTCCGGACTGACCAGCTTATCATGGTCCAAAGAACCGGAGGCATTCTGTCTGTCTTCCTCCGGAAAAGCTTCCATCCCTTCCACCGGTATCTCTTCCGGGACGTTTACCTCCGGCGTATCCGGATACCCGGGGCCGGCGGCGGAATCCTCCTCCGGGTTGGGAATGGGATATTCCTTCATACAGTGTTCCTCCTGTCAGCGAATCACGATCTCTCCCGCAACTTTATCAGCAGTCTCCTGTCCCTTCAGCGCCGCCACCAGGGCAAGGCCAAAGGGAATGGAGCAGCCCGCGGCGGTGCCGGTGATCAGCATTCCGTCCCGCACCACCGCCGCTTCGGGAACCATATGGGCGCTGCCCATCTGACTCTCCAGGCCGGGGTAGCAGGTAGCGTTCTTTCCGTCGGGGATCCCCATATCCGCAAGGACCGTAGGCCCGGCGCAGATAGCCGCCACGAATTTGCCGTTTTCCCAGGCAAAGCGCAGGGCGTCCATGGAAGCCTTGCTTCCTCTTACTGTGGTAACGCCGCCCATTCCGCCGGGCAGAATGATCATCTCCAGATCCGTCAGATCCATTTCCGGCAGGGTAATATCTGCCTCCACAATAATGCCGTGGCTGCCGCGAACCTGCTTGCCCGCGACACCCACAGTCAGGACCTTAACGCCGGCCCGGCGCAGAAGATCCAGGGGGGCAATCGCTTCCATTTCTTCAAATCCTGTTCCAAGAAGCATGTAAACCATAATTAATCCTCCAAACAAGCCGCCACATGGCGGTAAATTTCTCCGTGAATATCTTCCATGGACCGCATGGCCCCATCCTGGACACAGTCCACTACCGTCCAGCCATAATACTGAGCCGCGGCCTTTCCCATCCGGCGGCAGGAAGCCAGATAGGCGGTATTGGCTTCGTGAATGTCGGCCTTGGTATGGGTTGCCCGTTCCCGGCCCCGCAGAAGCGTTTCGGTAAAGTCCGTGGGCACATCCAGGTACAAAACAAGATCCGGCTTGGGAAGTCCCAGGTGGTCGTACTCAAATTCATACAGCCACTTGAGAAAGGCTTCCCGCTTCTCCTCGGGCTCCTTTGAAGCCTGGTGCACCGCGTTGGAGGTGGTGTACCGGTCCGCAACCACCAGGCCGCCGGATTCATACCACTGCCCCCATACCTTTTTATAAGAGGCATAACGGTCCACCGCATAGAAAGAAGACGCCGCATAGGCGCTCACATCCGACGGGTCCGAACCGAATTCCCCGCCCAGGTACATCCGGATCAGCGCGGAGCTTGGTTCGGAATATTGGGGAAAAACGATCTTCTGAAAGGGACGGCGGTCCTTTTCCAGAGCCTGGGTCAGAAGACGGAACTGGGTGGATTTACCGGAACCGTCCGTACCCTCGATCACAATTAGCTTACCCATTTTTCTGTATCCTTCCGCAAACAATCATACAGCGCCCACTGGGGCACGGTATCATTTCGTAAAATATACCACATTTCCAATCATTTGTCCACTGTATCGTTTTTAAATTTCTATTACCCTCTTCCTTTCTCCGGAAAAAATCAGGTTTCCCATTGCAAAAAAGCCCGGGAAATGATAAGATAACAAAAAAGTGCCATCCCCTGCCGGGAAAAACGGCACAGTCATAAAGGAAAAAGAAAATGGAAGAAAACAATATTACCTTTAAAAGTCTGGGGCTTTCCCCGGAAATGCTGAAAGCCCTTGAGAAAAAGGGCTACGGCTACCCCACTACCATTCAGGCGGAAGCCATCCCCTATTTTATGCAGTGGCGGGATGTCATCGCGAAAGCCCCCACCGGCACGGGAAAAACCTTTGCTTTCGGGATCCCCATGATCGAACACATCGACCCGGAATCCGCCGAGGTTCAGGGCCTGATCCTCGCGCCCACCCGGGAGCTTGCCATTCAGATCGGCGACGAGCTGCGGGGGCTTCTGACCTTTTACCAGGGTATCCGGGTCGCGGTTCTCTACGGCGGCGCCGGTATCGGCGGGCAGATCCAGCAGCTTCAGAAAAAGCCGCAGCTTGTTGTCGCCACCCCCGGCCGGCTGATGGACCACTATAACCGGAAGACCATTCGCCTGGACAAAGTGCAGACCATTGTTCTGGACGAGGCCGACCGAATGCTGGACATGGGCTTTTTCAAGGATGTCACCCGGATCATTGACAAGGTGAAGAACCGGAAAAACCT
This sequence comes from uncultured Oscillospiraceae bacterium, assembly GCA_964625595.1. Taxonomy (GTDB): domain Bacteria; phylum Bacillota; class Clostridia; order Oscillospirales; family Oscillospiraceae; genus Faecousia. Next base: position 3,394 of record CAZVDH010000085.1, on the reverse strand, counting down.
GGGCCTGTTCTCCGCCACCATCTCCCAGGAGGTCATGACCGTCTCCTGGATGTACCAGCGGGATGAAGTGGAGATCACCGTGGAGCCCAAGCAGGAGGACCGTCCGGACATTGACCAGTACAGCTTAAGCTGCACCCCTCTGGAAAAAGCGGAAACGGTGCTTCGGCTGATCCGCAGCCAGGGCTACGAGCGGGTGATGATCTTCTGCAACACCAAGCACATGTGCCAGCGGCTGTCCGACGAACTGCAGCGGGCAGGTCTCGACTGTGAGTGCCTACACGGAGACATCAAGCAGAGCCTGCGGGAGAAAACCATGCAGCGCTACAAGGCCGGAAAGCTTTCCGTCCTGGTGGCAACGGACGTCGCCTCCCGGGGTATCGATGTGTACGATGTGGACTGTGTGATCAACTACGATATCCCCGAGGAAAACGAATACTATATTCACAGGATCGGGCGCACCGGACGGGCCAGAAAAAAGGGTGTCGCCTGGAGTCTTATAAGCAATTTCCCCGAAAAAGCGAAGCTGGACGAGATCGCCAAATTCTCCAACTATACGGTGAAACCCATGGTTCTGTCCCCTGAGGGTGTGCTGACAGCCGAAGAAGTGAAGCCCGCTCCCGCACCCAAGAGGCGTTTCCGTTGAAACTGACAGAGCAGGGCTTCCTGCTGCTTACCAGCCATTTGGGGAACCCGGACCGCCGTCCCCTTACCCCGCCCCAGCTCCGTCTGCTCACCCAACGGATGGCTCAGATGCCAAAGCCTGAGGAAGACGGCACTCTGGAACCGAGGCACCTGATCGCCCTGGGCCTGGACTGGGACCTTTCTGAACGTATTGTCGCCCTGCTGGAGGAAACCGAACTGCTGGAATGGTACCTGCAGCGGGCCCGGCGGCTGGGCTGCGTCCCCATCACCCGGTCCGACCCCCGGTATCCCGTCCGGCTTCGCCGCCGCCTCGGCCCGGAAAGCCCCGGCTGTCTGTGGGCGAAAGGGGATTTACCCCTCCTGGATGCTCCCTCCGCTGCCCTTGTTGGCAGTCGGGATCTGAACCCGCAGAACCGGGAATTTGCTGCTCAGGCGGGCGCCCAGGCCGCGAAGCAGGGCTTCGCCTTGGTTTCCGGCAACGCCAGGGGCGCGGACACGGTTGGGCAAAACGCCTGTCTCGCTGCCGGCGGTCAGGTGATCTGCGTGATCGCCGACGAGCTGCAAACCAAGCGTGAGCACCCCGGAGTACTGTATATCAGCGAGGAAGACTATGATGCTCCCTTTTCTGCCCACCGGGCGCTGCACCGGAACCGGGTCATTCACGCGCTGGGAGAAGTGACGATCGCCGCACAATGCAACTACAAAAAAGGCGGCACCTGGGACGGGGCGGCAGCCAATCTTCGTTACGGCTTTACGCCCCTGTGCTGCTTCCGGGATGGAAGCCAGGCTTCCCTGGAGCTGGAGCAGATGGGCGCGCGGTTAATCGGTTTTGAGGAACTTTCCAATCTTGATTCTCTCAGCCGCACCGGAAGTCTCTTTGAAAACATTCTGCATGAAGATTTTTAAGCGGCGGGTCAAATCGGATCCGCCGCCTTCCTGTGTCCTTTTCAACGGCAGTTCATGGACGCAGATTGTTTTTTCCTTAAAATTCAGCCGCACCAGTAGCATTTTCCGTTTTGCTATGCTATAATCTCCCTATCCAGAAAAAAGGAATACAGGTATATGAAAATACTGGTTTTATCCGATTCTCATTCTTATTCGGATTTTATGCAGCGGTGCATGGATGCGTGCCGGCCGGATGCCGTGATCCATCTGGGAGATTACGTCAGTGACGGCAAGGATCTGAGCCGCCTGTACCCCGGAATCCCTTTCTATCAGGTGCCCGGGAACTGCGATTCCTACCGCTGTGATCCGGGCATGATGCATACCATTATCGTGAACCTTTCCGGTGTCAGACTGATGCTGACCCACGGGCATGACTATTATGTAAAAGAAAGCACTTACAGGCTTCTTCGGGAGGCAAGGCGGGCCAAGGTTGACGGGATTCTATACGGTCACACCCATTCTGTGGACTGCCATCAGGAAGAGGATGGGCTGTGGGTGCTGAACCCCGGCAGCGCGGGCTACTTCGGCGGCAGCGCCGGATGGATGGAAATTGAAAACGGAAAAATCCTCGGATGCCGCATTCTGCGCAAAGAAGATTTGGAGGCAATAAAATGATTCTGGCAGTTGACATTGGAAATTCCAACATCGTGATCGGCGGCATTCACGACGATACGATTGTTTTTGAGGCAAGGCTCCGGACGGACGCTACCAAGACTTCCGACGAATACTGTGTCGATATTAAGATGATTTTGGATATTTACCGCGTAAGCCGGGATACTATTGAAGGATCCATTGTGTCCTCCGTCGTTCCCCAGGTACTGAATTCCATCAAAACCGCGCTTCTGAAGCTTACCGGCAAAAACTGCCTGGTGGTTGGGCCCGGTCTCAAAACCGGTCTGAATATCCGGATCGAAAATCCGGCGCAGACCGGCGCGGATCTGGTGGTTGGCGCTGTTGCCGCGCTGAAGCTTCATAAGCCGCCGCTCATTATCGTCGATATGGGTACCGCCACCACCATCACCGTACTGGACGAAAGCGGCGCGCTGATCGGCGGCTGCATCTGCCCCGGAGTGCGGGTCTCCCTGGACGCCTTGACCGAACGGACTGCTCTGCTTCCCGGTCTTCAGCTGGACAAGCCCAAAGCTGCCATTGGCCGCAACACCATCGAGTGCATGCGCAGCGGAATTATGCTGGGCAGCGCCTGTATGCTGGACGGCATGATCGCCAGAATGGAAGAGGAGCTTGGGAAGAAAGCAACCGTGATTGCAACAGGCGGCATTTCCAAGTTTATCGTTCCCCTTTGCCGCACTCCCATGCACTATGAAAAGGATCTGCTGCTCAAAGGGCTGAATTGGCTGTACCAGGAAAACCGGCGGGAGGTCAGGTAATCGCTGCCAGAAACACCAGCGCGGCCAGCAGTCCCAATCCCGAGGCAATGGCGGCGGCAATATCCAGCGCCTTATGGAGATAGTAGCTGCTGTCGGCAGCGTTGGGATAGGCAGGGCAGCTTCTGTGACTTGTCTGTCTTCTTGTGTTTTTCATATCGGTTCCTCCTTATGTTCCGTGCTTTTGGCGCACCTTGTTTACGCTGTGCAGTTTACCACAGATAGGGAGACATAAAGAGGACTTTAGGTTATCGGCTTTATGCAGCAAACAAAAAAATGCACTTTGGTGTACTGGTGTGGCAGCACCATCGCTTCCCCCGGGGGGAAGCTGTCGAGCGTAGCGAGACTGATGAGGAACGGCGATACGAACCGATTTCGTATTCGGTTCGTAAAAAAGGTACTGCTTGAAACGCTGTATGTTC
>CAZVDH010000084.1:0-8521 GCA_964625595.1 uncultured Oscillospiraceae bacterium | reverse complement strand
GGGCAAGGCGTCTATCCACCCGCGTGCCTTAACTGCCCTACAAATTCCAATTTGTTGATTTGCTGATTGATCCCGATAAGCAGAAAATAAAGAGAATATACCCAAAGAGGAGCGGATGGATATGGACGGACGGGTCAGCATCGTTGGATGCGAAAACTATGAGCCGGAGACGGTGGAGCGGGCAATGGATGCCCTCTTTGCGCCCCTGGATGCCCTGGGCTGGGTGAAGCCCGGAATGAAAATCGCGGTAAAGGCAAACCTGGTCGTTGCCCACGGCCCGGAGAAAGCGGCCACGCCCCATCCCGAGGTGGTCTGCGCCCTGTGCCGCCGGCTTACGGAGCGTGGGGCGGAGGTGGTCGTGGGGGACAGCCCGGGAGGCCCCTACCGCAAGCCTTTTCTGGATGCGGTGTACCGGGCAACGGGCATGACCCAGGTCACCCGAACGGGGGCAAGGCTCAACGATGACTTCGGCGAGACTGAGGTGACGGTGGCGGAGGGAAAGGCACTGCACAGCTTCTGGTGCTGCGACTACCTGCTGAAAGCGGACGCCATCATTGACCTGTGCAAGCTGAAGACCCATGCCCTCATGGGCTATACCGGCGCCTGCAAGAATATGTTCGGGGCCATCACCGGGACCCACAAGACGGAGTTTCACTACCGCTTTCCCACCCATGAAGCGTTCGCTTCCATGCTGGTGGACCTGTGCGGCTTTTTAAAGCCCCGGCTTTCCATCTGCGACGGTGTGCTCGCCATGGAGGGCAACGGCCCCTCCTATGGGGATCCCCGGCATGTGGGCGTGCTGCTGGCTTCTTTCAATCCCCATGCCCTGGACCTGCTGGCGGCAGACCTGATCGGGTTGGGGAAAGACGGCGTGCCCACCCTTGCCGAGGCGGCGGACCGGGGCCTGATTCCGGAAAATGCCGGGGAGCTTACCCTGTTCGGAGATCCGGAGCCTTACCGTGTGACGGATTTCAAGCTCCAGCCCCCGGTGGACATTCGCTTCTGGGGGCTTCGCAGCGAGTGGTTCCACAGGCTGGCAAAGTGGGCGCTGGTCACGAGACCAAAGCCGGACAAGACCTGCGTGGGCTGCGGGAAATGCGCCGCAGTTTGCCCAGCCAAGGCCATCACTATGGTAAGCGGGCGGCCGAAGATCGACCGGAGCAAGTGTATCAGCTGCTTCTGCTGCGGCGAGTTCTGCCCCAAGGGAGCCATGAAAGCCTGCGAGCCTTTTGTCGGCAGACTGACCCGAGGGAAGAGAAAAAACTGAAATGAGGCGATGCATGGGCAGAAAGTCAAAGAAAGCTCTTAATGCTATAGCATCGTTGCTAAACTTTTTGTGGTAAATGATCGTTTAGCGTACTGGCGCGGCAGCGCCCCAAGGCTCCCTTTGCACAAGGGAGCCCTTGCCGTGTACCGCATCGGACCGCATGCCATCCAAGGTAAAGTTGTCAGCTAAACGATCATTTTTCTGCCGCTTCCTGGCCGTGACTGAATCGTTACGATACAAAAAACCAGACTGCAAATGCAGCCTGGTTTTTATGTCAGAAAGGGAAGTCCCTGTCATACTATTTCTCGATAAAATGGTTAATACCATTTTATCCTGCGCTTTTTGCGCAGGCCGCCGGTGGCGGCGAGAAATGTATGGACTACGTTTTTTTGCGGCGATGCCGCTGATCGCTTGACAGCGGTCCCATAAAACGGTATTAAACCGTTTTTGAAAAGCTAGTATCAGACCTCCAGGGAACCGCTGGTGAGCCGTTCGCCGGTGTCGCCGTTAAAGAGTTGGTACTTATTCCCGGAGAAGCCCATTTTCAGAGTCTCGCCGGACTTAAAGTCCACATCGCCGAAAATCACGGAGGTGAGACGCTGAGCGCCCACCTTGGTGACCAGAATGGTTTCCATGCCGGAGGGGAGGGAGGACTCCACCTGGGCATCCACGGCGTTTTCATCCTGCTGTTTCAGGAACTCAGGCCGGACACCCAGCACCGCCTTGCCGCTTTCCGGCAGGGTAACGGGCTCGTTGGGCCGGAAGGTCAGCTGCAGGTCGGCACTGGACAGCTTCACGGCATCGCCTGCCATTCGGGCGTCCATAGGAACGAGATTGATGCTGGGGTTGCCCACAAAGTCTGCGGTAAAGAGGTTCACAGGCTTGCCGTACAGCTCAAGGGGAGAGCTGTACTGCTGCAGGACACCCAGCTTCATCAGGCAGATCCGGGTGGACAGAGTCATAGCCTCCAGCTGGTCATGGGTAACGTAGATAAAGGTGGCGCCGGTCTGCTTGTGCAGCCGTTTCAGTTCCGCCCGCATATCGTTGCGGAGCTTGGCATCCAGGTTGCTCAGAGGCTCGTCCATCAGCAGCACCCGGGGATTGGGAGCCAGGGTACGGGCGATGGCAACACGCTGCTGCTGGCCGCCGGAAAGCTCCGCCGGATAGCGGTCAATGTATTCCTCGATGCGCATGGCCTTGCAGATCTCCGCCACCCGGTTTTCGATCTTCTTTTTGTCCCATTTCATGTTTTCCAGACCGAAAGCAATGTTCCTGCGGACGGTCATGTGGGGCCACAGAGCGTAGTTCTGGAACAGGAAGCCCACATTCCGCTTGTCGGGGGAGATATTGATACCCTTTTCGTTGGAGAAAACGCAGGTGTCGTCAAAGTAGATCTCACCGTCGGTAGGGGTCTCGAGACCCGCGATCATACGCAGAGTGGTGGTCTTGCCGCAGCCGGAGGGGCCCAGCAGGGAGACAAAGTGTCCGTCCTCGATGGTAAGGTTCAGCTTATCCACCGCCTTGGAGCCTTTGGAGAACTGTTTGGTAATATTGACAAGTCTGATTGTTGGCATTTTATTTTCCTCCTACGCCCTTTTCAATGGAAGCGCCTGTGAGCTTTTCCACGACGAAATTCACCAGCAGCACAATAAAGATAATCAGCAGGTTGATGGCATTGCCGTACTGGGACCAGCCCTTTTCATCATAGAAGAACAGCAGGGTGGTCAGCACGCGGTTGTTGGCGGTGACCAGAATGACGAACAGGCTCAGCTCCCGCATGCAGGATACAAACGGGAGAAGATACCCGGACACGATGGTGGATTTCTGGATGGGAACGATGATCCGTGTCATCCGCTTCCACCATGGGATGCCCATGATAACACCCGCTTCTTCTATCTCCGGTGAGAGCTGCAGCATGGAGTTGACACCACTGCGGGAGGCCATGGGCAGATACTTGACCGTGCCGATCAGTGCCAGCAGGGCAAAGGTGCCGTACAGGGAGGGGATGAAGCCCCGCTGCTGGGAGAACATGGACAGGTAAATGGCGGAGAACGCCATGGAGGGGATCAGATAGGGGATAAAGGTCAGGTTTTCCACGAACCGGCTCAGGGTGCTGCCCCGGCGGCGGACAATGGAGTAGCCGGCCAGGAAGCCCACGGTACCGGCGCCCAGAGCGCAGGTAAAGGACAGCTTCAAAGAATTAAACAGGGTCTTCCAGACATCGGCGTTGCGCAGGATGCCTGCCTTGTCCTGGTAATCGTTGCCGCCCTTGGAAATGCCGATCCAGAAGTCCAGGGTCATATTGGACAGGTGGTAGTTGCCGTCCGTCAGAATGACCGACTGGAGCACGAAAGAGATCATGGGAATTACGGACATGCACAGTACCACCAGCGTTACCAGCAGAGAGACCACAGTCCGTGCTTTTTTCAGGTGGAACAGGGAGATATTTGCGCTCTTGCCGGTGACTGTTGCGTAGGATTTCCGGGTGCCGATCATATACTGGTTTGCCAGCATGATGGCAACGGAAATCACCATCATGAGGATGGCGATGATATAGCCCACGCCGGGGTTCGTGCCCTGAATGGTGGAGTACATTTCCGTGGTCAGCACATAGTAGCGCACCGGCAGGCCCAGGAACTGGGGCACCGCGAAGGAGCTCATACCGCTGGAAAATACCAGGATAACCGTGCTCATGACGGCGGGCATGACCATGGGAATGGTGATCCGGGTGAACATCCGGGCCTTGTTGGTTCTGAGGATAATGGCCGCTTCCTCCAGGTTGGCATCCATATTTCTCAGGACGCCGCCGATGAGAATATAGGCAAAGGGGGAGTAGTGCAGGCCGGTGGTGACAATGATGGGGAAAGGACCGTAGGCAAACCAGTTGGGAATGGTGATTCCGGTGAGGGCGGTGAAAATGCCGGGAGCGCCGCCGACCACGGCGTTCTTAAAGAAGTTCCGCCATGCCAGTGCCAGGGTCCAGGAGGGCATGATGTAGGGGAAGATGAAGAGCTTCGTCAGCACTTTCTTCCACTTGAGGTCGGTCCGGGTCACCAGCCAGGCAAAACCGCCGCCGATGACAATGGCGACCACACAGGACAGAGCCGAGGTGTACAGGCTGTGCCACAGAGGCTCCCAGACCAGGATTTTACTGTATTCGCTGGCAAAAGCCCGGATCCAGTGATAGAGGGTAAAGCTGCCAACCGGCTGGCCGACCCTGGATTTTTCCGAGGCGTGGACCACAAAGGTATCGCCTACAATGGAAAAAAGAGGCAGGATCACGAGATAGGCCAGCGTGACCAGCAGAACGACCAGCAGGATGTTATAGGGCTTGCTGAAAAAGGTTTTTATCTTGTTTAGCGTTTTCTTCATTTCTCAAACTCCCTGATGCGAGTTGCGGCGGCGGGGCTGCCGCACAAACCTGCGGAAATATGGAGGAAAGGGATGGCACTGGGCCATCCCTTTCCAATGCTTCGTTCGATATAGTAAGAAGATGATTACTTGATCAGCTTGATGAAGTCTTCCACGTCAGCACGATGGGCTGCGGCGTAGATGGGATCTTCCTGGATCAGGATCTTCTTCCACTCGGTCACAGGCAGGTCGCCCTCGGTAACAGCCAGGGACTGGTTGCCGGAGTAGTCGCCCATACGGCCGGACATTCCCTTATACACGGAACCGTCACGCTGAGTGGTGGTGCCGTCGCCGACCCAGCCTTCCTCGGTGAACAGCCATACCAGGAAAGCCTTCGCAAGCTCAGGGTTATCGGCGTTCTTGGTGATCAGGCCGTAGATGGGGTAAATGAAGCCGGCAACGGGATCCATTTCCTTAACGTAGTCCAGGGTGTAGTTGCCGGGATTCTTGGTGGAATCCTTACGGTTCTTGATGTACTTGTTCAGGGTAATGAGGGCGGACCACTTGGTATCGGATTCCTGCTCGGGGTTGCCGATAGCCTTGGCAATATCGCCGTCGGAGTCACCCAGAACAGCGCCGTTCTGGTACATCATCTTGATCCACTGATAGCCGGCGTTGGGGCAGTCGGGATCCAGAACAATGTCAGTGCCGTAGTAGGCTTTGTAAGCGTCGGCCATCTTGGCGGCGTTTTCGTCAGAGGTCAGCATGACCATGAAGTTCATGTTGACGCCTTCCTTTTCGGGGTTCTTCATCTGCACGGTACCGGCGTACTGGGGATCGGTGGCGTACCAGATGTTGGAGATCTCGCCGTCAGCCACATAGTCGGTGCTGTAAATGAAGACCTTGTTGCAGTAGTCCCAAACCAGCAGGGGCTCGCAGTCATCGCCCACAGCGTCCAGGATCTCCTGGTTGTACCAGTTGTAGACATAGCCCTCGTCTACCAGCTCGGAGACGGTACGGGCGCCATCCTGAATAAAGATAACGTCAGCGCCTGCAACACCGCTGGAAACTTCGGTAGCGACCTGGGTGATCTGGTCGTTGTCGCCGATCTGGGTGCCCTCCACCATGTTGATGTCAATGCCGAACTTGTTGGCAAAAGCCTCAACGGCGCTGACGGTCACGGAGTGGGTGCTGTAAATGGTGAGCTTGTTGCCGTTTTTCTTGCCGGCTTCCAGCAGCTCTTCGAAAGTGGTCTGATCCACGGCGGGAGACTCAGTCTCGGGAGCGGCAGTGTCCTGAGGGGTATTGTCCGCAGCGGGAGCAGCGGTGGTAGCAACAGGCTCCTCGGTCTTGGCGCAGGCGCACAGACCCAGAAGCATTACCACAGCCAAAAGCATTGCGATAATCTTTTTCATTTCATTTCCTCCATGTTCTGATTTTGTTTGAGAAAACTCAAACTGTGCCATAATTATACAACTTTTGACAAGAAATGCAATGATAAGTTGTGATTATTTCCATCTTTCTACGAATACAACAAAATTTATGTAAAATCTTTGTAAAATTTGCTGGTAGATTTGCTGACATTTCACAGAGCGGCGCGGTGCTGTTCCAGCGTGTATGTCTGCCCTGTCCGTGTGTCCGTCCTGATTTCCGTGCTTACAAGCGTAAACCCCAGGGAGCGGGCGAGGGCACAGGATGCCAGGTTTTCCGCCCGGGTGGAATACAGGAACTGGTGCGCGTGAAAGCAGTCCCGGCAGTACCCCATTAGGCATGTAAGGATTTGCTTTCCGTAGCCTTTATGCTGGTATGCTGGCCCCAGGCAGATCCCCGTCTCCTCCCATACGCCGTCGGATGCCTGCCTTACCCCGGCAAAGCCGATGGGGATTCCGGATGCCTTTTCATAGACCAGGTAGCCGTCCCGGTCCTTCTGAAACTCTATGGTCCGCAGGATCCGCTCCTTTGCTTCATCTTCGCTTTCGGTAACATTCCATAGCATGTACCGGGCACATTCCGGCTGAGACCATACATTGCGGTACATGCTTTCCCAGTCGGCGTATTTTGCCTTATCCAGGATCAGATCTTTTGTTTCCAGCATCTTTGCACCTCCTCAGGCTGGCAGGACTCAGGGATTTACCCGATTATCCCGGTATTTCTTTGCTTTCAAGATGGGGAAAATCGTAAGCAGGACCAGCCCGGCACCTGCGAGCAGCAGGGTGTGGGTGGGAAGATAAGCGGTGAAGCCGTTCTCATCCACAAATTCCCCGCTCTTTTTGATGATGGGGTTGGAGATCAGGGGGGCGATCACCATGGGGATCAGCACGAAAAACAGGATCCTTATCCCCTCAAACTGGCCCCGGGCGTCTTCCGGGTAGAGCTGCTTGCTCCAGACCGTAATGCTTTGCAGGAACAGGACATACCCTAAGCCCATGGCGAACACGCCGCCAAGAAGCACGGGATTCCACAATGACTGAGGGTTGATATTTTCCGGACGGATAAAGAAGCCCAGGGTCGCCACGCCCAGGCTGTTGATGACCGTGGCGGCAAGACAGAGCACGGGAGCCTTCCCCCGGTTGAGAAGCCGGGTGCCGGGGATGGTAAAGAGCATGGCAAGGACCAGGGCGATCCCCTCCACATAGCCCATCATGTCCGGGGAGAAGCCCAGATAGTAGATCATGTAGTTTCCGATGTGGGTAAAATACATGTTGAAAGCGATGAAGAACACCGCCAGGGCCAGATTGACCCAGGCAAGCTCCCGGTTTTGAAGATAGCCGCGAAAATCGAAGATGCTGAAAAACTGACTGGCGAAGCTTCCCCGGCGGCTGGGTTTCAGGTTGGGGCTGTCCTCCATGGCAAAAAGGCAGTAGATGCCGAAAGCGATGACAACAAGGCCCATGACAAAGAACAGCCGCATGTAGTTGTCGTCGCTGCCTACCAAAATGCCGCCCAGCACGGTGCCAACGATGGTGCCGATGATGGGCTGGGTGGCGAGAGCCGCGCCCAGCTGGCCCCGGTTGCCGTCATGCATGTGGTCGTTTACCCAGGCGTTCAGGCCAATGTCATTGCCCATGGAGCCGAAAAAGCTCATAACGGCATCCGCTGCCACCACCGCAAAGCCCACCGCGGTGAGGGCCGCGGCGGCACTGCGGGTCAGAAACTGGGTCATTCCGAACCCAATGGTAAAGATACCCCAGAGGATGTAGCCCACCGCGACCAGAATCTTCCGCTTTCCCAGCCGGTCGGAAACGCAGCCGAAGAGAAAGGTGGAGACGGTGGTTGCCGCGGCGGACACCCCCACCATCCAGGAAATGATGGTGGGATCCTTGGCGATCTTGGCGTAGACAAAGGTGTTGAACCACTGGTTTTCCATATTCCAGCAGAGCTGCCCCGCAATGCCCAGACCCCACACCAGGAGCCAGAAATTCAGATTGGACCGTTTCTTGATTTTCATTGTGTTCTCCCTCCCACAGTTTCCAATAGTCAGTGGACGGCTTATCCCATCCGTCTGGATGCAATGGCACCCCCGCATGCGTCAACATGCGCTTGGCTTTCCGCCACGCAGACGCCGTTGGCTTTGACCATGGTTTCCAGGCACCGCCAAAAGAACGCTGCATGTACGATTTCATTATAAGCGCTTTCCCATAGCTTCGCAAGGGAAAGTTTGCAGCGTGCGGGCAAAGGATGGAATTCTGCCGGAAAGGAAAATTGGAATTTGTCGGCAGGGCCGACAGCCAAGTCGTGACGAACGAGGTCTGTTTTCGTTCCCTGCCTTTTAATTTCGGTATGATTGCCACCGGCAATCATTAAGATTTTGATTCACTGCGTGCAGCACCACCCGCTCGGTATCGTTTTGTGGTACGGCAAATTGGAATTTGTAGGGCAGTTAAGGCACGCGGGTGGATAGAC